>NZ_JAAHBU010000110.1 GCF_010671725.1 Pseudomonas brassicae | reverse complement strand
CGATCTTGAGCGCCAGCAAGGTGCCGAACGAGGAATCCAGCGGCGCCGCCAGCAATGGCCGGTAGCGAAGCGCGACCATGCCCAAGCCGGCACCGAACAACAGCACCAGCACCCACGGCATCAACTGCCGGGCGCGCCTGCCGACGGCGTCCTCCAGCATGTGCATGAGGCTGGCCGGCAACTGCTTGCGAATGGCGCCCACAAACAGCACTTCAAAGAACACCGTGCCGATGAACAGCAGCGCGGCAAACAGGTGCAGGGTCAGCAGCGTGAAATAGGTCATCGGCGCTCCGTCCGGCCGGCGTCAGTGTGCGTGAGCCTAGCGTGACCTGCGGTGGCGGCCCTTGACGCCCATCAAGTAAACCAGCCGCTCGTCGCCGCCAACGGCCAGGCTGACCCCACGCCGTGATGTCAAAATGAACCATTCGCGCCTGCCGCGATCAGTTTTAGCATCGTGAACCGACAGGATTTGGTACTTTGTCAGCGTTTTTTCCAGCCAGGCCTGGCCACCACCGACCTCCGCTGCCTGCCATGACGCCTCCAGGAGGGACACCGTGACCCGTACCGAACCCGCTGACGCCTTCCAGGTCGCCCTGGCCAACTGCGCGCGCGAGCAGATCCGCACGCCCGGCAGCATCCAGCCCCAGGGCTTCATGATGGTCATCGAAGAGCCCGGCATGCTCATACGCCAGGTCAGCGAAAACCTTCCCGAGTGGCTGTCGGTGCCGGCCGATGCGCTGCTGGGCAGCCCGTTCGGCGCAGTGGTCGAGCAAGGCGACAGCGTTGTCAGCCAGCTCGGCGAGCTGGACGAGGACGAGTCACAGCCCTATCACGTGGCCGACGTGCGCTTGCTCATCGGCAAGCACTGCAACCAACCGGTGCCGATGATGCTGCACCGTCACGACCGCATGCTGATCGCTGAATTCCAGCGCCCCGGCACCACGCCGACCTCCAGCTCTCGCCTGTATCCGTTGGTGCGCTCCTTCGTCAGTGGTGCGTCGGATGTCGAGAGCATCGATGAACTGTGCGAACGCGCCGTGCGGGTGATCAAGCGCCTGACCGGCTTTGGCCGGGTCAAGTCCTACCGTTTCGACGCCGAGGGCAATGGCCTGGTCAACGCCGAGCTGATCGACGACGGCTACCCCAGCTACCTGGGTCTGTGCTTTCCCGGTTCAGACATCCCGGCCCAGGCCCGGGCACTGTACTGTTCCAACCGCATCCGGGTGATCGAGGATGCCGACTATGTGCCCTCGCCGCTGGTACCGGCTCACAATGTGCTGACCGGGCAGGCACTGGACCTGAGTTTCTCCACCCTGCGCAGCGTGTCGCCGATTCATCTGCAGTACATGCGCAACATGCAGACCTGGGCCTCGATGTCGGTGTCGATCGTGGTCGAAGGCAAGCTGTGGGGGCTGGTTTCCTGCCACCACCGCACGCCACGCAGCGTGAATTTCCAGATCCGCACCGCTTGCGAATTGCTCGGGCGGGTGCTGTCGCTGCAGATCGAAACCCGCGAGGCACATGTGCGCAACGCGCGCATGCTGGAGATTCGCCAACGCATCGTGCAGTTGCTGGGGGCGATCGCCGACCAGGACAGCGTGCGTTTCGGGCTGCGGACCCTGCCCGATACCTTCATCGATTTCGTCGGCGCCGCGGGTGCGGCAGTGGTTTCCGAGACCGGCTGCGACGCCTTCGGGCGCACGCCGTCCAGGGCACAGATCATGGCCCTGGCGGCATGGCTGGCCCGGCGCAGCGAAAGCGAGGTGTTCCATACCGACAACGCCGGCCGGGACCTCCCTGAACTGGGTGAGCTGGGCAAGATCAGCAGCGGTATCCTCGCGGTTTCCATTTCCGAACTGCATCCGCACTACCTGATCTGGTTCAAGCCCGAGCAATCGCAAGTGGTGCACTGGGCCGGTCGACCGGAGAAGTCCATCGCCCAGAGCGGCTCGCTCAATCCGCGCGAAAGCTTCGACAAGTGGCAACAGATTATCGAGGGCTTCTCCACCCCTTGGGACTCCAGCGAAATCGAAGGCGTGCAGGAGCTGCGCCAGGCCATCCTCGGCATCGTGCTGCGCAAGGCCGAAGAACTGGCGCAGCTGTCCGAAGACCTGGAAAAGTCCAACAAGGAACTGGAAGCGTTCTCCTACAGCGTGTCCCACGACCTGCGTGCACCGCTGCGCCATATTGCGGGCTATGCAGAGCTGCTGGGCGACGTCGAAGGCGACAACCTGTCCGAGCGCGGCCTGCGTTTTCTGGGCACCATCGAAGACTCGGCCAAATTTGCCGGCACCCTGGTCGACAACCTGCTGAGCTTCTCGCAGATGGGCCGCTGCACCATGCACCTGTCCGATGTGAACCTGTCGGCGATGGTGGCCTCGATCAAGCTGGAGATGATCCCCGACTACGAAGGACGCGAGGTCGAATGGACCTTCAATGCCCTGCCCGTGGTGGTGGCCGACCCGGCGTTCCTGCACCTGGCGATGCGCAACCTGATCTCCAACGCCATCAAGTACACCCGCGGCAGGCCCGTGGCCAGGATCGAGGTCGACGTGCTGGAGCGCGCCGACGACACGGTGATCAGTGTGCGCGACAACGGCGTGGGGTTCGACATGCAGTACGCCAGCAAGCTGTTCGGCGTGTTCCAGCGCCTGCACCGCATGGAGGAGTTCGAAGGCACCGGGATCGGCCTGGCCAATGTGCGGCGCATCATCGAGCGGCACGGCGGCACGGTGTGGGCCGAAGGTGTACCGGACCGCGGCGCGGTGTTCTACTTTTCACTCCCCAAGAAACCCCACATGCCCATTGCATGATCAACACGAGGGCACGCCATGCTCAAACCGATACTCCTGGTAGAAGACAACCCCAATGACCTGGAGCTGACGCTGCTCGCGCTGGAGCGCAGCCAGCTCGCCAACGACGTGATTGTGGTGCGTGACGGCGCAGAAGCGCTGGATTACCTGTTCCGCAGAAATACCTACGCCGATCGCGTGCAAGGCAATCCTGCGGTACTGTTGCTCGACCTGAAACTGCCCAAGGTCGATGGCCTCGAAGTGCTGGAGAAGGTACGCGAAGCCGAGGAGCTGCGCAGCATTCCAGTGGTGATGCTGACCTCTTCGCGCGAGGAGCCAGACCTGGACCGCGCCTACCAGCTGGGCGTCAACGCCTACGTGGTCAAGCCTGTGGAGTTCAAGGAATTCGTCGGCGCGATCTCCGACCTCGGCATCTTCTGGGCCGTGCTGAACGAGCCACCACCGGGTTCCACGCGCCTGGTTCGCCGCCCCAAATCATGATGTGTAGACATGCCTAAAAAAGACGCCGGAGCACCGACGCTCCTCACCAAGGTCAAGCTGCTGCTGATCGAAGACAGCGCCCACGACGTCGAGCTCACGCTGCTGACGCTGGAGCGTCATGGTCTGCAGATCGAAGCGGTGGTAGTGCATGATCACCTGGGCGCCCGCACCGCGATGAGCCAGCAGGCCTTTGACGTGATCGTCTGCGACTACCTGCTGCCCTCCTCGTCCGGCATCCAGGTACTGGAAGTCGCGCAGGCCGCAGCGCCGGAAACCCCCTTCATCTTTCTGTCCGGCATCTTCGGCGAGCAGCAGGCCGTGGAGACCATGCGCCTGGGCGCGGTGGACTATGTCCTCAAGCAGAACCTCAAGGTGCTGCCCAAGGCCATCCGCCGCGCCGTGCTCGAGGTGCGTGAACGCGAGAAACGCCGCGCGGCGGAAAACGCCCTGGAAGAGGTCGAAACCCGTGCCCGCCTGGCCATCCAGGCCGCCGAGATGGGCGTGTGGGAACTCAACCTGCGTACCGGTGGCATGATCCTGGACGAACGCAGCCGGGCCCTCTATGAAGTGCCGCCCACCAGCGAGCTCGATCTCGCCCAGGTGATGGAGCGCTGCCATCCGGATGACAAGGCACCGCTGCAGGACAGGATCGAGCGGGCACTGAGCGAAGACACCGGCTTTCATGCCGAGTACCGCGTGCTGCTGCCCGGTGGCCGGGTACGCTGGATCAACGCCAACGGCCGCTCGCTGTTCAAGGATGGCCAGTGCGTGCGCTTCAGCGGTGTGATGCAGGACATCAGCGAGCGCAAGGTCGCCACCCAGGCGCTGGTGCAACTGACCGAGACCCTGGGTGAACGCGTGGAGCAACGCACGCGCGAGCGCGACCGCACCTGGGAACTGTCGCGCGAGTTGCTCGGCGTGCTGCGCTTCGACATGACCCCGATCAACTTCAATCCGGCCTGGGAGTCAGCCCTGGGCTGGTCACGCCAACAGATTGGCAGCCTGCGCCTGTGGGAGCTGATCCACCCGCTGGACCTGGACGCCACCGTCAAGGAAACCCAGAGCATCGCCAGCGGCAACGTGTCGACGCGCTTTGTCAACCGCATGCGCCATGCCAACGGCGATTACCGCTGGCTGTCCTGGACCATCGTGCCGGAGAACGGCCTGATGTACGCGGCGGTGCGCGACATCACCGATGAGCGCGCGGTGGTCGAGGAACTGGCGGCAACCAACAGACGCCTGCGCGAGCAGATCGACGAAAAAGAGCGCGTCGAGGCAACACTGCAACAGATGCAGCGCCTGGAGGTGGTCGGCCAGCTCACGGCCGGGGTGGCGCACGATTTCAATAACCTGCTCACGGTGATCCTGACCAGTTCGAGCGTTGCCGCACGGGATATCGAGCGTGGCAACCTGGACAAGGTTCGGGCCCGCCTGCAGCACATCAGCGACGCGGGCGAGCGCGGCGCCAAGCTTACCGCCCAACTGCTCTCCTTCTCGCGGCGTCAGCGCCTGCAGCCACGCCCGGTCGACCTGAACGCCACGGTGCGCGGCATGCAAGGCCTGCTCAACAAGGCGCTGGGGGCCAGCATCTGGGTCGAGATGTCACTGGCCCAGGACCTGTGGACGGCGTCGGCAGACCTCACCCAGACCGAGATGATCATCCTCAACCTGATCATCAATGCCCGCGATGCCATGGCCAATGGCACCGGTTCGGTGCGACTGCGCACCTACAACGCCACGGTCGAGGTAGCGCCGGTGCGTCCGGAAGACCCTGAGCCCGGCAACTATGTGGTGTTTGCCATTGCCGACTCGGGTATCGGCATGAACGAGGAGACCCTGCTCAGGGCCTTCGAACCCTTCTTCACGACCAAGCCGGTAGGGCATGGTTCGGGGCTGGGACTGGCGCAGGTGTTCGGTTTTGCCAAGCAGTCGGGGGGTGGTGTGCGCATCGAGACGGCACTGGCGATCGGTACCACGGTAAGCGTCTACCTGCCCAGGATCGAAGGCAGCGCGGAGCCCGTGGCCCCAACCGCCTCACCGGTCTGCGAGCCGGGGCCCGCAAAGGGCTCGACGGTTCTGCTGGTAGATGACGACAACGCCGTGCGCAGCCTGACGGCCACGATGCTGGAGTCGATTGGGCTGAGGGTCATCCAGGCGCCCAGCGGCCTTGAGGCGTTGACAGCGCTCAGCGCCGAGGTTGACCTGGTACTGACTGACTATGCGATGCCCGGCATGACCGGCGGCGAACTGGCGGCCCTGGTGAAGCAAGTACGGCCTGCCGTGCCGGTAGTGTTCATCACCGGCTACGCCGACACCGACGTGCTGGGCCTGAACGACTCTACGGTGATCCAGAAGCCGTTCACCGAGCAGGATCTGCGCACGGCCCTGTGGCCGGCGTTGGCGCGCTGAGCCCCCACTCACCCGGCTGAGCCCAGTCGTCGCCAAACATCTCGGCCGGATGCATGGTGCGATCGGCGCCGTTGCCGCAGGCCAGGGCCTTGGCGGCGCAGTACCTGTCGCACCCCCAGCAGATGCGTTCGGGGTGGTTGGGGGCAGTTGGAAAGGGCTTGGCCATGATGCTCTCCAGGTCGCGGATGCAAGAGCCATCACGCTACCCCTGGCGCTACGGCGCGACCTTGATGCGCATCAACAATCCCGCGATCACAGGCCCGCTCACCGACCGGGCCCGCCCACCTGCCGCCTGTGCATCAGGCCATCTTGAAACGACCGACCAACTGCTGCTGATGCTCGGCCAGGCGCGCAAGCTCCTGGCTGGTGACGGCCGTCTGCTGCGCACCCGCGCTCACCTGAATGACCAGGTCATTGATCTCGTTGACATTGCGATTGATGTCCTCGGACACCGCCGTCTGCTCTTCGGCAGCCGACGCAATCTGAATGTTGCGATCGCTGATGCTGGCGACGCCCTCAGCAATCTCCACCAGCAACTCGCCGGCGCGCTCGACCTTCGCTGCACCGGCCTGCGCCTTGCCAAGGGTCTCGTGCATGGACGTGGTGGCCCGGTCCGACCCGGCCTGCAGGTTGCTGATCATCTGTTGAATGTTGCCTGTCGACTCCTGGGTCTTTTGCGCCAGGGTACGTACTTCGGACGCCACCACTGCAAACCCGCGCCCGTGATCACCCGCACGCGCCGCCTCGATGGCCGCGTTCAACGCCAGCAGGTTGGTTTGTTCGGCAATGCCGCGAATCACGTCGAGCACCGACGAGATCGCGTCGCTCTCATGCTTGAGGTCACCGATGATCGAGGCCGTCTGCTCGGCCTGCGCCGACAGCTGTTGAATCAGCACAACCGTGCTCTCGATCTCGCTACGCCCTTGCGCGGTACTGGTGTTGACCTGCTGCGACATCTGCGCCGCATCGCTGGTGCTGCGGGCCACCTCACGCACGGTAGCGCTCATTTCGTTGATCGCCGTGGCCACCAGCTCGGTGCCCTGGCGCTGGCGCTCCACGCTCTGGCTGGTCTGCAGCGTAACCAGCGAGGACTCCTCGGCGGCGGTGGCCACCTGCGTGGTGGCACTGCCGATTTCCTCGACGATGCCCTTGATTTCCTGCGCCATGCTGTTGAGGTTGCGCGAGATCTGGCCGAACTCGTCCTTGCTCTGGTAGGTGGCGCGCGCGGTGAGATCACGCTGCGCCAGAGCGCCCAGCACCCGGTTCACCTCACCGACCGCCTCGTTGATGTTGCGAATGATCAGGTACGACAGCACCGATACCGCCAGCAATGCGGCAATGGCCGCGCCGATGGTCAGCCACAGGGCCCTGCTGGCAACATCGCGTGTGTGGGCGGCAAGGCTGCCGACACTCTGGCCCAGTGCAACTTCGACTTCGCCCATCCGGTCGATACGTTGTGTCGCGAGGTCGAACCAGGCTTGCGGCTTGACGCCCAACGGCTGGCCCAGCGGTACTTCGAACGCCAGGCGCTGCAACTTGCCCACCTCAAGTGCCGCCGGCACTTGCATTTCCTTGTCGAAATGCTGCAGCGACGCGGCCGGCGCCTTGCGGCGGAACGCATCGGCGTAAGCGGTGAATTCACCCAGGTTGCGACTGAACGCCGACAACAGCGTTTCGTCGAAACGGTCCTGGTTGAACACCAGCCCAGTAAAACCCGCTCACGGCCCGCGCGCTCTTTCATTTCAATAAACTGGTTGAGCGCACCGAGTGCATGAACAATGGTCGCGTTGTTGACCCGCGACTCAAGCGAGTGCGTGTAGCCAATAAGCGTTTTGATCGTTTCGGTATACCGGGTACCGGACTCGGCACTGCTGAGCGCCAGCTTGTCGATACTGGCACGGGTTTGCGCCAGGCCGTCCAGCGCACGAATCACCGTGTCAAGCTCGGCACTGGACGTGCCTGACACCGCCCGTATGGCAGCGATCGAGTCATCCGATTGCTTGCGCATCTGCGCAAGGCGGTCCCCCATCGTGGTGCCGCGACTGCCCAGGAACACCCCACTGGCGCCACGCTCACGCTGCAAGGTGGTGATCAGCAGGCTGAGTTTCTGTGCGGTGGAGCTGGCCGTGACCGTGGTTTCCATATCGCGCAAGGTCTTGTAGTTGTCGACGACAAATACACCCGCCAGCGTCAAAAACCCTAGCAAGGGCAATAGCAGAATCAACATCAGTTTCATCCGCAGGGGCAAGTTCTTGAGCATGTTCCGTCAAACCTCAATGAGTGTTAAGTGCGTCGGCACACGATGAAGTTTGCTGTTGCTGTCCCCCCCGGTGCGCGGCGGCATTTTACGCGAGACGCTCAGATTTATGGGGACTTTTATATGTAAAGTTCTACAAAACAGGAATGCCATAACATAGTGCGGCGTGCACCATAATGATCCAGGTCAACAACCAGACGCGCGAGCACCGCTCACACCGCGGCGATCGATGCGCACACCTTCAGCCCCATGCCCGTGGGCGTAGAGATACAGCTGGCCATCGATGTCGAACAGGCTGCTGCAGGCTACAATCTCGATGAATCCGCAGATGACACAGCAAAGGCAGAGGTGACATGTTCACCAAGCCAATCGAATGGCTCAATAGCCACGGATGGGAAAGAACCAGGAAATGAAAATAGCCGACCTGTACAACGACATAATAAGAAACAACCAGACAACGACCTGGAAGTATTCGTTTCGGACGATGAAAGCCTGGAAGAAACCCCAGTGATTTGCAGGTCGCGCAGAGCAATAGCGCGGGCCAGCGCACTAACGCCAGCCGAGACCAGCAACCTGTTGATCAACCTGTCATTTTTATTCTAGATACTGCCAAAACTTTAGCCCGCGCCAGAAAATCAACGAATGAAAACAGGTTTATGGCGATCACCTTTGTTTTATGACCCAGCTGGTGACGAAGAGCTCGTCAGCGTTTATGCAATCCCAGCACACGGATAAAACCCCTACGTACAGCCCTGCGCTGCGGGTCAAGGCTCGGCACTGCCTGCCTGCGCCTGCAACCACTGCTCGAACACTGCCGTACTGCCCTCGCCTGCACCGGGCGTGTAATACACCAGGCGCAGGTGCTTGTCGGCATCAATCATGAGCGAGGTGTGCTCCAGGGTGAACAGGCCCAGCGCCGCAAGATGCAAATGGCGCAGCCCCTGACACGCACCATCGATGGTATGACGCTGCCACTCGCGGCAAAACTCGGCACTGCCCTCTTCCAGCGCCCGCACCAGCTGCGTCACGTCGCTCTCGGCCTGGGCGTGCACGTAGTCGCGGCGAAAACTCGACAGCATCTGCCGCGCCTGGTCCTCCCAGGGGCACAGCAGCGTACGCAGGTGCGGCTCCATGAACAGCATCCACAGCAGGTTGCGCCGCTCGGCAGGCAGCCGGGAAAACGCGAAAAGCCTGTCGGCGGCGGGGTTCCAGGCCAGCACATCCCAGCGCAGGTTCAACACGTACGCCGGCCTCAGGGGCAGGTCATGCAACAGGCCGTGGATGATCGGCGGCACGGCGCACCAGGTTTCACCGACTTGTGCCGGTGGGCGCTGAAAGGTCAGCAGGTACACATGACGCCGCTCCAGCGGGTCGAGCCGCAGCACGCCGCACAAGGTGTCGATGAACGCTGGCGAAACACCGATGGCACGCCCCTGCTCCAGCCAGGTGTACCAACTGACGCCCACCCCGGCGAGCGCTGCAACCTCTTCACGACGCAGCCCGGGGGTGCGCCGCCGGCCGCCACCAGGCAGCCCGACATCCTCTGGTGTCAGCCGCTCGCGGCGGCTGCGCAAGAATGCCGCGAGGTCTGCGCGGCGTCGTTCAGGGGTACTGTACATATCCGGGTAAGTCCTTGTAACCGCATAAATGGGCGTCATTGTAGCGATTGCCGGCCTGCATAAGAGTCGCCGCAGCCGGCCAACCGGGCCGGGTGTGAGGGAGAGGGAAATGTTCAGGACAATGCCTGCGTCGGTGTTGCTGATCGCCATCGGCGCCTTTGCGCTGGGGATGGCGTCTTATGTGACCGCCGGGCTGATACCGATGATCGGCCAGGCGTTTCAGGTAGAGGTGGCGGTAGCGGCGCAACTGGTCACCGCGTTCACGCTGGCCTACGGCATCGGCTCGCCACTGTGCGTGGCGCTGCTGCCGGCCACCCGCCAGCGTTTGGGGCTGTTGCTGGCGCTGGCGGTGTTTGCGCTGACCAACGCCGTCAGCGCGACAGTCACCGACTTCACGCTGCTGCTGGCCTGCCGCGCCGTGGCGGGCCTGGGGGCCGGCGTATACCTGGCCACCGGTATTGCCGCTGCGACAACGGTGGCGCCAGCCGACCAGCGCACCAAGGCGATTGCACTGATCATGACCGGCATGGCCAGCGGCACCGTGCTGGGTGTTCCGCTAAGCCTGCTACTGGCCGACTGGCTGGGCTGGCAGGCCGCGCTGTGGCTGGTGGCAGCACTCGGCGCCGTGGCCTGGCTGGGCCTGACGGCGAGGTTGCCGGCGTTGCCGACGACGCCAGTGCAGACGCTGCGCAGCAAATGCTCGCTGCTGGCCGATGCGCGCGTGCTGACCTTGCTGGCGGTGTCGCTGCTGGCCGCCGTGTCGAGCCTGGGCATGTATACCTTTATCGCACCGCTGCTGGCCGAGCCGGGGTACGGCGGCGCGCAGAACGTCACCCCGTACCTGTGGGTGTGGGGGTTGGGAGGGGTGGCAGGCAGTTTCCTGGTCGGCCCGCTGCCCGAGCGCGTACGGGGGCCGCAGTTGACGTTGGCGATCATGCTGGTAGTGGCCGGGTCACTGCTGGCGTTGCCGCTTGCCGCCGCCGTCTCGCCCTGGCTGGCGATGCTGCCGATCGCACTGTGGGGCGCCGTGGGCTGGGCGCTGCAGGTTCCACAGAACAATCAGCTGATCGTCGTGCGCGAACGCCACGGCGATGGCAACCTGGCGGTGGCGCTGAACGAGTCGGCGCTGCAGCTGCTGAATGTGCGCACCGGCGCGCCAGCAGCGTGGCGGGGTCGACCAATGAGCGCATGCCCGGGCGTTCGATCCAGGTCACGGCTGGGCACAGCCTGTCGGTGACCTTCCTGCCCAAGTGGCTGGCGCAATTGCAGCGGCACAACGAGCAGTTCAATGCGCGCGTGGTGGCGGCCAACATCCATGATGCGGTGATTGCGTTGGAGGAAGGCAATTGCGACCTGATGATCGTGTACCACCGTCCGCTGGCGCCCATCCTGCTGGACCCTGAGCGCTATGGCAGCCTGACCTTGGGGCACGATGCGTTCATCCCGTTGTGTGCGCCGGGCCATCATGGGCGGCCGCTGCACCGCTTGCCGGGCACGGCGGGCAAGCCGATCCCGCACCCGGCCTACACCGCCACCACGTTTCTGGCGCGCGTGGCCGACATCGTCATCCGCAATGCGCCTGGCCAGAGCGTGCTGAAGCGTTGCTACGAGGCGGACATGGCGCTGTTGCTGATGCGCATGGCGATCGAGGGCTACGGCGTGGCGTGGTTGCCGCACAGTGCGGTGATCGATGAGCGTGGACGGACGGGGATGAATGCAGAACACGCACAAAAAAACCGCCACACAATCGGGCAGCTCTTTACGCAACAAGCAGAAATCATGCAGAAAAAATGGCAGGGGCGGCTGGATTCGAACCAACGCATGGCAGGATCAAAACCTGCTGCCTTACCGCTTGGCGACGCCCCTGTGATGCAACTGAAAGCCCATGAAAGGCCTCGGCAGGAATACGCGCAAATGTACCAAGTTTCTGCTCACCAGGAAACCCCCAGCGATAAAAAAATACGAAAAAACAACCGGTTATCGGGGCAATAACGCACTCACAGGCTTTTCTGCACCTTTCACGCAGCCATACCGGGTTTCTTTCGACGGCCCATACCCATAGAACGACGCATAACACTTGCTGAAATGGCTCGGTGAAACAAAGCCGCACGCCAATGCCACATCAATCAGCAACAAGTCGGAATGCTGCAGCAAACGCCGGCTCTCGGTAATGCGCAACTCCAGGTAGTAACGCACCGGCGTGGTCCCCAACTGCGACTGGAACAACCGCTCGATCTGGCGCTTGGAACGCCCCACGTAATGCGCCAGCTGGTCCTGGCTCAATGGCTCTTCCAGGTTGGCACTCATCAGGTTGATCGCTTCGCGCAGCGGCTCGCTCATTTTTTCGTGCTGGCTAGGGCGCACACGGCGATAACGCGACGCTTCAAAGGCAAGAATATCGATGATCGCATCCACCAGCCCACGCCCGTGACGCAGGCCGATCCACTCCAGCACCATGTTGAACGCCCCCGCCGGGCTGGCCGCCGTCAACCGGTCACGGTCGACCTTGTAGCTCTCCCCGGTCACCTGGCTGTCCTTGGCGACTTCGGCCACGGCCGCGCGGTGTTCAGGGTGCACCGCACACTGGTAGCCATCGAGCAACCCGGCCTGGGCCAGGAACCACGCGCCATTCCACAGCCCGCCCACGGCCACGTGCTTTTGCGCCACCCGCTGCAGCCACTGGGTCAGTTCCGGGAGCGGACGCAGCACCGTGCGCAGGCCACCACACACCACCAGCAGGTCCAGGCCTTCCAGTTGCCGCCCCTCAAGCGTCGCATCCGGACAGATCACCAACCCCAGGTCACTGACCACCGAGGCACCGTCAAGGCTGAAGGTGGTCGTGGTGAAAGACGCCGCCTGGATCAGGTTGGCCGTCACCAGGGTGTCGAGCGCCTGGGTGAAGGCCGGCAAGGAAAAATGTTCGAGCAGCAGGAAGCCGACGCGCGCCTGGGCCACCGGGGGCTGCTGCGGGTTGCCCACAAACCTCAGGTTCGACCCTTGCATGGCATCGCTGAAATGCCTTCGTTCCACTGCTGGATGCCTCGTTCGATCTTGTTATGCGTGTATGCGCACGCCTGGCCTTACGGCTGGCAATATGCCCCGAAAATACCTGCAGGCGGTAGTCGTTTGTGCACAAGCCAACCTGGCTGTCTTGAAATTGTTCGTGGGCTTGAAGGTGCACGCCTTGAGCACACCCGCGCCCTCAAGATCGAGCACCGCCCGCGCGGCGCTTCGCTGGCAGTCGAGGCGTCGAACCGCAGCTCCACATCTATGGTACCCCG
>NZ_JAAHBU010000011.1 GCF_010671725.1 Pseudomonas brassicae | reverse complement strand
ACGGCCTGCGGCCAGAAGCGGATCTTCGGCGCCTGCACACATCGGCTTCTGCCCGCAGGGCGTGGGAGCTGGTCTTGCCAGCGAACGAGCGCGAAGCGGTCGCAAACCCTGCATGCAGGGTGCATCGGGCACCGCACAATCACCAACATGGCACGCAATCTAAAATAACTGGCACACACGCAAGCGCTTTCCATCGTCACCTTTGCTCTAATCCCGTCATGGCACGCTACACGCCACTCCAAGATCCACCCTGCACGGGATAACAATAAAAATGAAACGCTTGATGCCGCTCGCCTTGCTCTACCTCGCCACACTCGCCCACGCCGACAGCCCAGGCAACATCGACGCCAACCGCCTGCTCCACGCCAACACCGACGCCGCCAACTGGCTGGCCCACGGCCGCACCTACGACGAACAGCGTTTCAGCCCGTTGACCCGCATCAACGACAACAACGTCGCCACCCTCGGCCTGGCCTGGACGCAGAAACTCGATATCGACCGTGGCACCGAAGCCACCCCCATCGTGGTCGACGGGGTGATGTACACCACCGGCGCCTTCAGCATCGTCTACGCCTTCGATGCCGCCACCGGCAAACCGCTGTGGAAGTATGACCCCAAGATCCCCATGGAAAAACTCAGCCAGGGCTGCTGCGACGTGGTCAACCGCGGCGTGGCCGTGTGGCAGGGCAAGGTCTACGTGGGCAGTTTCGACGGCCGTCTGATCGCCCTGGACGCCGCCACCGGCAAACAGGTGTGGAGCGTCGACACCGTGCTGGACCCCAACAAGAGCTACACCATCACCGGCGCCCCGCGCATCGTCAAAGGCAAGGTGCTGATCGGCAACGGCGGCGCCGAGTTCGGCGTGCGCGGCTACATCACTGCCTACGACGCCGACACCGGCAAGCAAGCCTGGCGCTTCTTCACCGTGCCCGGCGACCCCGCACTGCCACCGGAAAACGACGCCATGGCCAAGGCCATGAAAACCTGGAAAGGCAACGGCTGGGTCAAGTGGGGCGGCGGCGGCACGGTATGGGACTCGATGTCCTACGACCCGGAACTGGACCTGCTGTACGTGGGCACCGGCAACGGCTCGCCCTGGAATTACCAGTTCCGCAGCCAGGGTGAAGGCGACAACCTGTACCTGTCCTCGATCGTGGCGCTGCGGCCCGAAACCGGCGAATACGTGTGGCACTTCCAGGTGACCCCAGGCGACCGCTGGGACTTCACCGCCACCCAGCAGATCATCCTGGCCGATATCCCGATTGCCGGCAAAACCCGCAAGGTGCTGATGCAGGCGCCCAAGAACGGCTTCTTCTACGTGATCGACCGCACCAACGGCGAGTTCATCTCGGGCAACAACTTCGTGCAGGTGAACTGGGCCAGCGGCCTGGACCCCAAGACCGGGCGCCCGATCCTCACCGAGCAGGCCGACTACTCCAAGGCCCCCAAGGTCGTGCAGCCAAGCTTCCTCGGTGGCCACAGCTGGCACCCGATGTCGTTCAACCCCAAGACCGGCTATGTGTACATCCCGGCCCAGGACACCCTGGCCGAGCTCAAGGCCGCCGACAAGCCACTGTTCCTGCCGACCAAGTCGGTGGTGAACTTCGGCCTGGACGTGCCCGACCTGCCGGAAGACCCGAAAATCCTCAACCAGATCCGCAGCGCCTGGCGCGGCCACCTGATCGCCTGGGACCCGATCAAGCAGAAGGCCGCCTGGACCCACGACTACGTCGAGTCCGGCAATGGCGGCACCCTCAGCACCGCCGGCAACCTGGTGTTCCAGGGCACCTCCGACGGGCGCGTGATGGCCTTCAGCGCCGACAAGGGCAAGCCGTTGTGGGAGCACCGCGCCAACTCCGGCGTGCTCGGCGGGCCGGTCACCTATGAGGTCAAGGGCGAGCAGTACGTGGCGTTCATGGCCGGCTGGGGCGGCATCATGCCGCTGATCGCCGGCCCTCTGACCGACAAGGGCAAGGTGCAGCCAGAGTCCCGCGTGCTGGTGTTCAAACTCGGCGCCAAAGGTGAACTGCCGCCGCCGCGCAAGGCCCCGGTACTGCCACCGCAAGTGCCCGCGCTGACCGCCTCGGCAGACGAAATCGCCCAAGGGCGCACCCTGTTCAACGGCATGTGCGGTGCCTGCCATGGCCTTAATGCCGCCAGCGGCGGGGTGATCCCCGACCTGCGCTATCTGGGCGCCGACAAGCACCAGGCCTTCGTCGGCATCGTCAGCGGCGCGTTCATGAGCAAGGGCATGCCGAGCTTCGCCGGCGTGCTGGACATGCCGCAGATGCAGCTGATCCAGCAATACATCATCAAGCGCAGCCTTGACCTGCGCGCTGCCGCCGACGCCACCGCGGCGCAGTGATCCACCCTCAGAGCCCGCTCGCACGCCCGTGCGAGCGGGCCAGCCTCAACCCGTTCCAATAACAACTAACCGGTAGACAGGTGAACCCCATGAAAACGCTTTTGCACAAAAGCGGCGCCTTGCCGTGCTCGCTGATCCTGGCACTGTGCGCCACCCCGGCACTGGCCGACGTGAAACCCGACTCGGGCGACTACGCCGCCTTGCCCGCCGGCACCGACCTGGCCCTGCTGTACCAGCAGAACCCGCGCATCGACCGCGCCTACAGCGGCGGCAAGCGCGCCGCCGACAACCTTGACCTGGACCTGACCGTGGAGGTGCTGCGTCTGGTGCACTTCACCGAGTTCTTCAACACCGGCCTGATCTGGGACCCGCAGATCGTCATCCCCTATGGTCACCAGGAAATCGGCGCCACCGGGCAGAAGAACAAGGGCATCGGCGACATCACCTTCGGCGCCACCGTATGGACGCTGGCCGACATGGAGCGCAACCGCCACCTGGGCTGGTCGCTGTTCATCACCGCGCCCACCGGCGACGATAAGAACCAGGGCTTTGCCCTGAGCAACAACCGCTGGGCGGCGGACTTTCAGGTGGGCTACGTGCATGGCTTCAACGAGCGCTGGACGTGGGATGTGATCGCCGAAACCGAGTTCTTCCAGGAGCAGCGTGATACCGGCGCACACCGCGAACCGCTGATGCAACTGCACAACCACCTGCGCTACAACTTCACCCCGGCCACCTCCGTGGCGCTGTCGTACCGGCACAACTGGGGCTCGCGCGAGACGCTGGACGGGCAGACCCTGGAGACCAGCCACAACAACGGCACGGTCGGGCTGTCGGCGACCACGATGCTGGGCAGGCAATGGCAGGTGATGGGGCAGTACTGGCGCGATGTGGCGGTGCGCTCGGGGCCGATGACCGACCATTCGCTGCAGTTTCGACTGGCGTATATCTACTGAGGGGAGGGCGGCCCGAAGGGCTCGGGCCGCCGTTTCACGCAGGGGTATCAGAAGGTGTAAGCAACGCCTGCCTGCACCGTGCGCGGCGCGCCCGGGTACACATAGGTGTTGAACGCGCCTTCGTCGTAGCCTTTGTTGAACACGTTCTTCACGTCCAGGTTCAGGCGTACGTGTTCGTTGAGCTGGTAGAAGCTCAGCAGGTCGACCACGCTGTAGCGTTGCATGGTGTAGGTGGTGGCGAGGGTGCGACCGGCGCGGTCATCCACGTACTTCACGCCCATGCCCAGCCCCAGGCCCTTGGCGATGCCGTCCTGGAACTCGTAGGTGTTGAGCAGGCTGAAGGTGTTGCGCGGGATGTTGGCCAGGCGCGTACCGTCTTCCAGGGTGTTGTCCTTGGTCACTTCGGCATCCACGTAGGCGTAGCCACCCAGCACACGCCATTCGGGGGTCAGGTTGCCGGCGATGTTCAGGTCCAGGCCGCGGCTGCGCACTTCACCGGCTGCCACGCTGAATACTGGGTCGACCGGGTCGACGGTCAGCACGTTCTGCTTGACGGTGTGGTAGATCGCGGCGTCCACGCTCAGCTGGCGGTCCAGCGCTTCCCACTTCACACCCAGCTCGTACGACTTGCCTTTCTCCGGATCGAACCCGCCGCCTTCGCGGCTGGCACCGCTGTTGGGCTTGAACGAGCGCGCGGTGTTGGCGTACACCGCCACGGTGTCGGTCAGCTCGTAGAGCAGGCCGAAGCGCGGGGTGACGGCGTTCTGGTCCTTGGTGAAGTCGCGGGTGGTGCTCAGGTAGTCTTCGTAGTCATGCTCGAAACGCTCGAAACGCACACCGGCCAAGGCCTTGAGGCGTTCGGTCAGGGCCACCTGGTCCTGCACGAAGAAGGCCCAGGTCTTGAGGTTCTCCTTGTCGTGGGTGGTGGTGCGGTCCAGCGCCGGGCGCGGCTGGCCGAGCACCGGGTTGAACAGGTCGATCGGGTAGGCGGCGGACGAGCGACGGATGATCGACTGGTAGTCGTAGTCTTCGTATTCCACGCCGGTCAGCAGCGTGTGGGCAAACCCTGCAGTGTCGAAGTGGCCGGTGAGGTTGAGCTGCACATCGCGGTCGCTCCACTCCAGCTTGCGGTAGTTGAAGTTGCGGTCCAGGGTGCGCCCATCGGCGCGCAGGCCGTTGGCTTCCACGGCGTTGCCGGCCAGTTGGCCATCCAGCAACTGCACGCCGCCGCCCAGGGTCCAGTTGTCGTTGAGCAGGTGCTCGAAGCGCACCTGGGTCATGTTGTTGTCGTTGTGCAGCGTGTTGTCCAGGCCCTTTTCCCAGACGTTGGTGTCACGTGAGGCGTTGGCGCGCTGGTTGGGCAGAAGGCGGGTCAGGCCACGGTCGAGCGGGTGGTTGTTGCGCATGTAGTCACCTTCGAAGGTGATGCGCGTGCTGTCGTTGACCTGCCAGCTCAGCACCGGGGCCACGTCGTAGCGCTCGGTTTCCACATCGTCACGAAAGCTCTCGCCGCCTCGCCCAGCAGGTTCAGGCGGTAGGCCAGGGTGCCGTCCTGGTTGAGTGCGCCGGTGGCGTCGAGGGTGGCGCGGTGCATGCCCTGGTCATCGAACTGGCTGCCCACGGTGACCTTGGTTTCGGCCTGCGGCTGCTTGGTCACCACGTTGAAGGTACCGCCGGGGTCGCCACGGCCGTACAGCGAGGTGGCCGGGCCGCGCAGCACTTCGAGGCGCTCGATGGTGTTGGCATCGGGTGCGTTGGGGTAGCCGCGGTTGATCGGGAAGCCGTTGCGGTAGAACTCGCCGGTGGTGAAGCCGCGCACGGTGAAGGTGGTCAGGCCCTGGCCGCCGAAGTTGTTGGCGCGGCCCACGCCCCCGGCGTAGTCCAGTGCGTCCTGCAGGCGCGTGGCGCCGGTGTCAGCGATCACGTCCTTGGGCACTACGCTGACCGACTGCGGGGTTTCATGCAGCGCGGTGTCGGTGCGCGTGGCGCTGGCCGCACGGGTGGCGCGGTAACCCTGCACAGGCCCGTCGGCGCGCTCGGTATCTGCGGCATTGGCGTTGATGCTGGTGGCCTGCAACTCCACCGATGAGGCCTCGGGTGCAGTTGACTGATCGGCCCAGGCCAGGGGAGACACAGCGTGCAGCAGGCAGAGCGAAACGAACGTACGACGCATCGACGGGACGATCCTTCAAAAGGCTGAAAACAAGGAAAAGTAAATTTGCCCTACAAAAACGCGCGAATATTACTACTAATCATTATCATTTAATTTATTTTTTTACTGTTTTCATGGGTTTTTCCTGCAGCGTGGTCTACGCATGCGCCGAGACTGTCACACTTTGTCCAATTTTCCGGGGTGCAGATGATTACGATTCGCTTTTAAGTCGAGCCGTAGGAACCTGTCATGCTTGCTTCTCATCGTTTGCATTCCCTGGCCGGGGTGGTAAAAGCTGCCCTGATCGCCAGTGCCGCCGCCAGTGTGGTCGCCCATGCCCAGACCCCCACCGCGCCGGTGCCGTTGGTGCTGGACGACATGGTGGTGACTGCGGCGGGCTTTGAGCAGCGTATCGAAGATGCGCCAGCCTCGATCAGCGTGATCGACGGCGAGGCGCTGCGGCGCAAGTCGTACCGCGACCTGGGCGATGCGGTGCGCGATGTGGAGGGCGTGACCGTCAATGGCGGCGCCAACGAGACCGACATCTCCATCCGTGGCATGCCGGCCGACTACACGCTGATCATGGTCGACGGCAAACGCCAGAGCGCGCGCGAGTCGCGGGTCAACGGCAACAGCGGTTACGAGCAGAGCTTCGTGCCGCCGGCCGCAGCCATCGAGCGTATCGAAGTGGTGCGCGGGCCGATGTCGTCGCTGTACGGCTCGGATGCCATCGGCGGAGTGATCAACGTGATCACGCGCAAGGTCTCGCCCGAGTGGGGCGGCTCCATCGGCTATGACTACTCGGCCCGTCAGCACAGCGACCAGGGCAACGCGCGCCAGAGCCAGTTCTACCTCAGCGGGCCGATCAAGCAAGACTGGTTGGGCTTGCAGGTGTGGGGCCGTTACCTCGATCGCCAGGCCGATGACGATATCGAGCAGACCAATGGCTTCAGCAAGGCCGACCACCGCGACCTCACCGCGCGCCTGGCCTTCACGCCTACCGTCGACCACGACATCCTGCTCGAAGCCGGCGCCACGCGCCTGAAGAACGGCGACGGCATCAGCGCCAACTGGGCCACCCGCGAGCAGCAAAACAACCGCGATCACTGGTCGCTGTCGCACCAGGGGCGCTGGGGCTGGGCGACCTCCGACGTGGCCCTGTCGCAGGAAACCTCCAGCCGCGAAGGCAAGGCTACGCCTGCGCAAACCGACATCTACGGGCGTAAACCCGAGGTGAAGAACACGGTGTTCGACGCCAAGCTGGTGGTGCCCACCGCGCACAACATCAGCACCGTCGGCCTGCAGTGGAACGAAAGCGAGCTGACCGACTGGAACCAGGGCTTGGGCGACCGCGTCGACTACGAGTTCTCGGTGGTGCAGAAGGCCGTGTTTGCTGAAAACGAATGGTCGGTGACCGACACCTTTGCCCTCACCACCGGCCTGCGCCTGGACCACCACGAGCAGTACGGCACCCATGCCAGCCCGCGTGTGTACGGCGTGTGGCGCGCCACCGACCAGTGGACGCTCAAGGGCGGTGTGGCCCGTGGCTTCAAGGCGCCCGAACTGCGCGCCGTGGTGGAGGACTACGCCTACCTGCGCCGCAACCGCTTCGTGATGTTCGGCAACCCCGACCTCAAGCCCGAGACCAGCACCAACTATGAGGTGTCGGCGCTGTGGTCCAACCGCAATGACCTGTCGGGCGGCGTCACGCTGTTCTACAACGACTTCAAGGACAAGCTCTCCACCGTCACCACCGAGGCGCTCTGGAACGGTTACATCGTGATGGACCGTGTCAACGTCGACCAGGCGGTGATCAAGGGCGTGGAGCTCAATGGCCAATGGGACATCAGCCCGAGCGTACTGCTCAAGGCCAACTACACCTACACCGACTCCGAGCAGAAGAGCGGCGCCAATGCCGGTGCACCGCTGGCACTGACGCCAGAGCAGAAGGCCAACGTACGCAGCGAATGGGCGATCAACGAGCGTGCCCAGGCGTGGGCGTCGCTGAGCTACTACGGCGAAGAAACCGGCAACACCGTGACCGACGAAAAGCCGGCGCCGGGCTACACCACCGCAGATATCGGCGGTTCGTACGACCTCACCGAATCGCTGACCCTCAATGCCTCGCTCAACAACCTCACCGACAAGCGCCTGGACGATGAAACCTACGGCACGGTGAACTACGGTCGTACGTTGTGGATGGGCGCAACGCTCAACTTCTAGGCACGGCAGCGGGCAACCGCACCACCGCGCACAGGCCGGCCGGTGGGCGGTTTTGCAGCAGCAGTTCGCCGCCGTGGGCCTGGATGCATGCCCGTGCAATCGCCAGGCCCAGCCCCAGCCCGTCACCGCTGCGGGTCAGCTGCACGAACGGCTCGAACACTTTGTCCAGCCAGGCCTCGGGTACGCCCTGGCCGTGGTCGAGAATCTCCAGGCGGATCATCCGGCGGCGTCTGCCTGCAGGCTCAGGGTGGCATCACCGGCGTGGTGCAGGGCGTTGTCGATCAGGTTGGTAAGGGCGCGCTTGAGGGCCAGCGGGCGGCAGCCAAGCAGCATGTCTGGCGCACCGCGCCAGGCCACGGGCTGGCCCATCAAGCGGTAGCGGCGGGCCAGGTCATCGAGCAGGGTGTTGAGTGAAAGGGTCTGGGTTGCTTCCTGCTGCGCATCACCACGTACGAAGGCCAGCGTCTCGCGCACCATCGCATTCAGCTCGCCGAGGCTTTCGAGCATGTCGTCGCGGGTGGGGCCTGGTTCGAGCAGTTCCACTTGCAGGCGCAGCTCGGTGATCGGCGTGTTCAGGTCGTGGCTGACGGCGGCGAGCATGCGCGTGCGCCCCTCGACATGGCGGGCGATATTGGCCTGCATGGTGTTGAAGGCGTGGGTCAGCTCACGGGCTTCCTGGGGGCCCGCCAGCGGCAGCGGCGCGATCCATTCGCCACGGCTGACACGCTCGGTGGCCTGGGCCAGGGTCTTGATCGGGCGTACCACGCGGCCGATGAAAAACAGCACGATCAACAGCACCGGCACCGTGCTCACCGGCACGCTGTAGGCCAGCACGCGGCCCCATTCGTAGGCGCCGGAGGGGTGTTGCAAAGCATTCAGGTATTCACCACCGGGCAGCGCGATGCTGGTGCGCAGGCGCAGGGGTGCCCAGCCGGCAGGGCTGAACACATGGGCGCGGGCGTCGGCGCGCCGATGCGCTCCAGTTGCATGCCGATGGGCACCTCGGCGGGCAGTTGTAGGCGCTGGCGCAGGGCAGTGGCCAGGCGTTGCTCTTCGGGGCGCAGGGCGAAGGGTTCTACATCCGCCTTGGCGGCTGTCCAGAAACGCGTTTCGTCGCTGCTCATGGCGCTGAGAAAGTGTTCGCTTTCGGCGGCGCTGAGGTCCAGTGCGGCGTGGTGTGCGTTTACCAGGCGTTCGAGGCTGTAGCTGCGCGACAGCGGATGGATCAGGCTGCCGGTGCGCTGCAGGAACAGCATGGCGATGGCGTTGGAAGTCAGCAGCGCCAGCAACAGTAGCAGGCCGAGCTGGTGCGCCATGCGGCGTGGCCAGGGCAGGCGCTTCATACCGGTGTGACGTCAGTGGCGAGCATGTAGCCGCCGCCCCAGATGGTGCGCAGCAACTCGGGTGCCTTGGGGTCATGGGCCAGCTTGCGGCGCAGGCGGCTGACCTGGCGGTCGATGGCGCGGTCGCTGACATCGGCGTCGGCGGCCGTGAGGTCGATCAGGCGTTCACGGGGCAGCAGGGTGTTGGGGTGGTTGAGCAGCACTTGCAGCAGTTTGCTCTCGACCGTGCTGAGCTGGATCGGTGCGGTGCCTTCGCGGGTGAGCAGGGCGGTGCTGGCGCTGAAGTGCCAACCGGCGAAGTGGTACTCGCGGGTGGCGGCGGTTGTTGGCAGTGCAGCAGGGCGGGCCCCGTGGCGGCGCAGCACGCTGTTGATTCGGGCCACCAGTTCACGCGGTTCGAACGGCTTGGTCACGTAGTCGTCGGCGCCCAGGTCCAGGCCACGGATGCGGTCGGCGGTAGTGTCACGGGCGGTCAGCAGGATGACTGGAGTGTTGTGACGCCGGTGCAGTTGGTGGCACAGGTCAAGCCGTCGCCGTCGGGCAGCAGTACGTCGAGCACGATGATGTCGAACGCTTGCTGCTTGAGCAGGGCCCACATGCCGGCGGCGTCTTCGGCGGTGCGCACCTCGAAGGTGTGGCGGCGCAGGTAGATGGCCAGGGGCTCGCGGATCTTGCGGTGGTCGTCGACGATGAGGATGCGCGGTGCCGGCGGGGTGTGGGGCATCGGATAAGCGCTCGGGGGAGAGTGTTCGAATCGGCGATGTTACTACGAATAATTATCAAATACAGTGGCTGGGGGTGTGGCACGTTGACTGAGCGGCGCAGCGCAGAAGCGGTCATTCGCCCCTGGCACTACGCACTTTCTAGTGCGTCCCGCAGAAACTCAATAAACCTCTGGGTTTTCGCTGGCAACAGACGCGTTTCAGTGAGCGCGTAAACCGACACCGGCGATGCCTGCCACTGCGGCAAGACCTTGCGAAGTTTTCCTTGTGCAAGGTCCTGCGCCACGATGCCTTCAGGCAGCATCGCAATGCCCAGATCCAACGATGCCAGACGCCTGAGCATGCCTACGCTGTTGAGTTCAAACCGCCCTCCCACATCGATATCCACATTCTCAGAGGCGCGAGACAGCGTCCAACGGTCAGCACCTGCGCCACGCATTCGCAGGCATTCATGGTTGACCAGATCGGCTGGATGCCTAGGCTCGCCGGACACCTCCAGGTATCGCGGCGAGGCATACAATCCGCGGCCCAAACTCGCAAGTTTGCGAGCGATCAGATTCGAGCTCGCGGCTCTCCCATGCGAATCACCACATCCACTGGGTCACTGACCAGATCAACCTGGCGCGGACTGAGATCGAATTCGAAACTGATACCGGGATAGCGCTGGGCAAACGCTGCAATCAGCGGCGCCAGGTAGACAGTGGCGAAGTCCACTGGCAGTGACGCGCGAAGTAAACCGCTGGGCCGGGCCAGCATTTCCCCCAACTGCTCATGGGCCAGACGAGCTTCATCGACGATCCGTTTGCAGCGCTCAAAATACAGCTGACCCGCTTCAGTCGGCTCGATCTTGCGTGTCGTGCGGTGCAGAAGTCGCAAGCCAATCCCTTTCTCCAGCTCACTAATGCGCCGTGACAAAGTCGAGTTGGGTATCCCCAGTGTTTCTGCGGCACGGGTAAAACTGCGCGCCTTCACCACCTCGACAAACAGCGCCATGTCGTTGAGAAATTCCAAATAATTATCCCATTAGTGGATTAGTCATTTCGATTTTATAGGATTTATCCCGAAATCATAATTGATCAATCATAGCCACATCACTCTTGAGGAGCACCGAAATGAACTCTCTTTTTTCACAAGTCCAGCTAGGCCGCTACACACTGTCCAATCGTATGGTGATGGCACCCATGACCCGCTCGCGCTCCGATGATGCCGGTGTGCCCAGTGAACTGGTTGCCATCTACTACGCACAACGTGCCTCTGCCGGGCTGATCATCAGCGAAGGCGTCTTCCCGGTTGCTCTGGGCAAAGGTTACGTCCGCACACCCGGTATCGAAACCGCCGAACAAGTTGCATCCTGGAAGAACGTCACCGACGCCGTGCACGCTCGTGGCGGTCGCATCTTCATGCAACTGATGCATTGCGGACGTGTGTCTCACCCTTCATTGCTGCCGCAAGGCGCACAACCTCAGGCGCCTTCGCCAATCAAGGCCGCTGGCCAGACCTACACCGCCACCGGTTTGCAGGATTTCGTGACACCGCACGCGCTGAGCATCTCTGAAATCGCCGAGGTGATTGAAGGCTATCGTCAGTCCGCACGCCGGGCGATTGAAGCGGGTTTCGACGGTATTGAATTGCACGCCGCCTCAGGCTACCTGCCTGAGCAATTTCTCTCCACCGGCAGCAACCAGCGCGACGATCAGTACGGTGGTTCGGTTGAAAACCGCACTCGCTTCGTACTGGAAGTGCTCGCCGCCATGGTGAGTGAAGTGGGCAGTGACCGTGTCGGCATCAAAATCTCTCCGGAGATGAATTTCAACGACATCGTCGATGCCAACCCACAGGAAACCTACACCTATCTGGTCAAGCAGCTTCGCGACCTCAAGCTTGCTTACCTGCACGTGGCGCTGTTTGGGGCCCAGTTTGATTACCACGCAGCATTGCGCCCTCTGTTCGACGGCCGCTACCTGATCGGCAGTGGCCAGACCAAACACAGTGCTGAATCGCTAATCGCTGAAGGTAAAGCAGACGCCGCAGTGTTCGGCAGTACCTTCCTGGCCAACCCTGATCTGCCTGAGCGGTTCCGCGCCAACGTAGAGTTGAATGTGCCGGACAAAGACACCTTTTATGCCCCAGGCGCAGAAGGCTATATCGATTACCCAGCTATGTCCCAAGGGGTCTGAGGAGCTGTGTCATGCACCCCACCGCACGTTTGCAGCGCATGAACCACGGCAGCCAGTTTCGAGCATTCAGCCTGCGTGGTGACCAGAATGCGAAACCTATCGACCCGTTTCTCGGCGTGGACCACGCCTGGATCAGCGGACCGACGTTTCCTCCCCATCCCCATGCAGGTTTTTCAGCGGTCTCTTATCTGTTTCTGGATTCGGAAACAGGCATCGACAACCGGGACTCACTGGGCAATCGCAACGTGATTCAACCGGGCGGCTTGCACTGGACGGCGGCGGGTGAGGGCATTGTTCATGAGGAGGTTCCAGCCCAGCCGGGCAAGACCGTTCACATGTTGCAAATTTTCATCAACCTGCCCGAAGACAGGCAGGCAGACGCACCCTTTGTCTTCAGTGTGGAGGCTCAGGATGTCCCTACTGTTTATCTGGCGGGGGCTAAAATCAGAGTCCCGTTGGGCAACTTCGAAGGGCTGGCTTCTCCGCTGTTACTGCCTACGGACGTAAGGCTTCTGGACATATCCGTAGAAGCCGCAAGCGAAGTAAAGATTCCGGTGCCCGAAGGGCACGTGGCGTTCGTGATGCCCATTGATGGCGAGGTATACGTCGACGGCCAGGCCTTCGATTTAACTGACCCGAAGGCACCAGTCAATCTTCCTAAGGGCGCGGATCGGGTTGTCACCCTGCAAGCGAAGAGTGGAAATGCCAAGGCCGTACTGTTCTCCGGCACTCCGTTGAATCAACCCGTGTATTGGCAAGGGCCGATGGCCCTCGCTTCGATGGACGCGCTGGCCACAGCCGTAGATGGTTACCGGCGTGGTGAGTTCGGAACCCTGCACGCTCGTTAAGCGATTTATCTATCCAATTAACCGGGGTAAGTGCCCCATCGTAGTTGCCAAGGAGAATCACCATGTCATTCGAAAACTTCAATGCTGATAATGCCGCCCTGCTGCTGATCGACCACCAGGTCGGGACCATGGGCTGGGCTAAATCCATGCCGTTCGAAGAGCTGAAGCGCAATGCCCTGATGCTGGCCAAAGCCGCCCGCATCCTGAAGCTTCCCGTGGTGCTGACGTCCAGCATGGAAGAACATGCCCAAGGCCCACTGTTGAGCGAACTGGAAGAAATCCTGCCTGCTGAGTTTGCCGGTCGCATCAAGCGTATGGGTATCGTCAACGCCATGGACGATGAGAACTTCGCCGCAGCCGTGAAGGCGACAGGCCGCAAGAAACTGATCATTGCCGGTGTAACCAATGATGTGTGCACCGTCTACCCTGCGCTCTCGCTGGTCCGTGAGGGCTATGAAGTGCAAGTGGTTGCCGACGGTGGCGCTTCACCTACCGCTATGGCGGATGACATCGCTTTGCGCCGTATGGACAAAGCCGGTGTGACGCTGACTACCACCAACCAGCTGATCGCTGAACTGGCAGGTAGTTGGGCGACACCAGAAGGCGGGGAGCTGGTTCAAGTGCTTATGGAAGCCTTCGGCGAGTAGAGATGTTTAATGGCCCGGAATACTCCATCTTGGGTATCCGGGCCTTTCTGGACGGCGAAAAAATATGCTTCTGGCCTGACCGAGACGCTGACGCCTCAGGTCAGGTCAAAGTGTTTCTCCCGCCAAGCCTCCCCGCGCCCCAAAATACCGTGCTTATGCCCTTATCGTCGGTGCCGACAGGCCGCTATGGGTCGAAAGCGCTACCTCGCGATAAGTTCCAATGACGTGATAGCTGGCCTTGCGAGGCGCAGATTGCCTTGTCCGATACTATCTACATGGCTGCGGCCTATAGGTAAGCAGTCGATGCGCCCCCTCGCTCACTTGCCGGGATCTTGGCCTGACTCCAGTGGCGATGCGCGGAGCGGGCCCCGTGTCGTTGCAAACCACCACCGCGCCCCCACCCCCAGCAACGTAGCCGAAACAGCCAGCATCAGAATCACGCCTTGCGTGCCCAAAGGCGTAGCCAACCCCGCCACCAGCAAGCCGGCCAGGGGCTGCGATAGATTATTGAGCAAGGTAATCACGCCTACCGTCTTGCCAAAGTCCTGAGGCGCAATCACCCGCTGACGGATACTGCGCATATAGACGTTGAACATCTTGTCGAAGCCGACGATCAGCACAAACCCCACCACATAACCGATCAGATCCGGGCTCCAGGCGCTGATGAACGCGCCTGTGGCGATCATCGAGTAGGCCACGCCCCCCATTACACGTAAAGACACCACCACCCGGGAGAGGAAAAACAGAATCACGATGGTGGTCACCGCACCAACTGCCTGCAGCCCTGCGTAGTCATCCTTGCCGGCGCTGTACTCGCCGAGCACCATGGCCGCCGAGGTGGCCAAGGTGACCCCGACGATCAGGTTGACCCCAACGGCTAGGATGATGATCTTTTTCAACTCCGCCAATTCGCGGATATGCCCGAAGGCGATGCGCAGCGGCTGCAGCCAGATATCCTGATGCTGCTCGAACACTCCCAGCGTGATGCGGCTTAGACGTTGCCACGCCAGCATGCCGATGTCGGCCAGCAAGAACAGCACGGCCACCCCAAGCACCACCCAATGCCAGGCCCAGGCTTCCAGTAGCAGCGCTGCCACCAGCGGGCCGAGCACCAGTCCGGTCTGGTCGGCGATCTGCGAGTAGGACAGGGTCTTGGCGTAGCTGTAGTGCTGGAAGATATGTGGCATCAGCACCTCTCGGGCCATGATGCCCTGAGTGGTCAGTACCCCACACAGCGCCGACAGCACCACCAGCCAGGCAATGCCGTCGAAGAGGGCGTAGAACACCACCGCCAGCACGCAGAGAAGCGCTCGGTAGATCTGGCTGATGTGCAGGATCCTGATGGGGGAGAACTTGTCGCACAGGGCTCCGCACACAGGAAACGCTAGAAAGCGTGGCAGTGATTCAACGAAAAAAGCGAGCCCGGCCCAGGACGCACTGTTGGTGGCCTGGAACACCACCAGCGGCACGATGAACAGAAGGATCTGGTCTGCCAGTCGAGAGAAGAACAGCGAGGTGAAAAAAGCCAGGTAATCCTTACGCACAACAACCTCCTGCCGCTTGGCGGCGTGGCGTGACGGCATGCCGCTACATCAATAGGCAGAGCCCGAGCTGTCGTTGAGGTTATGTCGCTCGTCGCCGTGTAAGGGTGGGTTGAAAACGCTCACCAGAATCAGGTCCTGTTCCTTGCCCCCGCGCAGATAATGGCGGTCGTGCTGGTCGAGCACATACACGTCACCGGGTCGAATCGGATAAACATTACCCTGCATGTCTTCGACTTCGCCTTCCCCGGCGATGCAGTAACACGCCTCCAGATGATTGCGGTAGTGCAGCAGTGATTCAGTGCCAGCACGGACCAAGGTGTGGCACAGGGTAAAACCCATGGCGTCACGGTCGGTGAGCAGGCGATGGCTTGTGCCGGCGCCCCAATCGACAACGTACGGGGTTTTTTCGACGTCGGATTTGTTGCGAACGAACATGTAGGCCGCTCTGGTAATGCAGGGTTTAAGAAGGGGTCAGACCGGTTTTGTAGTGGTACTGACGGGGAGCAGGATGTTTTCGCCGCAGGCCAGCATCGCGTCATTCCAGGCCACGTCGCGGTGCGCGGCCATGGCCTGGATATCGCGCCAGTGACGCAACTGGTGGGTCAGTACATCGTGCGAACCGGTTGCGGCCATGCCGTAGCTATCCCTGCTGTCCAGCTTCTGGACCTTGTGCGCAGCGACCAGCAGCAGGAAACGCGGGCTCTGCGCAGCATCCGGGTGGTTCGGGCAGGAGGCATTGAGCATCAACCCGGTGGCGTCCTCTATGCCCGAGCTGAAGCGCCAGCTACCGCTCACCCGAACGCCGTAGGCCTCGAATGACAACTGGCTGTCGGCGCTGCTGGAGGCTGAGGCGAACAGCTGTCGGGGGCCTTCGGCGTATAGCTGCGCTTGGCAGGATGGAGGCAGGCGCCGAGCGATTCAGACATAACGTTGGCAGTTACTTTCGATTGGTTATGTGCACCTACATACAGTGGTGTTGCAGAGGAAACGTGAATCTGTTTGCCCCCGGATTCGTTGAGGGCGCTCTGATTCATTCAGGTCGGTGCCCAAGGGCTTGGCTATCTCGGATAGGCAAAGGACCATCTCGCTGTAGCGTGTCTGACATTCAGGTGTCTATGTGTTGATGGTCTTGGTGCCACGATCGATATTCACAGTGAGCAAAAAACGCAGGGAGCTGTGTGGTTTCATCAGGTTTATAGTTTTCGGGCGAGGAGGCACGGTTCTATGTTTTTATAGAGGTGTTTGTTATTTGAAAGTTTCGGATGGCGACGTGATGGTGGATATATTTCCATTTGGCGCGCTGGCCTGTCAAGGAGAGACGGGACTTGGGTTGAGGGTATTTTGTCACTATCCAGTGACGTACTTATGTTCGGAGTGTTAATGGTCTTTTCGGCTGGAGGGTGTTGATTGTTGTAGTGGTAGGAGGTTTCCTATCGCGAAGGAATTTTTTATTCGGGTATTGAGTTAAATGATTTAAGCAATTGCGAAATGTCTTGATTAGGGTGAAGGGTAATATTTTCTAAAATGACTGGGTCGGGACAGTTAAGCCATCACGGATTGGGTCTGATCATTTCAAAAGGGTTCCGCGGTTATGGCGGTCAAGGTAACACGCCCAAGCTGCACATAGTCTCGATCACGGCAGGCCGCGTATATCCTGCACCCGGATCTCATCGTCACCCACAGCAGGGGGGCAGGGGCTATGGGTATGGAGGTGCCCATGCTGTAGGGCGAACCCAGGAAGATCCCCCCGCCGCGCGCGGGCTGTTCCGGACCTTACGCCTGACAGTAGCGGATGGGACGGAACTCTTTGGCACACTGGATCATGACCGACAGGTAGAGCAGCGCGTCTTCGAATTTGATGTTTTCGCGCACGGAAAACAGGGGAGGGTGATCGCCGTGGCAACAGCCGAAGGCGTTGCGATAGCCAAAATGCGGCTCGTAAGCTGCCCTCAGGCTCTATACGAAATCAGATAACGTACGATCAGATACTCAAGCTCTTGCAGTTGAGGCTGAATGAACAAGGTTTGATTGATTTGCAGAGCTGGATGCATACTTTCAGTTATGGATAGTAACTACGCAGGAAGGCTCTGGATAGTTTCCCATTGAAGTCGTCCAGCTTGTTTAATCTCCAGATCTCTCCGATAGTCATGAGCTCTCGGTTGAGGAACCTGGCGAGAGGTATATTTACCAAGACTCGATCCATTGCCAATACTCCCCACTCCTCAGACGAACTCTCGCACGCAAGCCATTCGTAATTTATATCAAAATAGAAATTGGGAAGTTCGTGCGCCAGATCACCCTCCAATTGCTGTCGTTTGAGTTTCAGTACACTGACTTCAGGGCCTTTCCATCAAACAGTCTGCCTTTGCAATCGATCGTGCCCCAGGAAGTGGTGTAACGATCTCGGGGTACTTCTCACGCAGTTGATCAGCGATCAAGCGCCATTGCCGATGACTGGCAGCAACTACGAGATCGGCTTGACGGGAGAGTTCTCGATAAGCGCCTGCAAACCGCTATCGCGCTGTTCCAGGCGGACTAGACCGGCCGCGCCGAGCGAGTGACCTGTGCGCAGACCTGGGCTTGCTAGCGGGCGTCCGACCCAGTGCGCAACAAAGGTATCGAGCTGGAGCTGACCGGTGAGGTACCGCCGAACTGGAACGTATCGGGGGTACGCCTACACCCAGTCCGAGTACATCGGTGGCGAGCAGAAAGGCGAAGACTACAACCGACATACTAGTCACAAATGATAATTGTTAACAAACGCATCGCGCTTCGATTAGACTCCCGCAACTGCGCGATGCGCAGTGTTCCAGGCATTACAAAAAAACCAATAAACAGTCGTAGGGGAGCGGGGCGTGGACTTCAGGAAAAGTGCGATTGCGCTGGCGGTAGGGTCGGCCTTCTGCCTGGCCAATGGTGTGGCGGCAGCCGAGCAAGCGGCAACGATGGAGCTTTCGCCCATCACGGTGACCGGCGAGAAGATCAACCGCACGCTGGAGCAGACCCAGTCCAGCGTGGTGGTCATGACCGAACAGCAATTGCGCGAAAAAGCTGACAGCAACCTGGTCGATGTGTTCGCCCGTACGCCAGGGGTCTACAGCCAGGCAGGTAACGAAAACTGGGGGATCCGCGGCGTACCGGTGTCCGGTTTCGACGACCAGGGCCCAGCCACCCTCAACGGTGCCGTGTCGGTGTTTGTCGACGGCGCCGTGCAACCCAACCGCGCCCTGACCCTGAGCCCCATGCCGCTGTGGGATGCCGAGCAGGTCGAAGTGTTCATGGGGCCGCAGTCCACCACCCAGGGCCGCAACTCGCTGGCCGGCGCGGTGGTGATCCAGACCCGCAACCCGACCTTCGACCCCACGTTCTCTGCCCAGACCAACGCCGGCAGCTACGGCGAGCGCGGCGCAGCCGTCGCCGGCGGCGGGGCGATCATCGACAACAAGGTCGCCGGCCGTATCGCCGTGGACTATCAGGAAGGCGACGGCTACATCGACAACACCTTCCGGCATGACGACGCCAACCCCGGCCGCACCAGCAATGCCCGCGCCAAGCTGCTGGTGTGCCCAACGAAGACCTCGATGTGCTGCTGACCTATGCCCACGGCGAAAGCCGCAAGGGCGACAACACGATCATGCGCGACAACGGTCGGCCGCGTTACTACAAGATGACCTCCAACACCCGGGCGTTCGACGAGCTCGACCAGGACACCGTCAGCGCCAAGGTCGATTACCGCCTCGACGACGCCTGGTCGATCACCAGCCTCACGGCCAACACCGGCTCCGACTACGACGCCCGCCTGGACTTCGACCAGTCGGCCGACCGCAACCGGGTGGTGCTGCGTACGCAGGAAGGCAACCTGTTCAGTCAGGAGTTGCGCCTGAACTACACCTCCGACACCGTGAAGAGCTTCATGGGCGTGTACTACGGCCACAACACCAATGAATTTCATGACCGGCTGTTGTTCGACAACGTGCTGGCCGGCACCGCCAAGGGCGATACCCGCATCGAGAACAAGGCGCTGTTCGGCGAGGTCAACTGGACCTTTGCCCCGCAATGGACGCTGATCACCGGCCTGCGCTACGACCACGAGACCAATGACACCGATATCGACATCGACGATTTCTCCAGCCCTGCCGATATCAGTAAGTCGTTCGACGCGGTGCTGCCCAAGCTCGGCATCGATTATCAGCTGGCCGAAGGGCAGTACCTGGGCTTCATGGTGCAAAAGGGCTACCGCGGCGGGGGCGTGAACATGCGCGCCGGTGGCGGGCATGAAGCCTATGACCCCGAGTACACCACCAACTACGAGGTGTCGTACCGTGGTTCGTTCTTCGACCAGACCCTGCGCACCCGCGCCAACCTGTACTACACCGACTGGAAAGACCAGCAGGTCAGTGTGCTGGACCGCACGACCGACTTTGCCCACGTGTTCAATGCCGGCAGCAGCGATATCAAAGGCCTGGAAGTGTTCGTCGAGAAAGACCTGGGCGAGCAGCTGACCCTGAATGCGGGTGGTGCGATCACAGTGGGCAAGTACAAGGACTTCATCACCGGTGATGGCCGCGACATGAGCGGCCAGGACTTCCTCTATGCGCCACGCTACAAACTGTCGGTAGGCGCCACCTACCGCTGGGATGAGCGCCTGACCCTCAACACCGACCTGGTCTACCAGAGCACCACGCCGTCCGAGTATCTGTTCGATGCCGCCGGCCAGGTGAGCGGCGAGCGGCGCAGCGACAATTACTGGCTGGCCAACGTCAATGCCGAGTACAAGCTCACCCGCAGCATTGCCGTTTCCGGGTTCGTGAAAAACGCCTTCGACAAGCAGTACCTGACCAACAACCGCGACGACGACATCATCGACGCCGGCGCCCCACGCACCTTCGGCGTGGCACTGCGCTACGACCTGTAACCTTCGACACGCTCCGGGTTCAGCACTCGGGGCGTGCCCGATTGCTCGCTATTGCTCCAGCATCAAGCCACGCGCAAAAATGACCGGCTGTTTCGCAAGCGCAGCGTCCAGCTGCCGTTGCCCGTGTGTCTGCGGCTGCTGTGTTTCGGGTTCAGTCTGCGCCGGCTGATCGTCGGCATGGGGGATGTCGGCCGACAGCGGGGCAGCGCACTTACTGGATGATGAGGGTGACTTTGCCCTTCGCTCTGCCTTGCTCGACATACGTCAATGCCTCTGCCGTCGATTCAAAAGGGAAGGCTCGGTCCACCACCGGCCTGATCACGCCCGCCTCGACGAGGCGCGTGATTTTCCTGAGCTGGGTGCCCTCGGCACGCATGAACAGAAAGTCGTAGTGCACGCCCTGCTTGCGCGCCTTGCTACGAATACGGCGGCTCAACAGGCGCATGACCTGCTTCAGCGGCCAGGACAGGCCGCGCGCTTGCGCGAACTGCAGTGTGGGTGGCCCCGAAATCGAAATCAGCTGCCCGCCAGGCTTGAGCACCTTGAGCGATTTTTCCAGTACGTTGGCGCCGAGGCTGTTCAGCACCACGTCGTAGCCGTGCAGCACGTCTGCAAAATCTTGCTGTGTGTAGTCGATGACCACATCTGCGCCGAGCGCCTTGACCCACTCGATGTTTGCCGTGCTGGTGGTGGTCGCAACGACCGCACCGAGGTGTTTGGCGAGTTGGATGGCAAGTGTGCCGACACCGCCTGAACCGGCGTGAATCAGTACCTTCTGGCCTTGCTTTACCCGGGCGATTTCAACCAGCGCCTGCCAGGCGGTCAACGCAGCCAAGGGCAGGCTGGCGGCTTCGGCCATGCTGAGGTTGGCAGGTTTCAGCGCGAGCGCGTTTTCGTTCACGGCAATGCGTTGTGCAAACGTCCCGATGCGTGCTTCGGGAGGGCGTGCATAGACTGCGTCGCCCGGCTTGAAGCGCGTGACCGCCGAGCCGATGCCAACCACCACCCCGGCCAGGTCATTGCCCAGCACCAAGGGCAATGTATAGGGCAGCACCCGTTTGAATTCGCCGGTTCTGATCTTCGCGTCCAGCGGGTTCACGCTTGCGGCATGTACCTGAATCAGCACGTCGTGCACGCCTACGGCAGGCTCGGGCAGTTCGCCAATGGCGCCGTTGTGCTTGCCGTAGCGGTCGATGAAAAATGCCTTCATGCGGCTGCAGCCTCGTCAGTTGGAATGAGAATCGGGGCGCTGGCCCGACAACACTTGAGTGTCGAGCCAGGCGCCCTGCAGGGTCAGGCTTGAGCGAGGTAGCGTGGCGCAACAGCGGACTGTTTGATCTGCGACAACAGGCCCTGACGCGCTGCCTGCAGCTCATCCCAACGCTCACCTGCCTGCAGCGGCGGGATGGTGACCGGCTCGCGACGGTCGAAGCCCACCAGTGCGGCATCGACCAGATCAGCCACCTCCATGATTTCGTTCAAGGTGTTGATGTCGATACCGGCGCGGTCCCAGATCTCGGTACGGGTGGCGGCAGGCAGCACGGCTTGCACATACACACCCTGGGGCGAAAGTTCCAGGCTGAGGCCTTGGGAAAGGAACAGCACAAAGGCCTTGGTCGCCCCGTACACGGACATGCCGAACTCTGGCGCCAGGCCAACCACCGAGCCGATGTTGACGATCGCACCGTTGCCCGCCTTGGCCAGGCGGGGCGCGATGGCACTGGCCAGGCGTACCAGGGCGGTGGTGTTCAGGGCGACCAGCTGCGCCACGCTGTCGGTGCTCTGCTCGATGAAACTGCCGGACTGCGCGGCGCCGGCGTTGTTGATGAGGATGCCAATGCTGGCGTCATCGCGCAGGCGCGTCTCTACCGCGGCCAGGTCGCTCAGTTGGGTCAGGTCTGCCTGCAGTACGTCAACGGCAACGCCATGTGCGCTGTGCAGCCGGGTGGCGAGGGTTTGCAGGCGCGCCTGGTCCCGGGCGACCAGCACCAGGGCATGCCCGCGTTGGGCGAAACGCTCGGCGTACGCGGCGCCGATGCCGGTGGAAGCGCCAGTGATGAGAACGGTAGGGCGAGTGGTCATGGTGTTATCTCTTGATCAGGTGCACTGATGGGGGGGTGTTTGTGAAAACGCACGGCTCGATCACACTGCACCTAGTTGGCCGCAGCGTTGGCCTCTGCCATCGTCGGGTAGTCGATGTAACCCGCCGCCCCGCCGCCGTAGAGCGTGGCCGGGTTGAACGGCGACAAGGGCGCGCCGGTCCTGAACCGCTCCACCAGGTCGGGGTTGCCGATAAAAGGCTTGCCGAAGGCGATGAGGTCGGCCTTGCCTGCTGCGAGTCGCGAGGTGGCCAGGTCACGGTCATAGCCGTTGTTGGCGATGTAGGTGTTGTGGAAACGCCGGCGCAAGCCGTCGAAGTCGAACGGCGCCACGTCGCGTGGCCCGCCGGTTGCGCCCTCGACGACGTGCAGGTAGACGATGCCCAGCGCATTGAGCTGATCGACGATGTAATCGAACTGCGTCTGCGCATCACTGCTCGACACACCGTTGGCCGGTGACACCGGCGAAATACGCACACCGGTGCGATCTGCGCCGATCTCGCTGATCACCGCTGCCGTCACTTCCAGCAGCAGGCGCGCGCGGTTTTCGATCGAGCCGCCGTAGGCATCGGTACGCGCGTTGGCGCCGTCCTGGATGAACTGATCCAGCAGATAGCCGTTCGCCGCATGCACTTCCACGCCATCGAAGCCTGCGGCAATGGCATTTGCCGCCGCCTGGCGGAAATCGCTGACGATGCCAGGCAACTCGCCCAGCTCAAGCGCTCGCGGCTCGGAGGCGTCCTCAAAGCTGTTGTTGACGAACACTTTGGTTGCCGCGCGCAGCGCAGACGGGCCTACCGGGGCGGCGCCGTCCATTTGCAGGAGCACATGAGACACGCGCCCCACATGCCACAGTTGCAGGAATATTTTCCCGCCCTTTGCATGGACGGCATCGGTCACCTTGCGCCATCCCTCGACCTGCGCCTGGGTGTAGATGCCCGGTGTGTCCTGGTAGCCCTGGCCCTGCTGCGAAATTTGCGAGGCTTCGCTGATCAGCAGGCCTGCGCTGGCGCGCTGGCTGTAATACACCGGCGCCAACTCACTGGGCACGCCGCCTGGCGCTGCGCGGTTGCGTGTCAGCGGCGCCAGTACCAGCCGGTTGGACAGCGTCAGGGAGCCAAGCGTGTAGGGGGTAAACAGATCGCTCATGGGTCGAGGTTCCGTGTTTGTTGAGGAGTCGTTGTGTTACTTGTGATTAGGATGATGATCGAAATCTAAACTGTCAACAAATTTGATTACGCTCAACATCTATGTATCATTGGCGCATTGTTTTGAGCGCACATGAGGTGTTGCAGGTGAGAGTGACCAAGGCTCAGGCCCAGGCCAATCGGGCGCACATCGTCGAAACGGCTTCAGCGGTATTTCGCGAACGCGGTTATGACGGCGTGGGCGTGGCCGATCTGATGGCGGCCGCCGGGTTTACCCATGGTGGGTTCTACAAGCATTTCGGTTCCAAGGCCGACCTGATGGCCGAGGCCTCTGCCAACAGCCTTGCCCGCTCGCTGGCCCGTGCTGAAGCGATCGATGTGCAGGGCTTCGTCGATATGTACGTGTCGAGGGATCATCGGGACGGGCGGGGCACGGGTTGCACGATGGCGGCCTTGTGCGGCGACGCCGCGCGCCAGTCCGACGACCTGAAGGAGGCGTTTGCACAAGGCATAGAGCACACGCTGCAAACCCTGGGGGAAAAGTACCCACTGGGGCCTGATGCACCGCCAGGGCAGGCGAGGCAGAGGATGATCGAACTGCTTGCGCAGGCTGTCGGTGCGATCGTGCTGTCGCGGGCATGCCCGGATGACGCAGCGCTTGCCGATGAAATACTTGAGGTCTGCCATGCGCGCATGACGGCGTCATTGCCTGTGCAGTCATAGGGCTGAAGCGTGGACCACGCTCTCGCGCTCAATCATCCATCAGATGAATAACGTGAGTGCAAATATGTGATTTCCATCGCCGGCGTGGATCGATAAGTATTTACCCATCGAAACCCGCCCGCTCAAAAGGAGAATCCCATGTTCCGCAAAGCAGCCGCACTTGTACTTATCCCGTCGGCGACCGCCTTGCTGGCAGGGGCATTGCTGCCTTTCCAGGCCGCCAGCAATGCCGCCCTCGGCAAGGCGCTGGGGCACCCGCTGTGGGGTGCGCTGACCTCGCTGATGGTGAGTGCCGTGGTGGTGGTGATTGCGCTGTTGGCCCTGCGTGTTGCTGCACCGGATATCAGCAGGGCGTTGCAAGGCTCCTGGTGGTTATGGATCGGTGGCGTAGTGGGGGCGTTGTATGTGGTCAGCGCCGCAGCCATTACGCCCCAGCTCGGGGCAAGCGGCTTTCTGCTGCTGGTCGTCGCTGGCCAGATTGTGGCGTCGCTGCTGGTTGACCACTTTGGCTTGATGGGGCTTGCCGGCAAGCCGATCACCTTCGCGCGGCTGGCAGGGGTAGTGCTCATTTTCGGCGGTGTGTTGCTGGTGCAGGGCGTTGCGACGTCAACGGCTGAGCCCGGCACTGCCCGGGTCGGCCAGTAACCCCCGTCACCCGCTTGATACAGGTTAGGGGCGTGTTCATGAATACGTCGGACAACGCGTTGCCAGCGCTCATTCACCATCCGCGTCGATGAGCCCAGCGTGCCGCACGCCGAGCTGCTGACAGCAACCCTTGGGTCGACGTTTCGAAAGACGTGCCTCAGCTGTTTTCCAGGGTCGGCCAGGCCCGCCAACCGAACGAGAGGAGTGATCGTCATGCGCAGTTTTTCAATCCAGCGGCTAGACCATGTTGTTTTGCGGGTGCAGGACATCGAGCGCAGCCTGGCGTTCTACACCGGCGTACTGGGATGTGAGGTCAAAAAGCGCCGCGACGACCTTGGTATGGTTCACCTGGGCGCGGGCACATCGATGATTGACCTGGTGGATGTCAACGGGCCTATCGGTCGCCAGGGCGGGGCGCCGGCCGGCAAGCACCGGCACAATGTCGATCACTTCTGCCTGCGTGTAGAGCCGTTTGATGAACAGGCCATTCTGGCCCACCTGGCGGCGGCGGGTGTGTCAGCTGAAGAGGCGGTGATGCGCTATGGCGCAGAGGGTAGCGGCCTGTCGATCTATCTCAATGACCCCGACGATAATCAAGTCGAGTTGAAAGGCCCTGCGCAAGCCCGATGAATCCCATCAGGTCGACGGGTACATGACGCCTGCGAGGATATCGAACGGGTCGTGATGGAGCGCCCGTTGGCGGCGCGGGCATCAGCTCAGTTTGGCTGGGCGCAACTGAACACGGCTTCGCGCAGCCAGCGATGTGCCGCGTCGCCTTCCTTTCTGATGTGCCAGGCCTGCTGATAGGCGAATCGGGGTAGCTCAAAGGGCGGTTCGAACTGGCGCAGGTCTGTGTGATTGCGCATGGGGCCGACCGCACGGCTGGCGACCGTCAGGATCAGGTCGGTGCCGGCCAGCACGTCGACCGCCGCGCTCCAGTGCGGCAGCGCCAGGGCAATGTGACGTTTCAAGCCGCGGGCGGCCAGCGCCTTTTCGATCTCGTCGTTGGCGTCCGGGCGCATGGCGAGCATTACATGCGGGCGAGACAGCCAGTCGCTGAGTGACAGGCCGCCCTGCGCCGGCAGTACTTTTTTGCTCGCGAGGCTGACGAACCCCTCTGAAAAAAGGTCTTGCAGCGCAATCGCAGGCGCAACCTCGGGAAAGATGCCCAGTGCAAGGTCGAGCTCACCATCCAGAAGCTGGGAGATCATCATTTCTCGACTTGCCTGGCTGATGGCCAGGTCAATCCCGGGCGCTTCAACACGAATTTTCTGCATGAGTGCAGGCAGAAGAATCCGCGCCGCGTAGTCCGACAGCGACAATCTGAAGCGGCGCTTTGCCGTTGCAGGTTCAAATGACGCAGCGCCCAGCAACGCGTTCAGGTTGCCCAAGGCATCCTGCAGTGGCTGCGCCAGCGCGTGTGCCCTGGCCGTCAGCACCATGGATCCGTTGCGTCGTATGAGCAGAGGGTCATCGAAATGGGCCCTGAGCAATGCCAGTGCATGGCTGACGGCTGGCTGGCTCTTGTGCAGCCGAACGGCGGCCCGCGTGACGTGTTTTTCGGCCAGCAGTGCATGAAGCGTCACCAGCATGTTGAGGTCAATTCTGCGCAGTTCATCCATGCCACGAATACTCGGCTCGTCAGGCGGGGGGCTTGATCAATCTATCACATGAGCAAGCGCCTTTCAGAACCGTGCGCCAGGCGATTACCATGGCCACGTCCCCGGCAAGCAAATGCCGCTGCTGCGGCGCACAGCCTCCATGTAAACGGCTTGCCTGGCGCTGTATCGAAGGCCGGACACTTGCCCCAGGAAATGACCATGAAGCGATCGCTGTTCTTTTTGCTTTTTTTTTCTCAACCGCTGCTTGCCCAAGAATTACCGTGCCAACTCAGTGGCAAGATCGTTTCCGTTGCTGAGTATCAGACCCCGACCAATGTCTTTACCCAACTGAAAAATGACGGCAGCCGATGATGGCGTTCGGCTTTCTGGTGTCTGACAGCAAGGCGCTGAAAAACACCAAGGCCGTTCGTGACTACTGTGATGCGCTGAACAACCAGACGCGCACGGTCATCTTGTCTGGCCAGTACCCGGATGGCCACTTCCAGTTGGGGCAGCGTCTGTCTCTGCGGCATGTGCATCAGGACGAGAATGTGTGGCCGTACTGGCCGGACCGTTACTCCGAAGGTCGGTAGCGCGGCGTGCCGGCAACGCCTGAACTTTGGGTGTTTCAAGGTCGTGGGGTAGACGAGACCTCTTTCCAGCGTGCCACCCAGGGGTGGGCGGCGATGCAGGGGGACAGGGCGGTAATCAGTACCATGAAGTCATCCGACAGTGCGCACAGCATCTCAAGCAGCCTGTCGCGATCCATTGAACTGCAGCTCGGGTTTGGGACCCAGTCCAGTCTGCCTGTACAGTGCAGGAAATAGTGATCGCCCGTGTCGCAGGGGGTCAGCCTGATCAGGCGCTCGACACCTTGTTCATAAAAGTCGATATCAATAGCTTCGCTGTTTTTCACGGCCTTCAGTACGTGGGGTAGCTGCTCGAGAAATACCGGCAGATCAGTCCCGGTATCCACAGGCCAGCGATCTTGGCCGAAGCCTGAAACAACAAAGATAACGTGGTGCTCCAGCAGGCGGCAGGCATCCATCAGAATGGACCTTATGTCATCCAGCTCAGTGTCATAAGCGCGAAAGTGGGTTGCCTTGATGCTGTGGTTCAGGCGTGAAAGTTTTAGATGCATGGTGGACGCTCGCCGGCGTTCTGTCAGGTACTGGGGCTGACGGTATTGTGCGCTTGGGCAGCCATTACACTGTGCAGGTCCAAGCGGTCCACCACTGCGCCGGTGAAAAAATCCACGATCTCGGCGCTATGGGTCAACAGGTGATCGCCAAACCAGTCGGCAGCCAGGCGCCCAGGCGGGCCTTGGTGGCGCAGGATCATGTTCTCGGTTCGCCCGGTGTCCGCCGCGATGATCATGTCCTCACCCCAGTTGCAGCGCGGCGTCTGCGAGAGCGGTCGGCACAAGTGGCTGCCCGATTCATTGAACAGGATCGTGCCTGCCCCCACGTGACCCTGCTCGCTCATGTCCTTGGACCACACGATTGTGCCATCGCGATCGCAGCAGACCAGCCGATTGTTCTTGCCTGTGACAAACACATGCTGGCCGTCACGCGAAAACCGCAGGCTTTGTACGTTGGCGTCGATGGGCACCGTTACCTTGCTGATCTGCCCGCTGGCGCAATCCACCGTCAGTACTCGGTTGCGGGCACGCTCGTCGGGCACCCACAGCGTGCCATCCAGGGGGTCGATATCGCCGTACCGCGCATCCAGGTCACGGGCGATCGGCTCGCTGTGCTCGCCGGTGTGCAGGTCGATGATGACGGGGCGTTTTTTTCCGTTGAACACGCTGACCAGCACATAGCGCCCGCTGCGATCGAAGCGCGACCAGAACGACAGGTACTTATCGGTTGCATGCAGCGGGTTGTCGTCCTGCAGGATACTCAGCCGCGAGCGACTGGCGCCACGCACCACCAGCCAATCTACCCCGCTCAGGGCCATGCGGCGGCCGTCGTGTGCGATGTCCCAGACCCTGTCATCAGGCTGGGCGCAGGGCGGGCGGCTCAGAACACCTGTGTCCGGGTGGTACTGGACCAGGCAGGGGGGGCGAGCGGTGTCTTTTTTGTCGAGGAACACCAGGCGGCGGGGTACGTCTATGTACATTGGAGCATCCTGAGCCAGCATGTGAAGCGGCACAGGATAAAGGCTGGCCAGGTTGCAGGAAAGCGGTGGTGCGTGTGGTCGCTGCGCAGGTCAGGCCATTTTGCGAGGTGCAGGTGCGCCACGCAGGCTACGTCTGGCTAGCGGTAGAGATGGAATGATTCATCGTAGAGGGACACGACAAATGCTGGCGCACCAGAGAATGTCGGAGCGATCAAAAGGTCCCTGAGGTCATTGATTGCAGCTGATTGCTTCAAAAACATGATCAGGTCATCTTTGCGCGTGATGACCATTTCGCCGTCAAGGTAAACCGTTTTCCCTTTGCGCGAAACAACGTTGTGGGCGACATGGTAATGGCCGTCAGGGAGTGCTTTTTCCAGTGCGTCGAGGGTTGCGATGGGGTGGGCTGTTGCGCCCGCCTCAGTGAGTTCGAGCATTGCAAAAAACAGCGCGTTCTTGTCGGGTTTGCAACAGTGTTGCTTGTTCGCAAGCAGCTTGAAGGAGTAGGTGTTTTTCATCGTTCAACTCATGCCGATACTTGTATGGGCTGCCGATCTCTTCAGGGAAATCCGACCGGTATGCGTAGCGCTGGGGCATGGCATCACAATAGCTCGACGCTTCTACCTGCCAGCCAGCGTTCTCGGATCAAGGGTGTCTCAACCGCAAAGACTGCAGGGCGCAACGATGCGCAGGATAACGAGTTGAAGGGCTGCTGGGTACAGGTGAATAAAGCGAGCCTGCGCTCAAGGGCTAGAGAGGTATATCGGGAAGAACCCAGGGCGCGAACGCGCGGGGATGTTTGATCAGGAAGGCTGCAGGTTCAGCGCCAAACACGAGGACAAGCAATGCCGATTGGCCGTGCAGGTGATCTGAGGTGCTCAGCATTGCTGATCACCCCGATGCTGATTTATGCCGCTGGGCAAGCCAGCTTCTGGTACCTGGCAGCCTTGCCCGTCGCGGTGCTGCTGCTGGGCATGCTGCTGCGTATGCCAGGCCTGTTTGTGACGGGGTGCACCGTTGCGTCGCTTGCGGCGTTGCTGGGTTACCTGATAGCCACGTCGGGCCATGGTGGGCAGGCGGTGTTCCTCTGGCTGGGGTACATCTTTTCCGCGCCCGGCATGCTCGTGGGCATCGTCGTGGCAGCCTGGCTGCTGAAGCGTCGCGCGCGCACTGCCGGGGCGTGGCGGGTGGCGGGCACGGGCCTGCTGGGGGCAGGGGCGGGGTTCATGCTGCCCCAGATGATTGTGTGCAACACCCAGCTGTATTGCGGGGTGCTGTCGCCGTTGTTGTAAGGACCGCCCTTGCCTGCACGAAATCGATAAAGCGCCTGGTTGCCAACGGCAGGTATTCGGCTTGCCGCCAGCACAGTCGAAAGCTCATCGGCTGCGCGGGCTGGAACGGCACCGCCACCAGGCCCGGCGTGCACTGCTGCACCGAGCGCAGCAAGGTGGCGATACCGACCTTGTCCCGTGCAGCCTGGATCACCAGCGAGACGAAATTGCTCTGCAGGGCCGTTCGGTAGGTGATGCCGCGTGCCGCGACGAAAGCGTCCAGCAGGTGGCGCTGCAGAAAGGTCTGGTCAAAAACCGCCATGTCGACGTCGTGCAGGTCGTCAGCCTCAAGGTGAGGGCGGGTGGCCAGGGGGTGATCCGGGTGCATGCACAGCACCATTTCGTCCTGCCCCAGCAGCACTGAATCCCAGCTGGGGATGACACGGCGCGACTCCAGCAGTGCCAGGTCGATCTCGCGCCGCTCCAGGCGCTGGCTGATGTCGTCGGCACTGCCCTCGACCACGCTCATGACAACGCCGGGGTACGCCTGGCGGAACGCGCTCAACAGGCTTGGCAGGTAATACAGGCCGAACATCGGCGGGATGCCCAGCCTGACTTCGCCACACTGCAGCTCAACCATGTCGCGCAGTTCCTGGCGGGCCGTGTCCAGCTCGCGCAGCGCCGACTCCACGCGGGCCAGGTAGCGCTCACCTTCAGCGGTTGCGGTCACGCGCCGGCCGATGCGGTTGAACAGCATCACGCCCAGCTCTTCCTCCAGGCGCGTGACCGCCATGCTCAACGCCGGCTGGGCGATATGCAGGCTGTGCGCCGCCTTGGTAAAGCTGCCTTGGCGAATGATTTCGACGCAACAGCGCAGCGCTTTGAGGTTCATTGCCTGAACAATCCATAACAGTTTGTGATGCGGTGCATCATAACAAAGTATTTTTAATGATCACTCGGCGCCCCTAGGCTGTGCTGCACACACTTGCCAGGGAACGCCACATGACAATCGCCTTTATTGGCCTGGGCCGGATAGGTTTGCCCATGGCCACCCGCTTGCTCGCCAAGTGCCCGGGGTTGCGGGTGAGTTCTGCCAGCGGTCGTGCCTATGCCGCGCTCGAACGCCTGGGGGCTCGCCCCACCGACGCGCGCGAGGTACTGGCCGCGTGCGATACGGTGTTCCTGTGCCTGCCCGATGACCAGGTGGTCGAGCAGGTGCTGTTTTCGGCGCAAGGCCTGGCCCAGTGGATGCGCCCCGGCAGCACGGTGGTCGACACCAGCACGCTGGGGTACACCCAGACGCTGGCGATCGCGCGGCGGCTGGCCGCGCTGGGCCTGCGCTTCATGGATGCGCCTGTCTCCGGCATGGTGCAGCGCGCTGCCGAGGGTACGCTGACGGTCATGTGCGGCGGGGCGCAGCAGGTACTCGACGACATGCGGCCCTACCTGCAGGCGATGGCGTCGAACATCGTTCACATGGGCCCTGTCGGCAGCGGGCAGTTGGCCAAGCTGATCAATCAGATGCTCTACAACATCAATACCGCGGCGCTCGCCGAAGTCATGCCCCTGGCGTGCAAGCTCGGCCTGGATGCGCAGGCCATCGCCACGGTGGTCAACAGTGGTACCGGGTGCAGCCACGCTTCGACGTACTTTTTGCCGCAGATACTGGCCGGCACCTTCGACAGCAGCTACCCCTTGCGCGATGCCTACAAGGACATGCGCCACGCGGCGCACCTGAGCGCCGAGCTGGGTGTGCCGCTGCCCGTGCTGGCCGCTGCCACCGCCACCTACCAGACGGCGTTGCTGCAAGGCCATGGCTGCCAGGACAAAGGCGCCATGATCAAGGTATTCGAAGCGCTGCTGGGGGTGCAGTTTCGCCGCACCCCTGGCGCCGATGGCACCGCCCCCAGCTACCCTGCAAACTGAGGTTCAGATGAGCCCTTCACGTTTTACCGCGCAAGCCACGGCCGCCTTGCTGCTGCAGCACTGGCGCAGCGACGAGCGTCTGCCGGCGTTGCCTGCGCACCTCAAGCCCGAGACGCTGAGCCAGGGCTACGACGCCCAGGACCAGTTGTTCGCAGCAGCCGGTGGCCGCCGTGCCGGCTGGAAGCTTGGCGTCGGCAGCCCGGCCGCCTTGCGCGCCGGTAAGCTGGCGCGAGCGCTGGTTGGGCAACTGGATGCCGCCCGCTGCCATGGCAGCGGGGTACACATACACCTGCCGGCGCCAACCCCCGTGACCCTTGAATGCGAAGTCGCCTTCGTGCTCGCGCGCGATGTACCGCCTGAGCCGGGGCGAGCCCCCACGCCGCAGGACATCCGCGCACGTACCTGACCTTCGAGGTGGTACGCTCGCGCTTTGTCGATCGCAAAAGCGTCGGCTGGCCCAGCTTCGTGGCGATGTGACCGGTGGGTGTGGTGCCCCGCCTCTGATCAAGGCGGTTGAGCGTTTCCTTTAGCCTGCCGATCGGGCAGGCCCAAACCTGAAGTGGAGCGAGTGATGACAGATATATTGCCGGCGGTGCTCGCCGACCTCGCGCCAGGCGGCGTGTTGCATGCCGCAATCAACCTGGGCAACCCGGTGCTTGCGCAGCAGGCGCCCGATGGCCGCTTGCAGGGCGTATCGGTTGCCCTGGCCAGCGCCCTGGCCCAGGAGTTGGGCGTGCCGTTGCAGATGCGCAGCTTTGATGCGGCCGGCAAGGTCTTTGCGGCGCTGCAGGAGGGCGTCTGGAACATCGCGTTCCTGGCCATCGAGCCGGTGCGCGAAGCACAGATCGCCTTCAGTGAACCCTATGTGATCATCGAGGGCACTTACCTGGTGGCGCGTGACGCCCCGTATCGGGTGGTTGCCGATCTCGACCAGCCCGGCTTGAAACTGGCGGTTGGCAATGGCGCCGCCTATGACCTGTTCCTGTCCCGGAGCTTGCGCCATGCTCAGCTGGAGCGCGCCGAGACCTCGGCAGCGGCCATCGACCTGTTTTTGCAGCGTCACCTCGATGCGGCGGCAGGCGTACGCCAACCGTTGCAGCAGGTGGCCGATGCACCCCGGCTACCGGGTGCTGGACGATGCCTTCACCGCCATTCGCCAGGCGATGGCCGTGCCGCGCGGGCGTGACGCAGGGGCGCAGTACGTGCGCGGGTTTGTCCAACGCAAAAAAGCCGAGGGGTTCATTCATACGGCGCTGGCGCAGAGTGGCCAGGCCGACGTCACCGTTGCGCCGTAGCCTGGCCCTTGGCCGCTTCCTGCAGGCTGCTGCGTGGTTGCGCGAACAACAGCTCGCGCAGCGTCGGCAGGCGCAAACGTTAATACCCAGCCTTCATACATTTGTACAGGCCGTCCGCCCGCGACGTGTTTTTTGACGATGTTCTCCCGCACCCCACGTGCATAACCTTTTGAAAAGGCGGTGTTGATTACTAAAACAAGAGGAGACAGCCATGCCTGTTCAGACGGAGCACGATCCGCGTTTGAAGCGTGCACTCAAGACGCGACACATCAGTATGCTGGCCCTGGGTGGTGTCATCGGTGCGGGGTTGTTCGTCGGCTCCAGTGCCGTGATTGCCGCGACCGGCCCAGGCGCGTTCATTACCTACGCCATCACCGGCCTGATCGTTGCGCTGGTGATGCGCATGCTCGGCGAAATGGCCGCCGCGCACCCGGCCAAGGGCTCATTCGTCGATTACGCACGCATGGCCTTCGGTCGCCCGGCAGGCTATATGACCGGTTGGCTGTACTGGTACTTCTGGGTCATCGTGGTGGGCTTCGAGGCCGTGGTCGGTGGCCAGATCATCAATGGCTGGTTCCCCGACCTGCCGGTGTGGGTCATCGCCCTGGGGCTGATGGTGGGCATGACCCTGCTCAACCTGATGTCGGTGCACTCCTTCGGTGAGGCCGAATACTGGTTCGCCGGCATCAAGGTCGTTGCCATCGTGGTGTTTCTGCTGGTGACCGGCGCCTATGTGTTCAACCTGTGGCCAGGCTCCACCGCAAGTTTCGCCAACCTGACCGAGCATGGCGGCTTCCTGCCCCATGGCGTGTCGTCGCTGTTCACCGGTGTGGTGGTGGTGATCTTCTCCATGACCGGTGTGGAGGTGGCCACCCTGGCCGCCGCCGAGTCCGAAGACCCTTCGCGCAACATTCGCAAGGCGGTCAACACCGTGATGGTGCGCATCCTGGTGTTCTTCGTGCTGGCGACCTTCTTTATCGTCGTCGCCCAGCCCTGGACCGACATCACCCCCGGCAAGTCACCCTTCGTGACCACGCTGGAGCACATGGGCATCCCTGGCGCTGGCGACATGCTTACCGTGGTGATCCTGGTGGCGGTGCTGTCGGTACTCAATGCCGGGCTGTACACCTCGTCGCGGCTGCTGTACGTGCTGGCGTCCAACGCTGAGGCACCGCGCTGGATCGCGGCGGTGAGCAGCAGGGGCGTGCCGGTACGCGGCGTGATCGCCTCGACCCTGGTGGGGTATGGCTGCGTGGTGATCGCGGCGGTGTGGCCCGACACGGTATTCCAGTTCCTGATCAATTCATCCGGCACGGTGTTCCTGTTCGTCTACCTGGTGATCTGCCTGTCGCAGATCAAGCTGCGCCGCAAGTGGGTGCAGGCAGGCACGCTGAAATTCGCGATGTGGGGCCACCCGTGGCTGCCGCTGCTGGTAACGGCGTCGATCCTGGCGGTACTGGTCAGCATGGCCTTCGACCCCACCATGCAGGTGAGCCTTGTGCAATGCCTGCTCGCGATTGCCGTGATCGCGGCCTCCTACGTACTGCTGCGTGTGACCCGTGCAGGGCGCAGCCGCGAGGTCAAGGTCGGGCCGGCGAGCAGCAGCTAACCCGCCCCGCCGTATCAGACACACCCCCTGTTCAGGGGCGTCAATGGGAAGCCATCAGCATGTCAGCAAAACTTGAATTGACTCAGTTACCCAACCGGCCGCTGTGGTTCGCGCCGGGCCCGCCGCGCGAGCGCCTGCATGCCACGGTGCAGGCCGATGTGGTGATCATCGGCGCGGGTTACACGGGCCTGTGGACCGCGTACTACCTGCTCAAGCAAGACCCGTCACTGCGTGTGGTGTTGCTTGAACAGCACCAGGTCGGCTTCGGCGCCTCGGGGCGCAATGGTGGATGGGCGTCGGCAATTTTCCCGATCTCGCTGCCCAGGGTGGCGCAGTTGTACTCCCACGATGCGGCCCTGCACCTGCAGGCGGCGATGAACCATACCGTCGACGAAATCGGCCGCGTTCTCAGCGTGGAGGGGGTCGAGGCCGACTACGCCAAGCAGGGCTTTGTTTCGCTGGCCCGTAGCAGCGCGCAACTGGCGCGCGTGCACGCCACGGTGGCGGCCTCGACGCAGTTCGGCCTGCCTCACCAGTGGCAGGCCCTGGATGCGGCCCAGGCCGGCGCCAGGGTAGGGGCACAGGGCGCAGTGGGCGGGTTGTACACCGAGCATTGCGCACTCATTCACCCCGGCAAGCTGGTGCGGGGGCTGGCCCAGTTGGTCGAACGGATGGGGGCCAGGATCTACGAACAGTCGGCCGTCACCGAACACACACCTGGGCGCGTATGTACTGCACACGGCGCGGTGAGCGCGCAGTTCACGGTGCGCGCCACCGAGGCGTTTACCTCGCAGCAACCCGGTTATTCGCGCTTTGTCATCCCGCTGTATTCGCTGGTGCTGGCCACCGAGCCGTTACCGCGCGAGCTGCTCGCCAAACTCAACCTGGACCATCGCCAGGCGTTCAATGACATGCGTCACCTGCGCGTCTATGGGCAGGTCACCGCCGAGGGCCGGCTGGTGTTCGGTGGGCGTGGCGCGCCCTATCAATGGGGCTCGCGCATAGCCGAACAGGCCGACCTGGTGGACAGCATCCATCACAAGATCCACGCGGCGCTGGTCGAGTTCTTCCCGGCCCTGGCCGACGCGCGTATCACCCACCGCTGGGGCGGCGCACTGGGCGTTGCGCGCGACTGGTGCCCCACGGTGAGCATCGACCGCAAGCACCGTATCGCCTGGGCCGGCAACTATGTCGGTGACGGCGTGGCCACCAGCAACCTGGCGGGCCGCATCCTGCGCAACCTGATCCTTGAACAGGACGAGGACATCAATGCGCTGCCCCTGGTCAATCACCGCTCCCCGTCATGGGAGCCAGAGCCGCTGCGCTGGCTTGGTGTAAACAGCGGCCTGGCGGCCGCTGCGCTGAGCGACATCGAAGAACGCATCACCCGCCGTCCCTCTCGCACCGCGATGTTGCTCGAGAAACTGACCGGTGCGCATTAACAGGAGTATGCCGTGACAACTTTCACGATTATCAAAGCCGGCGCCATCGCGTCGCTGCCGCTGAACCCTGCCGGCCAACGCGCCGGTGCGGACCACGGCGACCCGCAGATTGCCCTCCAGACGCTGGCGCCCGGCGCTACTGGCCACCTGGGGGTGTGGGAATGCCAGCCTGGTGGCTGGCCGGTGGTCGATCGGCCCGATACCGAGTTCACCTACATCATCAGCGGCCGCGCCGTGCTGACCGATGACGCCACCGCACAAGCGGTGGAGGTCACCGGTGGTGACCTGATCATCCTCCCGCCCGGCTGGACCGGGCGTTGGGATGTGTTTGAGACCGTCAGAAAGGTCTACGCCATCTACTGACAGGCGCCGTTTCCCTGGCGGCGGCTTCGACAAGCCGCCGTGTTACCCATGCTCGAGAACTTCTTTATGACCCATACCCTCGCAAACTGGATTTGCGGCGCGCCTGCGCCTGCCACCAGCGGCCAGCAGCTGCCGGTCTACAACCCGGCTACCGGTGCCGTCAGCGGCCAGGTGCAACTGGCCAGCCATGCCGATGTGGCGGCTGCCGTGGCCAGCGCCCAGGCGGCATTCCCGGCCTGGAGCAACCTCTCGCCGCTGCGCCGCTCGCGGGTGCTCAACCGCTTCCTGGCGCTGCTCAACGAACACCGCGACGACCTGGCCCGCTTGATCACCGCCGAGCACGGCAAGGTGTTCACCGACGCCCAGGGCGAAGTCATGCGCGGCATCGAGGTGGTCGAATTCGCCTGCGGCGCACCGCAATTGCTCAAGACCGATTTCACCGACCAGGTCAGCACCAACATCGACAACTGGACCCTGCGCCAGCCGCTGGGTGTGGTGGCCGGCGTGACGCCCTTCAACTTCCCGGTGATGGTACCGATGTGGATGTTCCCGGTGGCCCTGGCCACCGGCAACACCTTCGTGCTCAAGCCCAGCCCGATCGACCCCAGCCCGAGCCTGTACATAGCCCGGCTGCTCAAAGAGGCCGGCCTGCCGGACGGCGTGTTCAACGTGGTGCAGGGCGACAAGGAGGCCGTCACCGCGCTGCTGGAACACCCCGATGTGCAGGCGATCTCGTTTGTCGGCTCCACGCCCATCGCCAACCATATCTACGAGACGGGTGCCCGCCACGGCAAGCGTGTGCAGGCGCTCGGCGGGGCCAAGAACCACCTGGTGGTCATGCCCGACGCCGACATCGACCAGGTCGTCGATGCGCTGATCGGCGCCGCCTATGGCTCGGCCGGCGAGCGCTGCATGGCCATCAGCGTGGCGGTCTTCGTGGGGGATGAAACCGCCGAAAAGGTGATGCCGAAACTGATCGAACGCACCCGCGCGCTCAAGGTGCTCGACGGCAAGAACCTCGACGCCGAGATGGGCCCGATCGTGACCCGCGCTGCCCACCAGCGGATCACCGGCTACATCGAACAGGGCATCAAGGAAGGTGCCACGCTGTTGGTGGATGGCCGCAACTTCGACGCTGAAACGGCGGGCGAGGGCTGTGGTGATGGCTTCTGGATGGGCGGTACGCTGTTCGATGACGTCACCCCCGACATGCGCATCTACAAGGAAGAGATCTTCGGCCCTGTGCTTGCCTGCATCCGCGTCAAGGATTTCGGCGAAGCCGTGCAACTGATCAACGACCACGAGTACGGTAACGGCGTGAGCTGCTACACCCGCGATGGCCATATCGCCCGCGAGTTCGGCCGTCGCATCCAGGTCGGCATGGTCGGCATCAACGTGCCGATCCCGGTGCCCATGGCCTGGCACGGTTTTGGTGGCTGGAAGAAGAGCCTGTTTGGCGACATGCACGCGTATGGCGAAGAGGGCGTGCGCTTCTACACCAAACAGAAAAGCATCATGCAGCGCTGGCCGCAGTCGATTGCCAACGGCGCGCAATTTGCGATGCCGACCAGCAACTGACACCGCCGGCTAGCGGCACGACAACGGCCCCGCCCACGCAGCGGGGCCGTTTGCGTTCAACCGTTGGGGGTGAGCAGGTCGGTGTTCTTGCCCGCCTGCAGCGCAATCCAGAAGCGTGCGATGCCAGCGGTAGTGGTGGGCTTGATCCCGGTCAGTTGCTCCACCAGCTTGAGGCGGTACACCAGCGTCTGGCGGTGTATGCCCAGGTCGGAGGCGGCGGCCTTCCAGTTGCCATCGTTTTCAAGAAAGCGCATCAGGGTTGGCAGCAATGCCGCGCCCTGGCTGCGGTCATGCTCGATCAAGGGTCCCAGGTAGCGCCCCACCAGTGCACGGGCCTCCTCAAGGGATTTGGGCGCCATGATCAAGCCGCGTTCTGCCTCTGCATAGCGCAGTAGCGGTGTACCGGTCTCTTGCGCCTGGGTCAGTGCCAGCCGTGCTTGCCTCACGCTTTCACGAAAGCCGGTGGCCGCAGCGAGGGTACCGCTGATGCCGATCAGCGTACGGGCGCCCAGGTTGTCACGCAGCGCCGCGAAGGTCTCAGGGTGGTCCTGGCTGAGCACCAGCAGCAACGGCGGTTCGCTCAGCAACAGCGGGCTTGAACGGTGCAAGGCGGGTGACTGGTGCAGCGCGTCGGCAGGCCAGGGCCCGTCGCCACCGGGCAGGATGGCCAGGCTGACCAGTGGGCCCACCAGGCCACGGCGTTCCAGCACGGGCCGGGCGAGGGTGAGTTCGGTTTCGTTGTCGAGCAGGCTGCGCAGCAGTGCCGCGCCTTCTTCACGTTGCTGGTCGCGGTGAATCAGCAGCCGCTCCAGCTCCACACCCAGCAGGCCCACCAGTGAGCGCACCAGGATAGCGTCATCCTGGGTGCGCCTTGTGCTGCGCGCCATCACCAGGTTGGCGCGTGTTCGGCCACCAATCGGTATGCGCTCGACGCCTTCGCGCGTAGTGGGGGCGCTCAATGCCGTGTCGACGATGCACGTGCCGCTGACGGCATCCTCGATGGCCAGGTCCAGTTGCAGTGCGCTGGCCAGCAGTGACAGCCGCCCGGCCATGTCGGGTGCCTTGCGCAGGGCTTGGGCGTAGGTCTGGAACAGCCGCTCGCTGGCATTGAAGCGTTCGCGCTGGGCTTGCAGCACGCTTTCGATCACATAGTGGGAGAGCTTCACGAACTCAAGCTCGAAGCTGGCTTGCAGCACCGGGAACATCAGGCGGTCAGCGGCCTCCAGCAGGTTGCGCGAGAGCGGCGGCGCATCCTGCCTGGGCGCTACAACCAGGGCGCTGGCGTTGCTTTGCACCAGGTGTTCGAGCCAGGTGGTCTGCGCTTTCGCTGTGCGCGGGATGCCGAGCCCCGTGGTCATCACCAGGTCGCCGGGCGACACCCAGCGCCAGGGGTCTGGCAGCTCGACGGTATGGGCCCAGGTGATTTGCCTGCTGGTGCCGGCCAGGCCTGCCACTGCCTGCAGCTTGAGCAGCTCGATATCGATCAGGTCCTGCACGGTGAGCATAGGGTGTACCGTTGTGCGGTTTTCAGGGTGCCATGCTACCGGCTAACGTCAGCGCAAACCATGCGCGCAGGGGTGCAAAACGGGTTGAGCGAGAAACGCCTCGATCTGCTGTCTACCGCGAAGGTGCACAACCGGCACCTGCGGTCCCTTGGCCAGGCGAACCGCCTCGATACCAGGTCGATACCCTGCGTCGAACGTCCACACGAACTTCAGAAACGTCAGGAACGCACGGTCCAGTTTTTCGGTGCAGCCTGCCGCAAGGTCCGGGCGCGGGCGGTTCATCACGCTGCGCACAATTACCCGCCAGAAACAGCTGAGCCGTGGCGTGTCCAGCCAGATGACCAGCTCGGCACGTGGCAGGCGCAGGTCGAAGGTGCGCCGGGCGTAATTGCCTTCACATACCCAGGTCTCTGGCGCGACGGCTTCACGCACCCTGGCGCGGAACTGTTCGGCATCCGGTTCGACCCAGCCGGGCGCCCAGAACAGCGTGTCCAGATGCACCACGGGCAACCCCAGGCGCTTGCCCAGGGCGCGGGCGAGGGTGGATTTGCCGCTGCCGGCGTTGCCCAGAATCACGATGCGCTGCATGGGGACTTCCTGTCGGGAAAAAAGCCGGCAATTGTGCCGGTTTTTCGTGGTCGCAGATAGGCCGTGCGCGCAGTTCGAGCTGCTTTGGAACCAGGCGCGCAGTGGCCTGGTCAATCAGCAGAGCGGTAACCCTGTTGTTGTGTGGCGCGTGTTCCGCCGCGATGCTTTGACGGGTAAGCTCACGCGATCGAATCCCCATCCTTCTGCAGCGACACAGGGTGCGTCAGTGGCTGAAACCTTGAGACATCTTACCCGCGAGCAACTTGAAGCCGAGGTGATGCACTTGCGTGCGGCCCTGCAGCAGGCGCACCACAGCCAGGTCACTGCCGAGCTGGATGCCAATCGTTCGGCACTGGCCAGCAGCCAGGCGCGTTACCGGCTGGCGGTCAAAGCCACCAATGACGCCATCTGGGACTGGGACCTGGCGGCCAACCACGTGCTGTGGAACGATGCGCTGGAGGAGGCCTACGGGCATCTTCCAGCAGCGGTGGAGCCGACCGGCGAGTGGTGGATCGCGCAGATACACCCCGATGACCGTGCGCGTATCCACGCCTCGATCCACGCCGTGATCGACGGCACCGGCTTTGCCTGGGCCGATGAATACCGCTTGCGCCGCGCCGACGGCTCCTACGCCGAGGTGCTCGACCGCGGCCACGTGATTCGTGACGCCAATGGCCTGGCCATTCGCATGATCGGCGCCATGCTCGACCTCACCCGCATGCGCAGTACCGAAGCGGCACTGCGCCAGAGCGAGGAGCGCTTCAGGACCATCCTGGAAACCGTCGAAGCGGCCTTCGCGATCGTGAAGGTCAAGTTCGATGCCGACGACAAGCCTATCGACTACTGCTTCGTCGAAGCCAACGCGGCCTTCGAACGTCAGGCCGGGGTAGACCTGCGCGGCAAGTGGGTCACCTCGTTCGCCCCCGACCTGGAGCCGTTCTGGTTCGAGACGTATGGTGGCGTGGCCAAGACCGGTATCCCGGCCAACTTCGAAAGCTATGCCAAGAGCTTTCAGCGCTGGTTCGACGTGCGCGCGTTGCGGGTGGGGGACCCGGCCGACCGGCAGATCGCGATCCTGTTCAGCGACGTGACCGGGCGCCGCAACGCCGAAGAACGCCTGCGCCAAAGCGAGACGGTAGCCCGCGAAAACGTCGAGCGCGTTCAATTGGCGCTGGCCGCCGGCGCCATCTTCGGCACCTGGCACTGGGACCTGCCCAATGACAGCTTCACCGTGGACGACGCCTTCGCCCGCGCCTTCGGCCTGGACCCGGCCCTGGGCCATGAGGGCCTGAGCCTGGAGCAGGTGATTGCCACGGTGCACCCCGAAGACCGCGCAGGGCTCAAGCAGGCCATCGACGAGGTGATCGCCCGCGGCGGCGCCTATGCCTACCAGTACCGGGTGCGGCGAGCCGACGGCAAGTACTACTGGATCGAGGCCAATGGCCGCGTCGACCACGCCGCGGACGGCACGCCGCTGAGCTTCCCGGGGGTACTGATCGACGTCGAGGAGCGGCGTTCGGTGCAGGCGCAGCGCGACCGCGCCACCGCCGCCCTGCGCTCGCTCAACGAAACCCTGGAGCAGCGCGTGGCCGAGCGTACCGCCGAACTCATGCAAGCCGAAGAAAAGCTGCGCCAGTCGCAGAAAATGGAAGCGGTGGGGCAACTCACCGGTGGCCTGGCGCACGACTTCAACAACCTGTTGGCCGGCATCTCGGGCGCACTCGAATTGATGGCCACGCGTATCGCGCAAGGGCGCCTGGCCGACGTCGACCGCTACCTGGTCACCGCCCAGGGCGCGGCCAAGCGTGCGGCCGCGCTGACGCACCGCTTGCTGGCGTTCTCCCGGCGCCAGACGCTGGACCCGCGGCCCACCGACATCAGCGCGCTGGTGGAGGGCATGACCGAACTGATCCAGCGTACCGTGGGCCCCAGCATCGACGTGCAGACCGTGACCTCGGCCGACCTCTGGCCGGCGCGGGTCGATACCAGCCAACTGGAGAACGCCTTGCTGAACCTGTGCATCAACTCGCGCGATGCCATGCAGGACGGCGGGCGGATCACCATCGAGACGGCCAACCATGTCATCGACGCACACAACGCCCAACTGCTGGACGTGCCGCAGGGCGAGTACCTGACCCTGAGCGTGACCGACACCGGCACCGGCATGCCGGCTGCCGTGGTGGCCAAGGCGTTCGACCCGTTTTTTACCACCAAGCCGATTGGCCAGGGCACGGGCCTGGGGTTGTCGATGATCTACGGGTTTGCCAAGCAGTCGGGCGGGCAGGTGCGCATCGCCTCCGAGGTGGGCAAGGGCACCACCCTGTGCATCTACCTGCCGCGTTACCACGGCGATGCGGTGGCGCGCGAAGACCTGGGCAAGCAGTTTGCTGCCCCGTGCAGGGCCGGCGGCGAGACCATCCTGGTGGTGGATGACGAGCCCAGCGTGCGGCTGTTGCTCAGCGACGTGCTGAGCGACCTTGGTTATGCCGTGATCGAAGCGGCCGACAGCCTGACCGGCCTCGACGTGCTGCGCTCCGAGGTGCGTATCGACCTGCTGATCACCGACGTCGGTTTGCCCGGCGGCATGAACGGCCGCCAGATGGCCGACGCGGCGCGGCAGGTGCGGCCGGGCCTGAAGACCTTTTTCATCACCGGCTACGCCGAAAGCGCAGCCCTTGGTGATGGGCAACTGGAGCCCGGCATGCACGTGCTGATCAAGCCCTTTGCCGTCGACACCCTGGCGGTGCGGGTGCGTGAGTTGATGAATGCGCAGTGAGCTGGGTAGCCGCGCCGGCCAGTCATCGTGCCCGTCAGGGTGTGTGATCCACTTTTCAAGCAGAGGCGTGTATGCCCGATAATCCCGGCCAGTCAGAGGCCGCCCACTGGTTCGCCCAGTTCGATATGGGTGATATGCCGCAGGGCAGTACCTTTTCCATCGTGCTGAGCAACGACCCCATCGAGCACTGGTTCTACAAGCGCAAAAAATTGAGGCCTGAGAGCCTGAAGCTTGAGCTGATCGTGCCCTCCTGGGGCCATTGGCGGCTTCAACTGGAGCGCCACGACCAGCTCTACCTGGCGCAATGGCGCCCGAATGACGACCTGCGTATCGAGTCCCAGCAGCTGCGTTATCGAAAGCTGGTGAAGTGGCCGCGCCTGGCGAGCCTGGCCGCGTTTCCACACGTGGTCGAGCAACTGGAGCGCAGCCTTGACGTGCGCTTCTTGCCCCACGCCAACATCGGCGCCCGCTATGTCGAGCCCTCGGCGCTGGCGAGCAATCCGCAGCTTCGTCGATGGCTTGCGCCGTGTGCGCAAAGCTTCGGGTGGGACTGGAAAGTTCAGGCGCGGCCTTCGGACTGACCGATTGTTTGCATCGGATTGGACCCGCGCAATCAGCCAGCGTTGGCATAAGGGCGCGAGGCAATGAAAGCTGCTGTTACTCACATTCGAGAAGATCGTCCCTGGCAAGACACATCGCCAGAACCTTCTCGGATGCCTTGTCCAACGACACGAAGATATGCGTTCTTCTGGGCGAGAAGGCGTTGCCCGAAGGGTATGAAAGCCTCATGAACGCGACGCCCTCTGTGAGCGTCAGGTTGTTCTTCCTGATGTAGTTCTCATCACGAATCCGATGCCTGGGGTTGACCTCAAATGCGCGCACAGGTCGATGCTGCTTGAGTGCTTGCTCCAGCTGTGCCTGCGTGGTGGCAGTACGCAGGCTGAGATACAGCGCCCTCAGCTGCCCATCCTCGCGATGCAGCTGCCATTTGCTCATGCCGGGCGTGACCACGAAAAGCCCGACAACGACGCCGATCAGAATGACCATGATGCTCGTCGAATAGCTGAGGTCCGGGCGTTTTCCTTTGGCCTTGCGATAAGCATTTCTTGCAAAAACGATGATGGGGGACAGCAGTAGCAGGGCGACCAGCGAGGCTGCCGAATAGAGGGTAGAGCTCTGTGCGACACCGCTGCCGTAGAACATGCCCAGCCCATAGGTATAGGAGCCATTCAGTGTCCACAGCACCGGTATCGACAGCACCATGAGCAGCAAGTACAGGTATTTTTTATGTGACATCTTCGTTCATCCATTACGGCGGTCACTGCCACTGATTCAGCCCGAACAGCGGAGCCTGCCCGGCATCCATCAAAGCTTGGGCGTGGGTTGAAGCTGTTGTGCACTACTGGTTGGGCTGGAGGGAACCCCGTGATAGCAGATGCAGGAATGGATGGAGCATTAAGATTTATTAAGTTTTGCCGGTGGCGTTCAGGCGTGGCGCTATCCATGGCCGGCAGCAGCCGGCATTACGACTGATCTGACGCTTGATGATGCAGTGGCTCAACGTGTGCTGACCCCTCTGGGCCTGTCGAATGTTCGCTTCGCCAAAACGCGAGCAGACGTGCAATCGACCCAAGGTGCAAGCACCTCAAACTATGACCCTGCCTGGGTTTACCACGGCCTGTTGATCGGCCCGATTTCGCAAGCAGCGCGGTTTCTGGATCGGCTCTTGTGCGCAGACCTGCTCTGCACGGGCTTGATCGAGCAAGTGCAGACGGCCCGAACAGTGGGCGGCCCTATTGCCGGGCGCCCATGGCTCACACCGGGCTATGGCCTTGGTGTGATGCAGGGGGCAATCGAGGGCGGATATTGCCTAAGCGGGCACACAGGCTGCGGGCCAGGCAGTGCCATTGCGGTCTACCGGATTGGCGACCGCGACGCATCGGCTTGTTGCGCTGCTTTTGAGGCGGGCGCCAGTGAGGGCGCCGTCGAAGCCGTCGTTGTTGGACAGCTGATGCAGGCTCTGCGGGGTGGGTGAAGACGGCTGAGTCTTTCAGGCGTCGGTGCGAATGCCCGTAGTGGGCAAGCGACCGTTTGTCATGGGCAGCAACCGACTCAGGGCATCAACCACATCCGCTGCCATTTCGTCAGTACTGCGCGTGCCATCAATCCTAGTCAGCGGCACCGTCTGCTCCGAAATCCACACCTCATGGCGTGCTCGGTTGCGCCCGCCAAACGCTGGGTTGTCATACTCCGAAGCCCAGGCGCGGAAGGCCACGTGTATGTCGTGCATATCGCCGCCGGGGGCTATCCGATCACCAAACCGGCCCTTCTCACGGGCGGCCAGCCGCTCAAGGCGAACGGCGGTTGGGGTTTCCACAAACACGATCAGGTCGGCCTTGGCAATCAGCGCTTCGCCCCACCCATTGCAAGAACCGCTCAGCACCCAGTCGTCGTCACCGAGTGCCTGCTCGATCATGCACACCCGTTCCTCGGGCGGTCGCTTGACCGAGAAGGGGGGATTGGTGGGCAGCCAGTAGAAGTCGTCCACATCGACCTGATGCAGGCCGAGCAAAGGGACGAGGGCATGGCCCAGGGTGGTCACGCCGGCACACGAGGCGCCTGTAATGTAGATCCGCACGGTTTCCTCCATGAACATCGGTTGGTTTCGGTAGGCCGCGTCTGCGGCCCGTGTGTTGCGTCGTTACTTGCTGGCCGCTTTTGCCTCCATGCCATCGAGAACCGACTCGATCAATGCATTGCTCAGTTCCAGCGAATGCTGCGTTGCCATCAACAGGTTTTTGAACTGCTCATCGGCACGTTCGCAGGCTTGAGCGGTGGTTTGCTTGGCGCACTGGATCTGCAGCGACAGGTGGACCAATGCATCTTCGAGTTCGATGCCATCGCAGACGGAAAACAGGGGAGGGTGATTGCCGTTGCAACAGCCGAAGGCGGTGTAGGCGGGTTTGCGGGGGGTAGCAAGCGGAGGATCGGGAACGATTTTTATCATTGTGGAGCTCTTGATTGTCGGAGCCGACCAGCATCGTGACCAAACGATGGGTGGCGGCTGTACGCAGGTTGGTCAACCGGGAATCAAGGAACCCGGCGCGCACGAGTGCGCCCCACGCACAGCCGCCATAACACGAAACAGCAGACACAAAAAAGCGCCACTGGTTCGGATGCGGCGCTTTGTGCGCCTTGATGTTCTCGGGTGACCAAACCCGGACGCTGGATTTACAGCGACCGGGGTAGGCTAACGGGGTTGGGAGGGAGATTCAAGTTTTTGGGGAAGGTGAGAGGGTGGCGTTACCGGCCCGCACATAAAAAACCTGGCAGTCCCCGTTAGTAAGGGCCGCTTAGGATTCTCCGATCAAGTCAGCACAGGCCATCTGAGCTGTGCTGAAATAGCCCTCCCGTCAATTCCCCCCACAAGCCCTCCATCCCATGAGTCAGATGAGCTTTTCCGATTTCGAGTACGCTGGTAAGCGCAAGCAGACCCGCCGCGAACGTTTCCTGGCCGAGATGGAGCAGGTGGTGCCGTGGAGCGGTTTGGTGGCATTGATCGAGCCGCATTACCCAAAGGCTGGCGGTGGCCGCAAGCCTTACCCACTGGAAACCATGCTGCGTATTCACCTGCTGCAGAACTGGTTCTCGTTGAGCGACCCAGCTATGGAAGAAGCGCTGTACGAGATCACTTCGATGCGCCAGTTTGCTCATCTAACGCTCAGCGCTCCGATCCCCGAAGACACGACCATCATGAATTTCCGGCACCTGCTGGAGAAGCACCAACTGGCTTCGGGGATTCTGGAAACCATCAACAATTACCTGCAAGACAAGGGCCTGTCGTTGCGCCAGGGCACCATTGTCGACGCCACCATCATTCACGCCCCCAGTTCGACCAAGAACAAGGAAGGCAAACGTGATCCTGAAATGCATCAGACGAAGAAGGGTAATCAGTATTTCTTCGGCATGAAGGCGCATATTGGTGCCGATGCTGAGTCGGGCCTGGTGCACCACGTCCACGGCACAGCGGCGAATGTGGCTGATGTAACGGAGGTCGCTCACCTGCTACATGGTGATGAAAATTTCGTCTGTGCCGATGCGGGTTACACCGGCGTGGAAAAACGGCCTGAGCATGACGGGAGGCCCGTGATCTGGCAGGTCGCGGCTCGCCGCAGTACCTACAAGCACTTGAGCAAACGCAGCGTGCTTTACAACGCCCGACGCAAGATCGAGAAAGTCAAAGCGCAGGCGCGAGCGAAGGTCGAACATCCATTTCGTGTGATCAAGCGCCAGTTCGGTTACGTGAAAACCCGCTTCCGTGGCTTGGCCAAGAACACGGCGCAATTGACCACGCTGTTTGCGCTGTCGAATTTATGGATGGTGCGCCGGCAATTATTGCCTGCTGCGGGAGAGGTGCGCCCGTGAGGGCAGATAACCAAGGCTTCGCCTTGGTTATCCAATAATCAGCGACTGAAAGTCGGGCTTTTCGGCATCCCCAAACCGCCCATTTCCGGCCGATGGGCAACTTATTCGGAGTTTCCCTAAGAGATAGCATACTTGGAGATGGAGGTCTTGAACTGACAGCTCGCGATCTAATGGACACTTGGGTGAGCGCGCAGCACAGTATGCGGGAGCGAACAGCAGGCGAATGGCAAATGGCTAAGAATCGAGACGATTTCACAGAGTGCACCAGGCGTAAGATCGGACAGCGCGCTGGATGGCTATGCAGTTTTCCAGGCTGTCGCGTCTCTACCGAAGGTGCGACCTCGGACGAGAACGGGCGCATGAGCGTGGGCACCGCTTCGCACATCTGCGCCGCTGCGCCCGGTGGGCCACGCTACGACGAAAAGATGACGATGGACGAACATCGCTCGGTGACCAATGGGATTTGGATGTGCCGAAATCACGGCACAGCGATTGACTCGCCAGATTTGAAGTTCACTACCGAGCTGTTGCGCACTTGGAAGAATGACGCCGAGACAGAATCAAGAACGCGTGTTTTAGAGGGCACTGCACGGCCTGCATCTGAAGAATTCCAAGAAGCAGGAGATCTTCGTGCCGCAGCAACTGCCGATATTGGCTACTAGCAGTTACGCCCCCCCCCCCCCTGCATAAGCCACTGCTCTGAGGCTGCTTTCATATTGAAAAAATACGTTCTTGTATCGGTAATGCCCCCTGCAAAAGAGGGCAAAATAATCTAAAGATTATTGGTAAGCCAATCAGAACAATTTTTGTCTAATCCAACCCATGCCCCGGCACCTGAGAGCCCTAAAACCAACAGCTTGTCATTCGAATCGACATGCTTTTTTAGCTCGTCACGGATCTGCACAAGTGAAAAGTCTGACTTAACTATCCAAGTTGAATCGACACAATGCCACCAGGAGCCCAACGCCTTTATTGCATTGTGAAGCTCTGTGTATTTCTTTCCTGGAGTAATTAGATCGTACGTTATCAAGACTGATGCCATCGCTGCCTCCATTCGATTAGAAGATATCGAAGTGATATCAATTCGAGAGAGTAGTCGGAATGTTTAAATCGTCCAATTTTTGGCAGGCCACTCCCATCTCAGTCCCGTCATTACTTCTCATGATATATCGTAACTGCCCGCTTATGGCTGTGGATTCAACCGGTCGCTAGCGAACGTCCGCTTTTGGCCGAGAGCAGACAGTCGCGAACACCCAGTTTTGACCAAGTACGCGCCCCAAGCCTCCCATTTGCCTGACACCCCACCGCATGAGTAGAATGCGACTAATTATCAATCATGTACTTTCCGGGATGCCGATGCGCAGCGACGATACGCTTGGTACTGCAGAGCTGGGGCTGCTCTATCGCACCCACCATGCGTGGTTGCACGGCTGGTTGAGCCGACGCATCGGATGTCATGAGTCTGCCGCAGACCTGGCGCAGGACACCTTCGTACGCCTGCTCAAGTCCCGTCAGGCAAGCCCCTTGCGCGAACCCCGTGCCTACCTGAGCAGCATCGCCCGCGGGCTGATGATCGACCAGTACCGCCGTCGCGAACTCGAACGTGCCTACCTCGCCAGCATCGAGGCGCTGCCTCAACAAGAGGTGCCGTCGGCAGAAAGCCGGCTGCTGATCCTCGATGCGCTGGAGCGCATCGACCGCCTGCTCGACCAGCTCAAACCCCGAGTCCGCCAGGCCTTCCTGTTCGCCCAGCTCGACGGCTTGACCTGCACGCAGATCGCCGAAAAGCTGGGCGTTTCCCGCGCCACGGTGGAGCGCGACCTGGCCAAGGCCCTGCAACACTGCTATCGCTTGCGTTATGCCGAGGGCTAAGCCGCAGGCGCCAGCCCCCGCCGTTGTCGACCAGGCCATCGAGTGGCTGGTGCGCCTGCGCTTCAATCAGGCCGACGCACACACCCAACGCACCTTCGAGCACTGGCTGCAGCAACGCCCCGAGCATCAGTTGGCGTGGCAGCGTGTGCAGTCGCTGGGCGATGACTTCGCGGGCATCCCCGCTCAAGTGGCCCGGCAAACCCTCGATGGCACCCAGCGCGGCATGCATCGACGCGAAAGCCTGAAGCTGCTGGGCCTGCTGGCCACCATTGGCGCCGCAGGCTGGCTTGGCCGCGATTACACATCGCTGCCGGCCATGCTTGCACAGCACCACAGCGACACCGGCGAGCAACGCCACGTGCAGCTCGATGACGGCAGCCTGGTGCAGCTCAACAGCGACAGCGCCGTCGACAGCGACTTCGACGCGCAGCGACGGCTGATCATTCTGCGCCGTGGCGAAATCATCGTGGAGGTCGGCGCGGATGAGCACGCGGCGCAGACGCGACCCTTCTGGGTACAGACACGCGACGGCGTCGTGCGCGCCCAGAGCACCCGCCTGCTGGCGCGTGAGCGTGACGACGGCACGTTGCTGGCAGTGCAGGGCGGCGCTGTCACGGTGTTCCCGGGGGCCAGCCAAACCGTCGCCGATGGCGGCGGCAGCAACGTCCAGAGCACAAAGCCGTTGCTGTTTACCGCTAGCGGCGCCCGTGAGTTCAGCGGCAACGGCCTGGATGTATGGAGCTGGGGCGACGGGGTGATCAGTGCGCGCAACATGCGCCTCGGCGACTTTGTGGTGGAGCTGTCGCGCTATCGCCCCGGCGTGCTGCGCTGCGCCCGAAGCGGTGGCGGACCGTCGCGTGTCCGGCACCTTCCAGCTCGCCGACAACGATCAGGTACTGGCATTGGTCGCGCAGTCACTGCGCTTGCGCGTGGATTATCGCACCCGTTACTGGGTGACGTTGAGCGCCGCCAGCTGAGCCCGTCTGCTGCCTGAATCCCTTCTGAAAAAATAATGAGGTGATTTCTCATTCTCGTTCGGCCTGTAAGGAAAGCCGACATACAGGCCAATCTGCCGACCCCTCCCATGGAGCGAGAAAATGAGTTCGTCCCCGGTTCCACAGCGCCATCCATTGAATCGTGCCTTGCAGGGTGCGGTGCTGGGTTTGATCGTCAGCAGCTGCGCACTGCCGGCGCTGGCGCAAACGTCAACCACCGACCCGCGCAACCAGGTGCAGCAGTGGAACATCGCTGCCGGCCCGTTGGCGCCGGCGCTTGACCACTTTGCGCGTGAGGCTGGCATCAGTCTGTCCTTCGATGCGGCCAGCGTGGCCAACCGCACCACCGGGGGCGTGAGCGGTACGTTAGATACACAGGCAGCACTGGCTTCGCTGTTGCAGGGCAGCGAGTTGCAGGTCCAGCAGCAAGGCCCGAATGCGTACCTGCTGGTGCCGCAGCCCAAGGCGGCCGCCCCGCTCGAACTCAGCGTCACCGACGTCGAGGACTACCGCCTCGCGCCCCTGATCATCAATGCCAAGGTCAAGGTCAGTGCCGACGACGACACCCACTCGGTGGTCGCCAAGGAGCTCTGGGTGGGCGGCAAGGTGGCGACCAGCATTCTCAACACGCCGGCGTCGGTGTCGGTGGTCACCCGCAAGGAAATGGAACAACGCAGCGTGAGCACCACCGAAGAGGCGCTGCAATACACGCCGGGCGTGGTCAGCGACTTCTATGGCACGGACGACCGCAACGACTACTTCCAGATCCGCGGCTTCCAGGCCACCACCTACCGCGACGGGCTGACCCTGAGTTCGATGCGCGGGGTACGCGAAGACCCGTTCGCCTACGAGCGCATCGAAATCCTGCGCGGCGCCAACTCCACGCTGTTCGGCCCGGCAGACCCCGGTGGCTCGGTGAACTTCGTGACCAAGCAACCGCGCTTCGAGCAGTTCGGCCAGGGCTACGTGACCTACGGTTCGTTCGACCATGTCGAGACCGGCGTGGATGTGGGGGATGCGCTGAACGACGCTAAAACCGTGGCCGGCCGCTTCACGGCCAAGGTGCAGAACAGCGACCGCGAGTACGACCACTCGCAGGACGACAACCGCTTGCTGATGGGCGGTCTGACCTGGGCGCCCACCGACTACACCTCGGCGACGGTGATCCTGGACTACCTTAAAACCGAAAGCTCGCCCAACAGTGGCGGCTACCCGCTGGACAAGGAATACGACCGCAGCGACTTCTTTGGCGAGCCCAGCTACAACTTCCACGATGTGGAGCGCACCAGCCTCAGTGGCAACGTCACCCATGACTTCGACAACGGCTTCGTGCTGCGCAGCAACCTGCGCTACAGCGAGTTGACCGATGACTATGGCTACGTTTACCTGAGCGATAACGCCACGCGGGTCGGCACCACGATTCCCCGCTACCTGCTGGGCACCGACAGTGATGCCAACCAGTTCAACGGCAACCTGATGCTGCAATACGATGCCCGCTTCGAAAACATCGACAGCAGCACCCTGGTGGGCGTGGAATACCTCGACTCGTCCACCAAGGAGCGTTCGGTCTACGACCTGACGTCCTCGATCGACATTGCCAACCCGGTGTTCACCGGCGTCTCGAGCGCACTCACGCCATACACCGCAAAAAAGAGCGAGGCCACCACCAAGGCGCTGTTCCTGCAGCAGAACCTGTCGTTCTACGAGCGGTTCATCGTCACCGCCGGTGTGCGCAACGACGCCATGGAGCTGTCCAGCAAGGGCTACAACCGCTTCTCCAGCCCGGTGCAGTTCGATGACAACGACAGCTTCTCCGAAACCTCCTACCGCGGGGCGTTGACCTACATCGTCAACGATGAGGTTTCCACCTATGTGAGCATGGTGGAGTCGGTGTCGCCGCCCCAGGTGGGTGTTACACCGCAGACCGGCAAGCAGTATGAAGTGGGCGTGAAGTATTCGCCGATGGGGATGGACGCGCTGTTCTCGGCGGCCGTCTACGACCTGACCCAGGAAAACGTCAGCATCGCCGTGGTATTGCCCAGCGGCATCATCGAGCAGCAGACGGTGGGCGAGTCGCGGGTGCGCGGCCTCGACCTGGAGGCCAAGGCGCAAGTGACGCAGAACGTCAGCCTGATCGGCGGCTACTCCTACATGCAGTCCGAGGTGCTGCGCGGCTCGTTGTACGACGGCAGCTCGCTCAAGGGAAATCAGTTCACCACCGCGCCCAAGCATTCCGCCTCGCTGTGGAGCTACTACAGCGTGCCTGGCACCGACGTGAGCGTTGGCCTGGGTGCGCGCTACGTCGGCGCCTATTACCTGGATGCCGCCAACACCGGCAAAAGCGATGGCACCACCTTGTTCGACGCCGCGTTCAACTACCAGATTGCCAAGGGCACCGACCTTGCGGTGAACGTCAGCAACCTGCTGGATGAGCAGCACGTGGTGGGTTCCGGCACGGCGAACTTCTACAACCCGGGGCGTGAAATCACGGGCAAGGTGAGCTACAGCTGGTAAGCCTTTTCACATAGGCAGTGGTGCCCGCTTTATAGCAGGCACCACCAAACCTGCTTGAGCCGCAGGAGTTTGCGGGTCGATTGTTGAGTCTGCCCAGTTGGAATGGCAGGCTCCAGCAGTGACTCCCCGATCAAGCGTACGGCTCGCCCAGCACCACGACGTCGATTTTCTCTTTGATCTGGACGCAATCGCCCGGCGTGAACTTGGGCGATTGATATTCATTGCACGCTCGGTAACCGCCGGCCAATGCTGGATAGCAGTGGAGGCAAGTGATGCCTTGATGTGAACGTACGGATCTGGTGTGCCATCGATACTGTGGTTGTCAATGCGGCTGTCGAGGCTACTGCTGCTTCAACGTGTGGCAAAGTGAAGGACAGGCTCACGGATGAGCGTTTACCGAAGGCCATAGCGATCCACCTGAAATTTTTCAAGCGCTGGCGACCGCCAACAAGCGAGAGAAGGGCGTCTCGCGTCGAAGCACCTTCACTTTCATCGGCCAGAATTCTTCCCCATCGTCGACTTGTATGTTGGTGAGGGTTAGTCGTGGGCTATGGACGAGCCGAGTTACAGCTACACAGGTTGGCATGTTTCGGCAAAGCCAATCGCTATAACGAGTGGTGCGATTTGCTGTCGATAATATCTCAGGGTGCCAGGTCGGTTGGGGGTTGCCTCGTTTGCTTGGCTGATAAAACATCTATTGCCCACGAGCTTGTCTCCCCTCAAGAAATTCTCATGTCAGCCGAAAATAGGTGTTGAACAGCAGACCTTGCATCGCAATTTTCGTGATCGTGAGTGTGTGCCAGTGTTTACTGACTTAAATAAGGAGAATTATGCATAGTGCGATCTGGTCTTGGCCTTACAATGTGATGGTTTTAGTTGTTGGGGGTATTGTTATTTACTCGTTGCTGCACATTGGTACTGATAAGGAAGTTGACGTTTCCTTGTTGGGGGACGGAAAGCATTTTGCTCTTCGTGATCAGCTCGGGGAGGGCAGGTATAGTGCGACTATCTATGTGAAATCCCCTCAGAAAACTGTTGAGATCAACGGTGTGGTAAATGGTTTGGGGCTAAACCAGCCTGGGCAAGTTGTAGAGTTCGAATCGACTGATAAGGATTGCTCGGGTGTGAAATTCAAGATGTTTTATATGCAGTCATTTGTCCGGGTCATTGCACTTGAATCGGTGTTGGATACATGTCGGATGTACGGATTTTTAAAGGATGGAGATTCATTGCTAAAAGTAGTGCGGTAATCGCTGCAATCAGAGTCAATCTGGTGCAGGCCAAAACGGTCAGAGAGGGGGGAAGAATCTACCCCTTTCTGTGCCAATCGTTTTTTCTCTTCATTTATATCCGGCGTGCGATCGTCGTTATCATTCCCGGCAAGCTGCAGGCGGCAGGGGCGGCGCAGGATCGCATAGCATGATGAGACCGTTGTCGAGCGGGCCGGCTGTTTCATTCGTTCAATCAAGCGAGAGCCCAACGCCTACGAAGGGCGTCCCGCACACGCCGAACCGCCCTCCGAATCCTGTGCCAGATTTACACTGCCACTAGCCGATTCAAAACGCCCATCGGGTACTCAGCAATACATTGCGCGGGTCGCCATAAAACCCGCTGTTGAAGGTCTGGTCCAGCGAACTCAGGTACTTCTTGTCGAATACGTTGTTCACGTTCAGCGTGGCTGAAATGTCCGGAGTGAACGCATACTTGGCCATCAGGTTGAAGGTCGCGTAAGCAGCTTGTTCCGCCTCTACGGGCTGGGCAAACATCCACGATGAATAGCTGAAATGGATCCTGCTCTGCCAGTTCCAGCCACCGCCTACGGTCAGGTTGCTCAACTGCCCCGGCAGTTTGTAGGTGGACCACAGTTTTGCCATGTGCTCGGGCATGATGGTCTGGATGGGGGCGTGGTGTTCATCCTCGGTGCGGCCATAGGTATAGGACGCCATGACATTCCAGTCCGGCAGCACTTCGCCGGTCACCTCCAGGTCTACCCCCTGAGTACGCCCATCGGCTGCCCGGTAGGCGGTCTCCAGCGGGTAACCTGGTACCGAATGGTCGCCGTCAGCCACCGCAAGGTTGTCCTGGTTGATTTGATAAAGCGCGATGGCGGTGTTCACGCGCCCGTCGTAGAACGCACTTTTCAGGCCGAGTTCGACGGTGTCGCCTTCACGCGGGTCAAGCACCGTGCCGGTGCGGTCGCGGTAAGCCTGGGGCATGAAAATGGTCGCGTAGCTCGCATACAGCGTGTGCTGCTCGTTCAGGTCATAAGTGATGCCGGCATAGGGCGTGAGCACGCCGTGCTTGCGGCTGGACTGGTCCAGGTCGTAGACGCTGCGCGCAGCGTCGGCGTTGACGTACGTGTAGTGCCGATCGTAGTCGCTGACCCGCGCGCCGAGGATCACATTCAGCGCATCGGTAATGTTCAGGCGCGTTGCCAGGTAGTAGCCACGCTCACGGATGTCGGTGTCATTGTCGTAGAACTTGGCCCCGAATACCGGAGCACCGGTGCTGTTGTTCCATGTGTAGAGGTTGAACGGGGTTCGGCCGGCCAGGCCGCCGGTCTCCCGGTAGGTATCGGTTTTGGTGTGCGAGTCGGTGTAGTTCAAGCCCATCACCAGCGTGTGCTTGCGGCCGAGCACTTGATACGCACCCTCCAGCCGTGCATCCAGCCCGGCCTGGTCCTGATGGCTGTTGCCCTGCTGCGTGTAAAGCGGCAGCCCGGCACCGGTGACCTGGTTGGGGAAACCCGACCATACCGCGCCCATTACCCACTGGTAATCACGTTTGCTGTAGAGGTAGTTGCCCGAGACGTTCAACGCCCAGTCGTCGTTGAACTGCTTGCGGTAGTTGGAAAACAGGTTGTAGGCGTCGACCTGATTGGTGTTGTCGCGGCTGGCGATGTTGAACGCGCGCGACAGGCTGGTCTGCTGGCCGTTGCTGTAGAACAACGGGTTGCCGACGCCGCCGAACACGCCGCGCGGGTCATCCTTCTGATAGGAAATGCCGGCTGTCAGGGTATCGGTCTCGGACAGATCACCTTCAAGTACCCCGTAGAGCACTTGCTTTTCCTGTTGATACACGTCGATGAAACTGTCGCTTTGCTGATAGGCGCTGACAAAACGCCCACGCACGTTGCCGGTCTCGGTCAACGGGCCGGAAACATCCAGTTCACCGCGATACTTGTTCCACGACCCGACGGCGCCGGCGACATGCCCCTGGAACGTCGAAGTAGGACGCTTGCGTACCATGTTCAAGGTACCCGAAGGGTCGCCCGCACCGTTCATGAGCCCTGATGCTCCGCGTAGCACTTCCACACGGTCGTAAATGGCCATGTCTGCCAGGCTCTGCGATACGTCTTGCGTCTGGATTTCTGCTGTGGTCTTGATGCCGTCGATCTGGTAGCTGCTGATCGGATAGCCCCGCGAGTACACATTGAAGCGCTCGCTGCCCATGCTCTGCACCGACACTCCAGGGCTCTGCTGAAGTACTTCGGTAACGCTGCTCAGCGCTTGGTCGTCGATACGCTGGCGGGTCATTACGCTGACCGTCTGCGGCGTCTCGCGCAGGCTCAGGTTGAGCTTGGTGGCCGTATTGGTCGCGCCGGTGGTGTACGACCCGGTGCCCTCGGTCGTGGCACCCAAGGGGTTGGCGTTGACCGTGGTGGCACCGATTTCCAGGGTGCCGCCACTGGCTGGCCGCGGCTCCAGCACCACACTGCCCGCACCCGTACTGCGCCATGTCAGGCCGCTGCCTTCAAGCAGTTGCTCAAGGGCGGCCTGTGGCTCCTGGGCACCACGAATGCCCTGGCTGGATTTGCCCTGCACGATCTGCCCGTCATAGATGATCTGCAGGCCGCTCTGTTCAGCAAGATGATTGAGTGCACTGGCCAGCGGTTGCGCAGCAATGTCCAGCTTCACCGGCGCCGCGATGGCCAGCAGGGGCAGCAGGCTGGCCAGCAGGCCGATTCGGCGCACGGTGGCAGCCAGGGGGATGGGTTTGACGGTGTGGCACAACGGGCGATACATGTGCGTTCCTTTTCCTTGAATGCGAGGCATTAGCGTTTTAGAAAAGGAAGACGGGCGGTACGCGGGGAACCGTAAAAATAAATCAAAAATTGTTCAGCGCCGTGCTTTGAGCACGACCCAATAGTCGCTGTAGCGCACCACGTCCAGGGCGAATGCCTGGGCCAGGCTCTGCACGCCTTCGTCCAGGCGATCGAGCTGTACGGTACCGCTTACCTTGAGGTTGCCCACGCGTTCATCCGCCGCCTGGATGAAGCCCGGACGATAACGCTGCAATTGCTCCAGCACTTCAGACAACGGCGTCATCTCGAACACCAGGCGGCCATGTTGCCAGGCCAGGGCGCTGCTCACATTCACCGACTGTTTGGGCCCCAGCCCGTGGGGCGTCTGGTTGATGCGAGTACCGGCCTGCAGCACCGCATCGCCCGAGGGGTCTTCAACTTTCACGCGGCCACGTGCGACGGTCACCTGGGTGTCGGCGCCGGCGCGGCTTACCGCGTACACGGTGCCCAACGCGGTGGCACTGAGGTCGGCCGCCTCGACGCGAAAAGGCCGCTGCGGGTCGTGTGCCACATCGAACAGCGCTTCACCTTTACGCAGGATGATCGTCCGGCCATGGGCAGTGAACTGCACATCCACCGCCGAGTTTGAGTCGAGCAGCAGGTGCGAGCCGTCCACCAACTCGATGCGGCGCTGTTCGCCGCGTGCGGTGTGATAATCCGCGTCCCAGGCGTTCTGGCGCACCAGCACAAGGCTCAAGCCCAGCACCAGTACGGCAGCGCTGGCGAACTGCCAATGGCGCTTGTAGGTACGCCGTGGCGCAGGTGCCTTCAACTGCCCGGTCAGTTGCCACAGCCGGCGTGCCGCGATGAATGCCTGCTTGTGCGCGGGGTGCTCGTCACACCAGGCACGCGCAGCGGCGACATCATTCGCCGACGCGTTGTCGGCGGTGAGGCGTACCACCCAGCCATGGGCGACATGATCGACGTTTGAAGCGTCGGTGATGGAAGACGGATGATCGTGCATGGGGGTCATCGTTGCAGGCATTGACGAAGAAAGTCGAGGGCAACCACCAGCTGTTTTTCCACGGTGCTGACGGAGACGCCCAGCGTCTTGGCCACCTGTTTGTGCGGCAAGCCTTGCAGGCGGCACATCAGAAAAATCTGTTGGCATTGCGCAGGCAGGCGTTGCAGCGCCTCGGCCAGGGTGTCCATGTCACGGCGTGCGGCCACCACCTCGAACAGTTCGGGGCTTTCCCCGGTGACTTGGTAAAGATACGCCAGGCCTTGGTCGTGCTGATCGCGGGTTTCGCGGCTGCGTGCGTGATCGATGATGAGGTTGCGTGCGATACGGAAGATCAAACCGCGTACGTTCAACACCGGTTCCCGCGGTGGCTGGCGCAGCACCCGCAGGTAGGTTTCCTGTGCAAGCTCTGCGGCCGTCTCGGTGTTCTTCAGGTGCCGATAGAAAAACGAGCGCAGCGCTCCCGCGTGCGCTTTGAAAGCACGTTCAAGTTCTTCGGTAGTCATGCTCGACATTGGCGGCAGCCGCGTAACCGGGGAGGCGCAAAGGTTAGTAGTAATGTTTTGCATTTGCAATTGCGGGCGTGATTGTTCCAGCGTCAACACGCCCGCTGGGCGCCGTCGCCGGCGCCTTGATCGGTTGTTTGCTCAGCGAGAGGTCGTCACCGTCAGCACTTCGGTGTAGATGGCGTCTACCGTCTGGCCGACCTTGAGGTTTTTCATGCGGGCTTGCAGGTCGGGGTTTTCCACCTTGACCACCTTCACCTTGCCTTCGGGGGGCAGCAGTGTCACCTCGTGGTTTTTCAGGTCGATGGCAGTGATCTTGGAGGTGACCTTCACCTGGCGGTAGGCTTCGCCGCCGGGGTTGGGGTTGTCCTTGGTGGCGCGCACGGTGCCGGACTCTTCGCTGACCTTGGGGGCGCCGCCGGCAGTGGTGTCGAGCACATAGGCCACCGAGCGGGCGACGGTGATATCGACCGTGTCGCCGACTTTAAGGTTGGGCAGGGCTTTGGCCTTGTCCGACAGCTGGATGGGGATCTGGCTCTTGTCGGGGCCTTCGATGGTGACCTGGTAGTTGGCGGCATCCACGGCCAGTACCCGGGTGCTGATGTGGTCTTCCAGCGCCACACCGCCCAGGGGCAGTTCGGCGGCGTGGGCGGCGAGGCTGGCGGTGCCGAGCAGGGTGGCCAGGGCAACGGCGCGAGCGAGGGAGCGAGTGGGGGTCATGAGCCTGCTTTCCATAGTGAGGGCTGAATGAGGTGCGTAAGGTACGGGCAAAGCATAGCCATTGATTGGCGATGTGCCCGTTCGATGCGCTGCACGCGGCGGCCTTGACTCTGTCCCTAGGGGCAGGTCTCACGCTCCAGGCGAACCCCATCGCATTCTTCAGGCGCCTCGATGAGCAAACTGTGTCTGGTGACCGGTGCCAACGGTCACCTCGGCAATACCCTGGTCAGAACCCTGCTGCGCCAGGGCTATCGCGTGCGCGCCGGTGTGCGCGATGTGCGCAACCTGGCGCCCTTCGCGGGCCTTGACTGCGAAGTGGTGTATGCCGAAGCCCTCGACCAGGCGGCCATGTTCAAGGCGTTGCAGGGCGTCGACGTGCTGTTTCAGGTCGCCGCCGTGTTCCGGCACTGGGCCCGGCACCCGCAACAGCAAATCATCGCCCCCAACGTGCAGGGCACCCGCTGTGTGCTCGCTGCCGCCGCCCGCGCCGGCGTGCAGCGGCTTCATCTCGGCCAGTTTGAAAGCGGCCTGTTGCGCCCGGCGAATCAACTGCACCATGGCCAGGTGATGGGGCGTGTAAACGCGGTAGCGGCCGCTGCGTTGCGGCGCCTGGAGGATCGCCTTGGGGGGCAGCCGGTGAGCTGAGCGAGTCGTCCGATGAACATGCCGAGTGTCCTTGTGCCGCTGGCCAGGGCAGGGGTTCTGGACGATACGCGCGCAGCAGGTGAGGGGCAAGGGCGCTGCGGGCCCGTCGGGATTGGCCCCTGCATCCTGATGAAGGTAGGAGGGGCCTGCGGGAGGTCAAAGGGCCTCGACCTCTATTGCCTCGTCGCCTTTCGGGCCGTTCGCAACGACAAAGCTGACCGGCTGACCTTCCTTTAATGACTTGACCCCCGCCGCTTTGATCGAGTTGACATGAACGTACAGTTCCTTGCCATGTTTATCTGTGATAAAGCCGACCCCCTTTGAATCGTTGAAACATTTCACTGTGCCTGTCTGTCTGTCGCTCATTTCTGATTCCTCGAATACGCTATTGGCGTTGGCCCCGCACAAGGCGGCCAGTCGCATGGTTTCGAAAACGCCGTGCAAGATCATCGTGGGCGAAATGGCCGTGCAGCGAAACTGGCATTTGTATCAGTTGAGCGCCGCCACCGCGCCCGGGCCACAGTGACCAGCCCACGCTCCAGCGCCATCGCTTGCGTGAGGGGGGTACGGCTAATTCAAATTGGACCCCTCGACAATTTCGATGTTGGTGGCGTACCACTCGCCGTCAGTCCCGAGTTCCAGCTCATAGGTGATGGCTTGTCCCGTATGCAACGTTGGCCAGGCCTTGGGCGCGGCGGGGTTGAGAACGATGATGTCCTGAGCCGGGGAAGGTGCTGCTGTGAGGCAGCTGTGTTGAGAAAGCGAAATTGCTGCGGGTTTCCTGTTCATCACCATCACACTCCTGTGCGCTGGCCCTCGCAGCATTACGGGTGCGAGGGGACGCAGCGGTTTCAGATGACTTGGACCTCTTCTGCCTGCATGCCTTTCTGACCTCTTGTCGCGATAAAGCTGACCTGCTGACCTTCCTTCAACGTTTTGAAACCGTCGGATTGAATAGCTTTGAAATGGACAAACAGGTCATCGCCACTTTGCGGTGTGATGAAGCCAAAGCCCTTTTCATCGTTGAACCATTTCACTGTACCGGTCTGTCTGTTGCTCATCTCTGACTCCTCGAATGCGCTGTGTGGGCGTTGGTCCACACCAGGGCGGCCAGCCGTATGGCCTGAAAAACGCCCTGCAAGGTCATCGTGGGCGAAATGGCCGTACAGCGAAACTGGCATTTGTATCAGGTGAGCGCGGTCACGGCGCCTGCGCCACACTGCCCAGTCCCCGCCTATGCCAGCTGCGCGAGGCACTGCTCCAGAATGTCCAGCCCACGCTCCAGCAGCGCAGGCTCGATGGTCAGCGGCGCCAGCAGGCGGATGATGTGCCTGGCCTTGCCTGCCGGCATCAGCAGCAACCCCGCCGCACGCGCCTGTTCCATCACCTGCGCCAACTGCGCAGTGGCCGGCTTGCCCTCAGGCGTGATCAGCTCGATGCCACGCATCGCACCCACGCCGGTCAACCGCCCCAGGTAAGGTGTCAGGCCGTTGGCTTTCCAGGCCGCATAGCGCCCGACAATCGCCCGCTCCTGCAACTCGCCCCAGCTCGACAGGTTGGCGTCGCTCATCAACGCCAGCGTCGCCACACCTGCCGCGCAGGCCAGCGGGTTGCCCGAGTAGGTACCGCCCAAGCCACCCTTGGGCAAGCTCGCCATCAGTTCACGCCGGCCTACCACTGCGCCCAGCGGCACGCCGCCGGCAATACTTTTGCCGAGCAACAGCAGGTCCGGCTCGATGCCCAGCCGCGGGAACGCAAAACGTTGCCCGGTACGCCCAAAGCCCGACTGGATCTCGTCGATGATGATCAGGATCCCGTGGGTGTCGCAGAACCCGCGCAGCGCCTGCGCGAAGGCCGGTTCCAGGGCCAGAAAACCCGCTTCGCCCTGTACCGCCTCAAGGATGAAGCAGCCCACCTCGTGCACATCGATTTCAACGCTGAACAGGCGCTCCAGCGCTTGCAGTGCCTGCTCGGTGGTCACGCCATTGTCGGCGCTGGGGTAGGGCAGGTGGAACACCGGCCCCGGCAGCACGCGACCTTCTGCTTGTACGGCGCCACCTTGCCATTGAGGTTCAGGGTGGCCAGCGTGCGCCCATGAAAGCCCCCGTCAAAGGCAACCACTGCGCTACGCCCGGTGGCGGCGCGCACCACTTTCAGGGCGTTCTCCGCCGCCTCTGCACCGCTGTTGGTGAGCATGCCCGCCATCGGGTAGCTCAGCGGCAAAAATGCTTCCAGGCGTTGCATGAACGTCACATACGGCCCGTGCGGCGTGGCGTTGAAGGCGGCATGGGTCAGTTGCGTGGCCTGCTGCTGGATGGCACTGACGATGGCGGGGTTGCAGTGCCCCAGGTTGAGCACGCCAATGCCGCCGACAAAGTCGATGTATTGTTTGCCATCGGTGTCCCAAACTTGCGCATTGCGCCCGTGGGAAAGTGTAATCGGGTGGGCGACAGAAATAGATCGGCTGATCAAGGCATGGGGCATGTTGAACACCTGGCGAACATAAGTATTTATATATCTAAGCCAACACTCCGGCATTGCCGCAAGCGAAATAAAGTCGAGCAATCATTCCTTCAAGTCGCGATCCTGCCGCAAATCCACTCCACGAATGCCTTCACCTTGGGGACCTGCGCCGCATGCTCGGCATGGGCGATGAAGTGTGCCCCCTCGCTGGCCATCGGGTGGTCCCAGGCCACTACCAGCTTGCCTTCGGCCAGTTCTTCGGCCACCAGGTAGCGGGGCACCAGGGCAATGCCGCAACCGGCCTGCGCCGCGCGAATGCACAGGTAAAAGGTATCGAAGCGCGGCCCGTGGTAGCTCTGCTGCGAATGCAGGTCCTGCTGCAGAAACCATTCGTGCCAGGCTTCCGGGCGCGAGGTGCACTGCAGCAGCAGGTGCCGGGTCAGGTCCTGGGCGTTGCGCGGCGGCGCCCCGGCAATCAGCTCGGGGTGGCACACCGGTACCACCTCTTCGTGAAACAGCGCGATGCAGGTTGCCCCCGGCCAGGTGCCCTGGCCGAAGAAAAAGGCGATGTCGGCCTTGTTGTTGAGCAGGTCGAACGGCTCCAGCTCGCTCTTGATGTCCAGGTGGATATTCGGGTGCTGATGGCTGAACCCGCGCAGGTTGGGCACCAGCCAGCGCGCCCCGAAGGTCGGCTGGGTGGCCACCGTGAGCACCTGGGTTTCGCCCCCATAGGTGAGGATGTAGCGGCTGGAGATATCCAGCTGGGTGAGGATCTTGTTCACCTCGGCCAGGTACAGCGAGCCCGCCGGCGTCAGGTGCAGGCGTCGGCGCACGCGCTGGAACAGGGGGTGGCAGAGCATCTCTTCGAGCTGCGCGACCTGTTTGCTCACGGCACTCTGGGTCAGGTGCAGCTCCTGCGCGGCGCGGGTGAAACTCAGGTGGCGCGCTGCGGCTTCGAAGCACTGCAAGGTCGTGGTAGAAGGCATCAAGCGCTTGGACATCGAAGGTACCGGGTGGATGAAATGGACTGAGTTCATTCCTCAGTGGAATCATGTGTTTCTAAAAGGTCGTTTGTAAGCAGCCTCTTGGCAGATTAATACTGATCTGCGTCAATGATTTCAACCGCTGTTTTCGATGGCCCACGGGGCCGGGAAAAGTGCGCCCATAACTTCAATAAAGAGGCGATCACGCACACCGCATTACTGCTTTCAATGCCCAAAAAACAATAACGGCTCCTTCTATTTCTGCTGCCGCACACCCTCCATGAATTTCCTTGGCCTGAGCCGCGTACGTCGTGCGCAATCAGGTGCAGCAGGCATTGGCCAGAGAGGCAACCATGTCGTCCCTACAAGAAAAACCCCAACGTTCACTCAAGCATGGCCTGACCTCGCGTCAGGTCTCGATGATCTCCATTGCCGGCATCATTGGTGCCGGGTTGTTCATCGGTTCTTCCAACGCCATCGCCAAGGCCGGCCCGGCCATCCTCATCTCCTACATGATTACCGGCCTGCTGGTGCTGCTGGTGATGCGCATGCTCGGCGAAATGGCCATCGCCGACCCCAACAGCGGTTCGTTCTCCACCTACGCCGGGCGTGCCATCGGGCCGTGGGCCGGCTTCACCATTGGCTGGTTGTACTGGTGGTTCTGGGTGCTGATCATCCCGGTCGAAGCCATTGCCGGTGCCGACATCCTGCACGCCTGGTACCCCGACGTGCCGTCGTGGGCCTTCGCCTTTTTGATCATGATCGTGCTGTCGTGTACCAACCTGATCAGCGTGAAGAACTTCGGCCAGTTCGAGTACTGGTTCGCGTTGGTCAAGGTGGTTGCGATCATCGGCTTCCTGGTGGTGTGTGCGCTGGGTGTGAGCGGGGTGTGGCCGCTGGCGCCGCAGACTTCCGGGGTGCAGAACCTGTGGGCCAATGGCGGCTTCATGCCCAATGGCTTCGGCGCGGTGCTGGGCGGTGTGCTGATCACCATTTTCTCGTTCTTCGGTGCCGAGATCGTCACCATTGCCGCCGATGAAACGGCCAACCCCAAGGACAAGATTCGCCGTGCCACCAATCTGGTGGTGTACCGCATCGCGATCTTCTACATCTTTTCGATCTTCTTCATCGTCGCGCTGGTGCCGTGGAACGACCCGCGCCTGCTGCAGGTGGGTTCGTTCAGCGCGCGCTGGAGATCCTGAACGTGCCGGGGGCCAAGTTCCTGATCGATGTGGTGGTGCTGGTGGCAGTCACCAGTTGCATGAACTCGGGCCTGTATACCGCCTCGCGCATGCTCTATTCGCTGGGCGCACGGGGTGAGGCGCACCCGGCCACCCGGCGTATCTCGGGTAGCGGTGTGCCGACGGTGGCGGTGGTGTTGTCGACATTGGCCGGGTTTGTCGGTTGCTTCGTCAACTTCGCCTTCCCGGGCAAGGTGTTTGGCTTCCTGCTGTCGACCACGGGCGCGATCGCCTTGCTGGTGTACCTGGTGATTGCCGTGTCGCAGTTGCGCATGCGCGCCATCGTTGAACGCGAAGGCACGGAGCTGGCGTTCAAGATGTGGCTGTTCCCGTGGCTGACCTGGCTGGTGATCGTGGTGATCTCGCTGGTGCTGGGGTACATGCTGTTCAGCGCCGACTACCGTTATGAAACCCTGATGACGGCGGCGGTGACGGCGTTGATCCTGGGCATTGCGTTGTACCGCAAGCGGGCACGGATAGAGCACACACCGCAGCGGGTTGCGCCGGAACGCGTGTAAGGCCAGCGAGCGTCTTGGCCCCTTCGCTGGCAAGCCAGCTGCCACAGGTACCGTGCCGATCCTGGGGTTTGCGCCAAACCTGTGGGAGCTGGCT
>NZ_JAAHBU010000109.1 GCF_010671725.1 Pseudomonas brassicae | reverse complement strand
ATTCACCAGCGCTCTCAAGATCGAGCGCCGTCCCGCGCGGCGCTTCGCTGGCAAGCCAGCTCCCACATTTGCTGCAACGTGCCATGGCCTGTAGGATCGGCGTTGTCAGCCTTTGTTTGCTCGGCTTCAGAGCTGCATTGCACCCATCAAAGCACCGCCAGCAACTCAGCCACCCCACCAAACTCCCGATCCACCACCGGCAACACCGGCCGCTTCAATATCAACACCGGCACCCCACGCTCACGCGCTACCTCCAACTTGGGCTCGGTGGCGCTGCTGCCACTGTTCTTGCTGATCAACACATCCACCTGCCGACGCTCGAACAACAATCGCTCATCCTCCAGCCGGAACGGCCCACGCGCACCAATCACTTCGCAACGCGCATTCCCCGCACACGCCTCCAGCGCCCGCAACGTCCAGAACTGCCCCGCCGGTATCTCGTCCAAGTGCTGCAATGGCTCACGACCCAAGGTGAACAACGGCCGCTGAAACGCCTGCAGCGCCGTCATCAACTCGGCCCAGTCCGCGACCTCACGCCAGTCATCCCCCTCCCGCGCCTGCCACGCCGGACGACGCAACGCCCAGCACTCGACCCCGGCCACGCGCGCCGCCCGCGCCGCATTGGCACTGATCTGTGCGGCATACGGGTGCGTGGCATCAATCACCAGGCCGATGTGTTGCGCACGCAAGTACGCCGCCAAGCCGTCGGCACCGCCATACCCACCCACCCGCACCTCGCACGTCAGGTCGGTGGGCACGCGGCCAATACCCGCCAGGCTGTAGACATGCTGCGGGCCCAGCGCCCGCGCAATGACCAGGGCTTCGGTCACACCCCCCAACAGCAGGATGCGCCGGCTCACTGCACACCCGCCCGGCCAACGATGCCACCCTGACGATCAATCGCGAACACTTCGACCTGCACCTGCGCCGGCACCACGCTGCGGGCAAACGCCAGGGCGTGCTCGCACACCGCATCACCTAGCGCCACCCCGGCCGCGCTGGCCAGCGCCAGCGCCTGCTGGCTGGTGTTGGCGCCAATGATCGCGGCCTGCAACGGCGCATCGGCACCCACCGCCGCAGCCCATTGCGCCAACTGCGGCAGGTCGATGCTCGAATGCCGGCTGTGCAGGTCCATGTGCCCGGCGGCCAGCTTGCTGATCTTGCCAAAGCCGCCACAAATGCTCAGCTTGCCCACCGGCACCTTGCGCAGGTGTTTGAGCACCGCACCGACAAAGTCGCCCATCTCGATCAGGGCAATGTCCGGGATGCCGTAGACCCGGCGCATGGTGTCTTCGCTGGCATTGCCGGTGCACGCGGCAATGTGCTCGTAGCCGTTGGTTCTGGCCACGTCGATGCCCTGGTGGATCGAGGCGATGTAGGCCGCGCAGGAGAACGGCCGCACGATGCCGCTGGTGCCCAGGATCGACAGGCCACCGAGGATGCCCAGGCGTGGGTTCATGGTTTTCAGCGCCAGGCTGTCGCCGTCCTGCACGTTCACGGTCACTTCAAAACCGCCGGCATAGCCACATTCCAGCGCCAGGTGCTGCAAGTGTTCGGTCATCATGCGCCGCGGCACCGGGTTGATCGCCGGTTCTCCCACCGCCAGCACCAGCCCCGGCCGGTCACGGTGCCGACGCCGATGCCCGCGACGAAACGTACGCCGGGTTCCTCAAGCAGGCGCACGTGGCTGTAGAGCAACGCGCCATGGGTCACATCAGGGTCGTCGCCAGCATCCTTGAGCGTGCCGGCCTCGGCGCCGCTGTCGGTGAGGCGGCAGAACTCCAGGCGCATCTGCACCTGCTTGCCCTTGGGCAAGGTGATCTGCACCGCGTCGTTGTGCTGCCCGCTCAACAGCAGGCGCGCGGCCGCGAGGCTGGTGGCAGTGGCGCAGCTGCCGGTGGTCAGGCCGCTGCGCAGCGGCGCGGGCTGCTCGGCGGTCTCGTCACGCATCGAAGGGCTTGACCACGTCGAGCAGGGTGATCGGCAACGCCTGCGCCAGGTGTCGAATTCGCCCAGCGGCTGCGCCTGGGCCA
>NZ_JAAHBU010000108.1 GCF_010671725.1 Pseudomonas brassicae | reverse complement strand
ATTACCACTGCCCCTTGTGGGAGCTGGCTTGCCAGCGAAGGGGCCGGCCCTGTTGAAGAGCATTCGAGCTTACAGTTGCGGCGCGGTGTTCTTCACCACCGCCAGCTCCGGGTGTGCCACCAGCTTGTCGATGTGCAACTCGTCGTTGTTCATCCACGTCTCGGTCAACACCCGGTAGTGCTCCATGTCACGGCAGCGCATGCGCAGGCTGTAGTCGAAGTGCCCGCTGATCAGCTGGCACTCCAGCACCTGCGGGCAGGCCTTCATGCACGCCTCGAAGGCCCTTTGCGCCGAACGCCCGCTCTGGTTGGACAGGGCCACCAGCACCAGCAGCGACAGCCCGGGCGACACCATCTGCACATCGATGATCGCACCGTAGCCGCGAATCACCCCGCGCCGCTCCAGCTTGCGCACCCGCTCCAGGCAAGGCCTGGGTGTGAGGTGCACGAGTGAAGAGAGCTTTTCATAGGTGATACGCCCGTTATGGCGCAGCACGTCGATGATCGCCTCGTCGATACGGTCCAGCGGCGGCGTGGCGTGCGAGCGGTTGGCCTTGGTTTCCATGATGGTGTTGATTCACTTCAAGCGGTTGGAGAGAAATTGCTGCAGGCGTTCGCTCTGCGGCTGGTCGAGCATCTGCGGGCCGCCCTGTTCTTCGACCCGGCCCTGATGCAGGAACAGCACCTGGCTCGACACCTGGCGGGCAAAGCCCATCTCGTGCGTCACCATGAGCATGGTACGGCCTTCCTCGGCCAGCGTCTGTATGACTTTGAGCACTTCGCCCACCAGCTCCGGGTCCAGCGCAGAGGTTGGCTCGTCGAACAGGATGATCTCCGGTTCCATGGCCAGTGCCCGTGCAATCGCCACGCGCTGCTGCTGGCCGCCAGACAGGAAGGCCGGGTACTGATCGGCGGCGCGGCTTGGCAGGCCGACCTTGTCCAGGTACGCGCGGGCGCGGCTTTCGGCGTCGCGCGAGCTTACCCCCAGCACCCGTCGCGGTGCCAGGCAGATGTTCTCCAGCACGGTCATGTGACTCCACAGGTTGAAGTGCTGGAACACCATTGCCAGGCGCGTGCGCAGGTTCTGCAACTGGGCGGGGTTCGGTGCCCGTGTGCCGGTGCGGCCCTGGTGCATCTCGATGCTCTGATCGTCGAGGGTGATCACCCCGGCGTCGGGCTGCTCAAGGAAATTGATGCAGCGCAGCATGGTGCTCTTGCCCGAGCCGCTGGCGCCGATCAGGCTGATCACGTCGCCTTTGCGCGCCTGCAGAGAGACGCCTTTGAGGACCTGGTGGTCGCCGTAGCTTTTGTGCAGGGCATCGACGCTCAGCTTGATTGCGCCGCTGTTGTGCAACGCCGTGGTGCGGGTTTCGCTCATGGGCTGGCCGTGGTTTGACTGGACGTGGGCGGTAAGGGTCATGGGTTAGCCTCGGGCAGGAACAAGGAAACGCATCCAGCGGCGCTCGGCCAGGCGGAACAGCCCGACCAGTGCGAAGGACAGCAGCATGTACAGGACGGCCGCGATACCGAAGGCCTGGAAGGTCAGAAAGGTCGCAGCGTTGGCGTCGCGGGCCACCTTGAGGATGTCGGCGACGGTGGCGGTAAACGCCAGCGAAGTGGCATGCAGCATCAGGATCAGCTCGTTGCTGTACACCGGCAGCGAGCGCCGCAGGGCGGCCGGCAGCACCACGAACAGGTTCAGGCGCCAGCCATGCAGGCCATACGCATGGGCCGCCTCGATCTCGCCATGGGGGATATTGCGAATGGCCCCGGCAAAGATCTCCACGGTATAGGCGCAGGTGTTGAGTACGAAAGCCAGCAGCGTGCAGTTCAGTGCATTGCGAAAGAACTGGTCGAGCAGCGCGGTATCACGCACCACCTCCAGGCTGTACAGCCCGGTGTAGCAGATCAGCAGCTGGATATACAGCGGCGTGCCGCGAAACACGAAGGTGTAGAACTCCACTGGCCAGCGCAGCCAGCATTTGCGTGAAACCCGCGCCAGCGCCAGCGGCAGCGACAGCACGAAGCCAAACAGGGTGGTCACGATGAACAACCACAGCGTCATGGCCAGCCCCGACAGGCCGGCGCCATCGCTGTACAGATAGGACTGACCGTATTCCTGGAACAGTTCGATCATGATGCCAGCCCCTTGATGCCGGTGTTGTAGCGCCGTTCCAGGTACTTGAACAGGCGATTGGAGAGGGTGGTGATAAGCAGGTAGATCAAGCCGGCGATGATCAGGAAATACAGCGGGTCATTGGTGGTCTTGCCCGCGTTCTGCGCCGCCTTGACCAGGTCGGACAGGCCGATGATCGACACCAGTGCAGTGGACTTGAGCAGCACCAGCCAGTTGTTGCCCAGCCCCGGCAGGCAAAACGCATCAGTTGCGGGAACAGCACCAGTTGAAAGCGCTGGACGCGGCTCAGGCCATAGGCGGTGGCCGCTTCCAGCTGGCCGTGGGGCACGCTGAGGATCGCGCCGCGAAAGTTCTCGGTGAAGTAGGCGCCGTAGATGAAACCCAGGGTAATCACCCCGGCCATGAACGGGTTGATTTCGAAGTAGTCCCAGCCAGCAGTTCGGTGAGGTCGTTGAGCCACAGCTGCAGGGTGTAGAAGATCAGCAGGATCAGCACCAGGTCGGGCACGCTGCGAATCAGCGTGGTGTAGAGGGTGGCGGGAATGCGCAGGATGCGCAGTGAAGACAGCTTGGCGCTGGCGCCGATCAGGCCCAGCAGCAGGCTCAGGCCCAATGACAGAAAGGCCAATTGCAGGGTCATCCATGTCCCTTGCAGCAACAGCGGGCCGAAGCCCTGCAAGCTCAAGGCCTGCAAGCCGGTCGAGGTAAGGAAGTCGTTCACGGGAAAACTCTCGGTAGGACCAAAGGCGGGTGCGGCAGCGGGCCGGGCCGCACGGGCCCGGCCACTGCAGGCGGGTCACTCGTTATAGATGTCGAGGTCGCCCACGTACTTCTTCTGGATCTTGGCGAAGGTGCCATCGGCCAGCACGGCAGCGATGCCCTTGTTGAGCAGCGCCTTGAGCTCGGCGTCGTTCTTGCGCAGGCCCATGGCGATGTCCAGGGGCAGGGTCGGGTCCTTGATCGCTGGGCCGCTCTGGAACTCGGCGCCTTCAGGTTTGGTGAGGAAGTTGAGCTGCGCTTCGAGCTTGTCGGTGAGGGTTGCGTCCAGGCGCCCGTTCATCAGGTCGGCGTAGTTCTGGTCCTGGGCCTGGTAGGCCTTGACCTGCGCACCCAACGGCGCCAGTTTGGCGCGGGCGTAGGCTTCCTGCAGCGAGCCTTGCAGCACGCCGACCTGCTTGCCCTTGAGCGACTCGGGGGTGTCGCCGAAGCCTGCACCCTTGCGCGTGATGATCGAGGTGGGGCTGAGGAACAGTCGGTCGGAGAAGTCGATCTGCTTCTGGCGTGCCGGGGTCACGGCCATCGACGACATGATGGCGTCGAACTTGCGCGCCCGCAGTGCCGGGATCATGCCGTCGAATTCGTTATGCACCCAGGTGCATTTGACCTGCAGCTTTTCACAGATGGCATTGCCCAGCTCGATGTCGAAGCCTTGCAGGCTGCCATCGGCGGCAACCGATTCAAAGGGGGGGTATTCGGGGAACACGCCGAAACGGATTTCTTTCCATTCCTGGGCCTGGGCTGCACTCGCGCACAAAGGCAAGAGCAGCACGCTGAGCAATTTTCGCAGCGAAGTCATATGAGTAATCCCTGTGTTTTGTAGTTGATGTTAGGGCAGTAAGCGCTTCGTTGGCCGTAGCCGCGGTCTTTTGAAGACTCTTCGGTGTGGCCGTCAGAATGCGTGAGGGCAGCATTTTTTTTGTGTCGTTTGCTCCGGCGCTGGCTGCCGGATTGTGCTGTTAAGGAATGACTGGCAGCCGAATCGGCTGTTGCACCTCCTGTTTAGGCTCTGGCGCAGCGTTTTTCGTACGGCCGTACCCGCTGCACGGCCGTTTCCCGTGGTGCCAAGGCGCGGTTTAGGCGCGTTTCTTCTCTACTGCCTGACGTTGCGGCTGGAGCAGGGCGAACAGGTCCTTGGGGTCTTTCAGGTCGGGTACCAGGTCGATCTCATGGCCGATTTCCAGGGCCTTGGCCACGTCCAGCACATAGCGCAGGGCCGAGTAGTCTTCGATGGCGAAGCCGACCGAGTCGAACAACGTGACCTGTGCGTCGTGCTCGCGGCCCGCCACATCGCCATTGACCACTTGCCAGAACTCGGTGATCGGCGAGTCGGCGGGCATCTGCTGGATTTCGCCTTCGATGCGGCTTTGCGGTTCGTATTCGACGATCACCCGTGCAGCGTCGACGATATCGCGGTGCAGTTCGGTCTTGCCCGGGCAGTCGCCGCCCACGGCATTCAGGTGCATGCCGGGCTCGATCATGTCGGCGCTGAGGATGGTGGCGTAGGCCTTGTCGGCGGTCACCGTGGTGACGATGTCGGCGCCGCGCACCGCCTCGGCCACCGAGGCGGCCAGCACCACCTTGATTGCCGGGAAGGCGCGCAGGTTGGCTGCCAGCTTGGCAGTGGCCTTCGGGTCCAGGTCATACAGGCGGATCTCTTCGATACCCAGCAGCGCATGGAAGGCAATGGCCTGGAATTCGCTCTGCGAGCCGTTGCCAATCAGCGCCATGCTGCGGCTGTTCGGCCGGGCCAGGTAGCGTGCGGCCAGGGCCGAGGTTGCGGCGGTGCGGATGGCGGTGGTCAGCGTCATTTCGCTGAGCAGCAGCGGTGCACCGGTGTCGACGTCGCCCAGGGCGCCGAAGGCCATCACCGTGAGCATGCCGCGCTGGGTGTTCTTCGGGTGCCCGTTGACGTACTTGAAGGCATACAGGTTGGCATCGGAGGCCGGCATCAGTTCGATTACACCGTCGGGCGAGTGGTTGGCCAGGCGCGCGCATTTTTCGAAGTCGTGCCAGCGCAGGTAGTCCTCGCGGATGTACTCGGCCATTTCACCCAGGCAGGTGGTCAGGCCCTTGCGTGCTACCAGTTGGCTGAGGTCGGTAACGTCGATGTAGCGGGTCATGATGTGCTCCTTCTTGTAGGCGGTTCAGTTGCGCACGGGCAGGTGGACTTCGGCGAGCATGCAGCGTGCGCTGCCGCCGCCGATGCGTTCGATGTTGTCGATGTTCACCACCACCGGGTGGGTGTGCAGTTCGACCTGCCGGCGTTGTTCGGGGTGCAGTGAGCGCCAGGCGCTGCGCGACATCACCAGCAGTGGCTGGCCGTGCTTGTCGTGCACTTCCAGCATGTTGCCGGCGAAGCCTTCGAGCTGGTCGTAGTCGAGTGCGAGGATGTCCTTGCCGGTATCGCGCAGGCTGTTTTCCAGGGCCCGGCGTTCGTCGCTATCGGGCAGCGCCTTGAGGCACACCACCGAAAGCCCGCGGCCTACACTCATCATCACATTGCAGTGATAGATCGGTGCCTGGTGGCGATCGACGGCGTGGAACAGGCACAGGCGATAGTCCAGCTGGTCGGCGAACTGGCGCAGCGCCTCGGTGTGGGTGCGGCCGGAGTGGCAGGCGTAGCTGATGCGGTGTTCGCGGTCGAGGACCATGCTGCCGGTGCCTTCCAGGAACATGCTCTGCTGCTCCAGTGGGCTCAGGTCGATGGTCTGGTGCACCGTGAAGCGCTCGGCAAGTACCTGCAGCACGCCTTTGTCACGTTCCAGGCGACGGTTCTGGCCCTCCATCGGATACAGCACCAGGCTGCCGTCGGCGTGGCTGCTCCACCAGTTGTTGGGGAAGATCGAATCGGGGGTGTGCGGTGCCGGCGTGTCCTGCACCACCAGCACCTCGACGCCATGCTGGCGCAGGGTAGCGACGTAGCCATCGAATTCCTGCAGCGCTTTCTGTTGCGCCTGTTCAGGGTCGAGGGCGGGCTGCTGAAAACGGTTGTTGAGGGCGGTGTCCGGGTTGAAGGCGAACCGCGCGGGGCGAATCATCAAGACAGTATTGGTGGTTTGCATCGACGCACGCATCCGGGTGTTGGCAGTGCGTCTATTGTCGATGCAGCCGCGTTGCAATCCCGGCTGAAGCGCGCAGGGTGCTCAGCCGGGAAAGCTGAAAAGTGCGGTTTGGCAGCCGAATCGGCTGTGCCGTTTCACGGCGCGATCAGCCCTTGCGCCTGCAGCCGCTTGTACAGCGTGGTGCGGCTGACACCCAGCTCCCGCGCCAGTTGCGAGATATTGCCGTTGGCCGCCTGGAGCCGCGTGGCCAGGTCTGCGCAGGGCGCAACGGCAGGGGGCGCAGCACCGGGCAGGTCGACGAAGAAGCTGTCGGGCAGGTGCTCAAGTGCCACCGGCGCGCGACCGGCCAGTGCCAGTGCCACCTGCAGCACGCTGGCCAACTGGCGCAGATTGCCCGGCCACGGGTGCTCCAGCAGCAGCGCCAGCACCTTGTGGCTCAGCCCGCCAGGCTGTCCTGGCTCGCGGTACTGCTGGTACAACTGCTCGATCAGTGCACGCCGGTCGCTGCGTTCGCGTAGCGCTGGCAACTGCACGCTCAGCCCGGCGATGCGGTAGTACAGGTCCTGGCGGAATAGGCCAGCGCGCACCTGGGCCGGCAGGTCATGGTTGGTGGCCGAGACCACGCGGATGTCCACCGTGATCGGTTCGCCGCCGCCCAGTGGCTGGATGCTGCGCTCCTGCAAAAAACGCAGCAGGCGCGCCTGGGTGGGCAGCGGCATGTCGCCGATTTCGTCAAGAAACAGAATGCCGTGGTCGGCCTTGCGGATCAGCCCCGCGCTGCCCTTGTGGTGGGCGCCGGTGAACGCGCCTTTTTCGTAGCCGAACAACTCCGACTCCACCAGCTCGGCCGGGATCGCGGCGCAGTTGACCGCCACCAGCGGGCACGCGGCGCGGCTGCTGGCCTGGTGCAGGGCGTTGACGAACACCTCTTTGCCGACCCCGGTTTCGCCGTGGATCAACAGCGGTACGTTTTTTTCCAGCAGCAGCCCAGCCTGGTGCAGTGCCTTGCCGATACGCGGGTCTGTGTCGCTGGGCAGCGCCTGCGCGGGGCATTCGGTGGGCGCATCGAGCTGGCAGTGAAACCGGTTGCGCTCGGCCACCTGCACTGCGAATGGCTGCGCGGGGCGGTGCGCGAGCAGTTGGCCCAGCGGCAGCTGGAACAACTGCTCCACGCTGGCGTGCAGCGGGCATTGCCCGAGCAGGCTGTCGGCCCGCCGGTTGGCCGCGCGTACCGTGCCCTGGGTGTCGAACAACAGCAGCCCGGCCCATTGGCTGTCGAGGTTGTTGGGCCCGGTGGTGAAGCGCAGTTGCCAGCACTGACCGGCATACCCGCGCAGGATCAGCCGGTTCTCCAGGCTCTGGCTCAGCATGCGCACCAGGCCCAGGGGCTGCGACGAGGGCAGGTAGCTGTCGCTGGACACGTCGAGCACGCCGATCAACTGCCGTTCGCCGTCGAACAGCGGTGCTGCGGCCCCGGCCATGAAGCGGTTGAGCTTGAGGAAGTGTTCGTCGTGCCCCACATGCACCGCCTGACGACAGGCCAGGGCAGTACCGATGGCGTTGGTGCCCACGCCGTGCTCGCCCCAGCAGGCGCCCGGCTCGAAGCCGCGGGCCTGGCGCGGGTCGCACTGCTGGGTGCCCCAGGTCGCAAGCAACTGGCCCTGGGCGTCGCTGAGCATGATCAGGTAGCGGGAGCGGCTAAGCAGGTGCGTGAAGCCTGGCAGCACGTGGTCGCGGGTGGTGTGCAGCAGCAGCCGCTGTTGCTCCAGCAGCGTGCTCAGGTCGTGCGCTGAGGTGGTGCCGAAGTCCGGCACTGAGTGGTGTGCCAGGCCATAGGCCCGGCAGCGTGCCCAGGATGCCTGGATCAGTTGTGTGTGAGGTGTGGCAGAAGCGGCCATGGGCCTGTCCTGTGCGAAGACTTTATTGTTGTTTTGGTGCGGCCTGGTGTCAGCCGCCAGCGTTTCTCCAGTGTTGTTCAGTCTTGTTCGTTGTCAATTCCCCGGTGTTCAAGTGTCCAGCCATGGGTGTTCATTTGTGTTCATCGGTGCACCCTGTGCGATGGCCGTTGTACATGAACTTGAGCTTTATCAATGGCTTGTGTGACGTTCGCGGCGCTGGCACGAATCTCGCTCTGTTGCAGCGCCCGCCCAACAACACGAAAAGGCTCGCCCATGTCGCTTGTGCTGGAGCACGTCAGCCGTACCGTCGACGGCCAGGTCTGTATCGCCGATGCCTGCCTGAGTTTCGAGCCAGGGTCGTTCAACGTCCTGCTTGGGCGCACCCTGGCCGGCAAGACCAGCCTCATGCGCCTGATGGCCGGGCTGGACCGGCCCGATCACGGGCGGGTACTGATGAACGCGGTGGACGTCACCGGGCGTGCGGTGCGCCAGCGCAATGTGTCGATGGTGTATCAGCAGTTCATCAATTATCCGACCCTCAGCGTGTTCGAGAACATCGCCTCGCCGCTGCGCCAGGGGCGCATGAGCGAAGACGAAATCCGCGACCGGGTGCAGCGCACCGCTGCCATGCTGCGCATCGAGAAGTACCTCGGCCGCTACCCGCTGGAACTCTCCGGCGGCCAGCAGCAGCGCACGGCCATGGCCCGGGCGCTGGTCAAGGACGCCGAACTGATCCTGTTCGACGAGCCGCTGGTGAACCTGGACTACAAGCTGCGCGAAGAGCTGCGCCAGGAGATGCGCGAACTGTTCGCCATGCGCCACTGCATTGCCGTGTACGCCACCACCGAACCGAACGAGGCCCTGGCGCTGGGCGGTACCACGACGATCTTGCATGAGGGCCGCATCGTGCAGAGCGGACGGACCCCGTACGTGTACCACCAGCCCTGCAGCGTGCTGGCCGCCGAGCTGTTTTCCGAGCCGCCGATCAACCTGATGCCGGGGCGTATCGCCGGCAACGAAGTCAGTTTTGCCGGGGTGGTGCACTTTGCGATGAATGCCGACCTGCGGCGCATCGGCGACGGCGACTACCGCTTTGGCGTGCGCCCCAGCCATATCAGCCTGGTGCCGTCCAATGACGATGACCTGGAACTGGCGGTGCAGGTGCAGTTGGCCGAAATCAGCGGTTCGGAAACCTTCCTGCATGTGCGCAACGAGCAGTTCAGCCTGATCCTGCACCTGCCGGGCGTGCACGAGTACGGTGTCGATGCGCCTATTCGCATCTACATTCCGACCCACAAGTTGTTCGTCTTCGCGGCCGACGGTGCGTTGATCCAGGCACCTGGCGTGCGTGAAACGAGGGCTGCCTGATGGCCGAGATTCGCCTGCAGCATCTGGCGCACAGCTACAGCAAGGCGCCCGGCAACGACGACTATGCGCTACGCGAGCTGGACCATGTGTGGGAGCAGGGCGGGGCCTATGCGCTGCTCGGGCCGTCGGGCTGCGGCAAGTCGACCTTGCTCAACCTCATCTCCGGGCTGCTCACCCCGTCCCAGGGCCAGGTGCTGTTCGACGGCAAGGTGGTCAACACGCTGTCGCCGCAGGCGCGCAACATCGCCCAGGTGTTCCAGTTCCCAGTGGTGTACGACACCATGACGGTGTTCGACAACCTGGCCTTTCCTCTGCGCAACCAGGGCCACGACGAGGCACGGGTCACTGCCAAGGTGACGGAAATCGCCGAGGTGCTGGAACTGGGCGGCGTGCTGCACAAAAAAGCGCGCAACCTCAGTGCCGACGAGAAGCAGAAGGTCTCCATGGGCCGCGGGCTGGTGCGCGACGACGTGTCGGCGATCCTGTTCGACGAGCCACTGACGGTGATCGACCCACACCTGAAATGGAAGCTGCGGCGCAAGCTCAAGCAGATCCACGAGCAGTTCAACATCACCATGATCTACGTGACCCACGACCAGTTGGAGGCCTCGACCTTCGCCGAGAAGATCGCGGTGATGTACGGCGGGCAGATCGTGCAGTTCGGCACCCCGCGTGAACTGTTCGAGCGGCCGCGCCACACCTTTGTCGGCTACTTCATCGGCAGCCCCGGCATGAACCTCATCACGGTCCAGGCGCAGCCCGGCGGGGTCGGCTTTGCCTCGACCCACCTGCCGCTGTCGACCACGCTGCAGGCGCAACTGGCACACCTGTCGGCGGCCCGGGTGCAAGTGGGTATCCGCCCCGAGTTCGTGCAGGTGTGGGATGCGCCGTTCGACGAGGCCTACCGCGCGCGGGTGGTGGATGTCGAAGACCTTGGCACCTACAGGATTCTGACCCTGGACCTGGACGGCGCGAAACTCAAGGCCCGCCTGGGCGAGGATCGCGTGGTACCCGAGGGCCAGGCCTGGGTCAGTTTTCCGGCGCAGTGGCTGATGCTGTATGTCGATGATGTGCTGCTGGAGGCCCAGGCATGAACAAGGTGCATAACAACAAGGCCTGGTGGCTGGTGCTGCCGGTGTTCCTGCTGGTGGCGTTCAGCGCCGTGGTGCCGATGATGACCGTGGTCAACTATTCGGTGCAGGACATTTTCGACCAGTCCAGCCGCTACTTCGTCGGCGCCGACTGGTACCGCCAGGTGTTGCAGGACCCGCGCCTGCACGACTCGCTGCTGCGCCAGTTCGTGTACTCCGGGTGCGTGCTGCTGATCGAGATTCCGCTGGGCATCGGCATCGCCCTGAGCATGCCGAGCAAGGGGCGCTGGTCGTCGTTGTGCCTGATCGTCATGGCCATCCCGCTGCTGATTCCATGGAACGTGGTCGGCACCATCTGGCAGATCTTCGGGCGTGCCGATATCGGCCTGCTCGGCGCCTCGTTGAACCAGCTGGGCATCAACTACAACTATGCGGCCAACACCATGGATGCCTGGGTCACAGTGCTGGTGATGGACGTGTGGCACTGGACCTCGCTGGTGGCGCTGCTGTGTTACTCGGGGCTGCGCGCGATTCCCGACGTGTATTACCAGGCGGCGCGCATCGACCGTGCCTCGGCCTGGGCGGTGTTCCGGCACATCCAGCTGCCCAAGCTGAAGAACGTGCTGCTGATTGCGGTGATGCTGCGTTTCATGGACAGCTTCATGATCTACACCGAGCCGTTCGTGCTTACCGGCGGCGGGCCGGGCAACGCCACCACCTTCCTCAGCCAGACCCTCACGCAGATGGCCGTGGGGCAGTTCGACCTGGGCCCGGCGGCGGCGTTCTCGCTGGTGTACTTCCTGATCATTCTGCTGGTGTCGTGGCTGTTCTATACCGCCATGACCCACGCCGACAAGCAGTAGGAGGGCGCCATGAACCTGCGCAAAAGCGTGCCGCTGCTGCTGTACATCGTGTTTCTGCTGGTGCCGATCTACTGGTTGCTGAACATGTCGTTCAAGAGTAACACCGAGATCCTCGGCGGCCTGACGCTGTGGCCGCAGGACTTCACCCTGGCCAACTACCGGGTGATCTTCACCGACGCCAGCTGGTACAGCGGCTACATCAACTCGCTGTACTACGTGTGCCTGAACACGGTGATCTCGCTGGGCGTGGCATTACCGGCGGCCTATGCGTTCTCGCGTTACCGCTTTCTGGGCGACAAGCACCTGTTCTTCTGGCTGCTGACCAATCGCATGGCGCCGCCGGCGGTGTTCCTGTTGCCGTTCTTCCAGCTGTATTCCTCGATCGGGCTGTTCGACACGCACATCGCCGTGGCCTTGGCCCATTGCCTGTTCAACGTGCCGCTGGCGGTGTGGATCCTCGAGGGTTTCATGTCCGGTGTGCCCAAGGAAATCGACGAGACGGCGTACATCGACGGCTATAGCTTCGCGCGTTTCTTCGGCAAGATTTTCATCCCGCTGATCGGCTCGGGCATCGGCGTGACGGCGTTCTTCTGCTTCATGTTCTCGTGGGTCGAGCTGCTGCTGGCGCGCACGCTGACCTCGGTCAACGCCAAGCCGATCGCCGCGGTGATGACCCGCACCGTGTCGGCCTCGGGCATCGACTGGGGCGTGCTGGCGGCGGCGGGGGTGCTCACCATCGTGCCGGGCATGCTGGTGATCTGGTTTGTTCGCAACCACGTGGCCAAGGGCTTTGCCCTGGGCCGGGTCTGAAGGAGAACGCTATGGACTGGATGGCCTGGACCTTGCCCACGGCGCTGTTCTTCGCGGGTATCGGGGTGTTGCTGGCGAGCATGACGGTGCTGGAGTTGCGTCGCCCTTGCGTGGAACGTCGTGGTTTTCTGCCGATTGCCACCACCCGTGGCGATCGGTTGTTCATCGGCCTGCTGGTCAGTGCCTACCTGCACTTGCTGGTGATCGGCGTGACCGACTGGGACCTGTGGGTGGCCTCGCTGCTGTCGCTGGCCTGGCTGTTGGTGGTGATGCGCTGGGGTTAGCGGCGCCATTCGGCGTTGCCCCGGCGAAATTAAACTCGGGAGATCACTATGTTCGACAACAACAAGAACCGGCGACATGGCTTGACCCTGGCCGCCTTGCTGGTGCTTGGCAGCTTGCCTGCCAGCGCCTGGGCCGACGCCTTTGAAGACGCGGCGAAAAAGTGGATCGGCAGCGAGTTCAAGCCTTCGACCCTGACGCCGGAGCAGCAACTGGACGAGCTCAAGTGGTTCATCAAGGCCGCCGAGCCGTTTCGTGGCATGAAGATCAACGTGGTGTCGGAAACCATCGCCACCCATGAGTACGAGTCCAAGGTGCTGGCCAAGGCCTTCAGCGAGATCACCGGGATCAAATTGACCCACGACCTGTTGCAGGAAGGCGACGTGGTGGAGAAGCTGCAGACCCAGATGCAGTCGGACAAGAACATCTATGACGGCTGGGTGAACGACTCTGACCTGATCGGCACCCACTTTCGCTATGGCAAGACCGAGTCGATCACCGACCTGATGGCCAACGAAGGCAAGGACTTCACGTCGCCTACGCTGGATCTGAAGGACTTTATCGGTATCTCCTTCACCACCGCCCCCGACGGCAAGATCTACCAGTTGCCCGACCAGCAGTTCGCCAACCTCTACTGGTTTCGCGCCGACTGGTTCGAGCGCCCGGAGCTGAAGGCCAGATTCAAGGAGAAGTACGGCTATGAGCTGGGCGTGCCGGTGAACTGGTCGGCCTATGAAGACATCGCCAAGTTCTTCAGTGAGGACGTCAAGGAGATCGACGGCAAGCGCATCTACGGGCACATGGACTACGGCAAGAAAGACCCGTCGCTGGGCTGGCGCTTCACTGATGCGTGGTTCTCCATGGCGGGCGGCGGCGACAAGGGCCTGCCCAACGGCTTGCCGGTGGACGAGTGGGGGATACGCGTGGAGGACTGCCACCCGGTGGGGTCGAGCGTGACCCGTGGCGGCGACACCAATGGCCCGGCGGCCGTGTATGCGACGCAGAAGTATGTGGACTGGATGCGCGCCTACGCGCCGCCCGAGGCGCAGGGCATGACCTTCTCCGAGTCGGGCCCGGTGCCGGCGCAGGGCAACATCGCCCAGCAGATCTTCTGGTACACCGCATTCACCGCCGACATGACCAAGCCGGGCCTGCCGGTGATGAACGCCGATGGCACGCCGAAATGGCGCATGGCGCCGTCGCCCAAGGGGCCGTACTGGGAGGAGGGCATGAAGCTTGGGTATCAGGACACCGGTTCCTGGACCTTCCTCAAGTCGACGCCCGAGAAACAGCGGTTGGCGGCGTGGTTGTACGCGCAGTTCGTCACGTCCAAGACGGTGTCGTTGAAAAAGACCATCGTGGGCCTGACGCCAATTCGCGAGTCGGACATCAATTCGCAGGCCATGACCGACCTGGCACCCAAGCTGGGTGGGCTGGTGGAGTTCTACCGCAGCCCGGCGCGGGTGCAGTGGACACCGACCGGTACCAACGTGCCGGACTATCCGCGGTTGGCGCAGTTGTGGTGGAGCCATATTGCCGAGGCGGCCAGTGGCGAGAAGACCCCGCAGCAGGCGCTGGACGGGTTGGCCAAGGACCAGGATGCGATCCTGGCGCGGCTGGAGCGTTCCAAGGCGCAGCCCAATTGCGGGCCGAAGCTGAATGCCGAGCGTGATGCGCAGTACTGGTTCGACCAGCCGGGGGCGCCCAAGCCCAAGCTGGCCAACGAGAAGCCGCAGGGTGAGACGGTGAGCTACAGCGAGCTGCTCAAATCCTGGGAGGCTGCGCGCAAGTAAGGGGCGAGCCATCGCGGGCTTGCCCCGCGATGGGGCCATCAAATTCGAGTCAAAAAAAACGGCACCCCAAGGTGCCGTTTCTCATGCCGCTACCAGAGCCTTACTTGTGCAGCTCTTCAGCCGCATACAAGGTGTTCTCCAGCAGGCATGCGCGGGTCATCGGCCCGACACCACCGGGCACCGGAGTAATCCAGCCGGCGCGGGGCAGGGCGGTCTCGTAGACCACATCGCCCACCAGCTTGCCGTCGTCCTGGCGGTTGATGCCGACGTCGATCACGATCGCGCCTTGCTTGATCCACTCGCCCTTGACCAGCCCCGGCTTGCCGGCAGCAACCACCACCAGGTCGGCACGGCCGACGTGGCCGGCCAGGTCCTTGGTGAAGCGGTGGGTGACGGTCACGGTGCAGCCGGCCAGCAGCAGCTCCATGGCCATCGGGCGGCCCACGATGTTGGAGGCGCCGACCACGACCGCGTTCATGCCGTACAGGTCCTGACCGGTGCTTTGCAGCAAGGTCATGATGCCTTTAGGGGTGCACGGGCGCAGCAGCGGGATACGCTGCGCCAGGCGACCGACATTATAAGGGTGGAAACCGTCCACATCCTTGTCCGGGCGAATGCGCTCCAGCAGCAGCGAGGCATCCAGGTGTGCCGGCAGTGGCAGTTGCAGCAGGATGCCGTCGATGTTCGCGTCATCATTGAGGCGATCGATCAGGTCGGTCAGGGCCTGCTGGGTGGTGTCGTTGGGCAGGTCGTAGGCCTGGGAAATGAAGCCGACCTCTTCACAGTCTTTACGCTTGTGCGAAACATAGACTTGAGAGGCCGGGTCGCTGCCCACCAGGATCACTGCCAGGCCGGGGGTGCGCAGGCCTTGCTCGCGACGCTGCGCGACACGTTGGGCGATCTGCTGGCGCAGGCTGGCGGCGATCGCCTTGCCGTCGATAAGTTGTGCAGTCATGACGCGTGATTAACCATCGAGAGGGAATAAAAAGAGCGCGCATTCTCGCATGACCGGGGGCCAGGGCAAAGGCGCTTGGTCTGGCAATTCCCCTAACCCCTTAAATAAAATGAATTTTTTTCAAAAAGGTGTTGACGACTTTGCCGCTCGTCTATAACATTCATCGCACTTGTCGGGCAGAGCCTAGCACTGGTTAGCAAGGTCAGGCAGAATGAGTGGTTTTGATAGCTTGTTCGGTTGGACTGAAAGTTAATTTGTAATCTTCACGGAAAGCAGATTAAATATGCGCCCGTAGCTCAGCTGGATAGAGCATCCGCCTTCTAAGCGGATGGTCGCAGGTTCGAGTCCTGCCGGGTGCGCCATTACAGGCAGCTGGCACAAGTAAAAGCAGTAAAGCAATATGGTGGGCGTAGCTCAGTTGGTAGAGCACAGGATTGTGACTCCTGTTGTCGTGGGTTCGATCCCCATCGTCCACCCCATATTCTAAAAGGCGCCCGATGAAAATCCGGCGCCTTTGCTTTAAAAGCTTCAAGCGGACGTGGTGAAATTGGTAGACACACTGGATTTAGGTTCCAGCGGCGCAAGCTGTAAGAGTTCGAGTCTCTTCGTCCGCACCATAGATGCTTTCACCGCCCTTCGTTGAAGTGCGTTAAAGCCCGGAATAAGCCGCCTTGAGCGGCTTTTTTCGTTTCTGGGCTTTCACCTCGATTCGCCCCCTTCCTGAATTTTCTAGTACATTCCTCAGTACACACCGAGTTCGACCTATCCGGAATGTACTAAATGCCTCTATCTGACACGGCCGTCAGGCAATCCAAGCCCAAGGACAAGCCCTTTACGCTCAACGACAGCGATGGCCTGGCGCTCTACGTTTCCCCCAATGGCACCAAGGCCTGGCACTTCCGTTTCTCCTGGCACGGCAAGCAGCCCCGCATCTCGCTGGGCACCTATCCTGAGCTGACATTGCGTGAGGCGCGTGAGCTGCGCGACAAGGCTCGCTCACTTGTCGCCAAGGGTATCGACCCGCGTGCGGATCGCCGGCAGTCGCAGTACGAAGCGGGTGCCCGGGTAGAGAACACATTCGAGGCGGTGGCCAACCGTTGGCACAGCTTCAAGGCGCAGCGCCTGACGGACGCGAAGAGGCAGTGCGGCCCAGTCCCGTCGCTATCTGGACAAGGACCTCATTCCGGCTTTGGGCAAGTACCCGATCGCTGATATCAAACGTGCCGATGTGCTGAAAACGGTGCGATCGATTGAAGGGCGTGGCGCGCTTCATGTGGCCGAGAAATGCAGGGGCTGGTTGAACGAGATTTTCCGCTACGCCATCGCGGAGGGTGTTAACGAGATCAATCCCGCAGCTGACATCGACATCGTCGCTGCAGTGCAGCCGCCTGTTCAGCACAACCCTTACCTGAAGCGTGAGGAAGTAGGTGAGTTCCTCCAGAAGGTCCGAGCCTCGAAGATGTCTGTCCTGACGAGCAGCGCAATAAGGCTGATGGTGCTGACAGGGGTGCGTACGATCGAGATCCGGAACGCTTCACCTGGTCAGTTCGATCTGGATGAGGCCATTTGGCGCATCCCGCCGGAAGGTGTGAAGCAACTGCGCAGCCGTGTGCGTACGGAGAGTGGGGAGATTCCTCATTATCTGGTCCCGCTTTCTCGTCAGGCCGTCGATCTGGTGCGCCAGGTGCTGCAGATCACTGGTCGTTGCAAGCTGCTGTTCACTGGTCGAAACAACCCAAGCCAGGTGATGAGCGAAAACACCATCAACGTGGCCATCAAGCGGCTGGGGTATCAGGGCAAGCTGACCGGCCACGGGATTCGCGGCACGATTTCGACCGCGCTCAATGAGATGGGTTACAAGGGGGAGTGGATCGAGGCGCAGCTCTCGCATGCCGACCCCAACAAGGTGAGGGGGTCGTACAACCATGCGGAGTATGTCGAGCAGCGCCGCGAGATGATGCAGGATTGGGCTGACTACATCGATACGCTGGAGCCAATGCAGGAAGAGGAGTGAAGTCGGGAGTGCTGAATTCTATTCAGGGCCCATTCTTGCACCTCGGAGCGTACCCAGGCGACGCTCCTGCCGCCCAGCGCTACCTGCCTCGGGAACGCGCCTTCATTCACCATCTTGTAAATGGTCGTGGTTCCCATGCCGGTGATCTGGCGTACTTCAGGCAGGCGGATGAATTCGATGGTATTGGTCATTCTTGAGTCTCCTGCAGGTGCAGCTCGGCATTGATCGCCTGGCGCTGTTTACTGCACTTTTGATGATTACCGTGGGCTCGCGACATGCCGCATACGTCGCAGATAATGTTGAGATCGAGTTTGCGCATCCGGCGTTTGGGTTTCTGGCAGTGCATGCGGGATGGGCGAATCATTGGGTTACCTGCTGTGACACGCTCAAGCCGACAGCCACCGGCCGTACCCAGATAGGCATGCTGCTGAGCATGAATGTTTCGCCCAGGGCGGCGAGGAGCAGGGTGGTGCCCATCACATCGGCGATCGCTTCGGCCGCGTCTGGTGGTACCGCATTGCCAATCCGCTCACGCCACGCCTGGTCACTGAGGCCGTCCAGTTCGAACTGCTCCTCTGGCTCAACCAGGCTTTGAATGGCTGCCAGCTCAAGTGTGGTGAACGGTCGGTGCCAGGTGCCGTCTAGGCTGGTGATGATGCAGGTCAGGCGGTCATTGGCGGCCGGCACCCGTGGGTCGGCTACGCTCCAGCGGCCGTTGTCCTGG
>NZ_JAAHBU010000107.1 GCF_010671725.1 Pseudomonas brassicae | reverse complement strand
CCAGGTCATCGCCGGCTTCGCCGGTGCCACCGCCGACGCCTTCACCCTGTTCGAGCGCTTCGAAGGCCAGCTTGAGAAACACCAGGGCCATCTCATTCGCGCCGCCGTCGAGTTGGCCAAGGAATGGCGTACCGACCGCTCCCTGAGCCGCCTGGAAGCCATGCTGGCGGTGGCCAACAAGGACGCCTCGCTGATCATCACCGGCAACGGTGACGTGGTCGAACCCGAAGACGGCCTGATCGCCATGGGTTCCGGTGGCGGCTACGCCCAGGCCGCCGCCCGCGCCCTGCTGCAGAAAACCGATCTGTCGGCACGCGAAATCACCGAGGCCGCACTCAATATCGCCGGTGACATCTGCGTGTTCACCAACCACAACCTGACCATCGAGGAGCAGGACCTGGCCGAGTAATTCAGCTGTTCTGGCGCCCGCCCCCGACGGTCGGGCTTTCCCACGCTGAACACTTGCCCACAGGACCATCGACCATTATGTCCATGACCCCCCGCGAAATCGTCCACGAACTCAACCGCCACATCATCGGCCAGGACGATGCCAAGCGCGCCGTCGCCATCGCCCTGCGCAACCGCTGGCGGCGCATGCAACTGCCCGAAGAACTGCGTGTGGAAGTGACCCCCAAGAACATCCTGATGATCGGCCCGACCGGTGTCGGCAAGACCGAGATCGCCCGTCGCCTGGCCAAGCTGGCCAACGCGCCGTTCATCAAGGTCGAAGCCACCAAGTTCACCGAGGTCGGCTATGTGGGCCGTGACGTCGAGTCGATCATCCGCGACCTGGCCGATGCCGCCATCAAGCTGCTGCGCGAGCAGGAGATCGTGCGTGTGCGCCACCGCGCCGAAGACGCCGCCGAAGAGCGCATCCTCGATGCCCTGCTGCCGCCTGCACGCCCAGGCTTCAATGAAGACCCGGTCAACACCAGCGATTCCAACACCCGCCAGCTGTTCCGCAAGCGCCTGCGCGAAGGCCAGCTGGACGACAAGGAAATCGAGATCGAAGTGGCCGAAGCGGTCGGCGTCGACATTTCTGCGCCGCCCGGCATGGAAGAGATGACCAACCAGTTGCAGAGCCTGTTCGCCAACATGGGCAAGGGCAAGAAGAAAAGCCGCAAGCTCAAGGTCAAGGAAGCGCTCAAGCTGGTGCGCGACGAAGAAGCCGGCCGCCTGGTCAACGAAGAAGAGCTCAAGGCCAAGGCCCTGGAAGCGGTCGAGCAGCACGGCATCGTGTTCATCGACGAGATCGACAAGGTCGCCAAGCGCGGCAACGTCGGCGGCGCCGATGTGTCCCGTGAAGGCGTGCAGCGCGACCTGCTGCCGCTGATCGAAGGCTGCACGGTCAACACCAAGCTGGGCATGGTCAAGACCGACCACATCCTGTTCATCGCCTCCGGCGCGTTCCACCTGAGCAAGCCGAGCGACCTGGTGCCCGAGCTGCAAGGTCGCCTGCCGATCCGCGTGGAACTCAAGGCACTCAGCCCGCAGGATTTCGAGCGCATCCTCAGCGAGCCGCATGCCTCGCTCACAGAGCAATACCGCGAGCTGCTGAAAACCGAAGGCCTGAACATCGAGTTCGCCGCCGACGGCATCAAGCGCCTGGCCGAGATCGCCTGGCAGGTCAACGAGAAGACCGAGAACATTGGTGCGCGGCGGCTGCACACCCTGCTCGAGCGCCTGCTCGAAGAGGTGTCGTTCAGCGCCGGCGACCTGGCCAGCGCCCACAGCGAGACGCCAATCCGCATCGACGCCGACTACGTCAACAGCCACCTGGGCGAATTGGCGCAGAACGAAGACCTGTCCCGTTATATTCTGTAAGCCTAACTCCCTTGCAGGCAGGGCCGTTCGCGGCCCTGAACTTTATGTCCCGACTGCCTACCGCGATCAATCTGCACAAAGCCTCCAAGACCCTCAGCCTGACCTACGGGCCGAACGAGGTGTACCACCTGCCCGCCGAATTCCTGCGCGTGCACTCCCCTTCTGCCGAGGTCCAGGGCCATGGCAACCCGATCCTGCAGTTCGGCAAGCTGGGGGTCGGCCTGACCCAGCTCGAACCCGCCGGGCAATACGCGCTCAAGCTGACCTTCGACGACGGCCATGACAGTGGCCTGTTCACCTGGGACTACCTGGAGCAGCTGTGCCTGCGCCAGCAACAGCTGTGGGCCGAGTACCTCGACGAACTGGCCAAGGCCGGCAAGTCCCGCGACCCATCCGAGTCTGTCATCAAACTGATGCTCTAACCCGGCACTCTGGGGTTTTAGAGCGCATTTTCTAATTCTATTTGCTTGAATGCCCGTGGCACCGGCCAATGATTGGCCGGCTTGCGCATTCCATGAAAGTCGGGTAACCAATGGAGATGGCAAGCTCCCTGCATCGGTTTGTTCATGCAGGGTCTGGCCGGTATGTAGAGGTCGCGAGCGAAAGCAGGCTGTCTTCACACGCAGAAAACCCCGCAGCGCTCATCAGCGACACGCATCCGGCCGCAGGACCGCAGTTCGTTATCACTGGTCACCCGAGCAGTAGTACCGGGCACTCGGCTATGTAGCGTCGCAGCCACCCCGGTACTCGTCTCAGGACAACGGAGCGTCGTAGATGAGTAACAAGAACAACGATGACCTGCAGCGCCAAGCCTCGGAAAACACCCTGGGGCTGAACCCCGTCATAGGCCTGCGCCGCAAGGATTTACTGTCGTCGGCGCGGATGGTGCTGCGCCAGGCCATCAAGCAACCGCTGCACAGCGCCAAGCATGTTGCGCATTTCGGCCTGCAACTCAAGGACGTGATCTTCGGCAAGTCCGGCCTGCAGCCGGAAAGCGACGACCGGCGCTTCAGCGACCCAGCCTGGAGCCAGAACCCGCTGTATCGCCGCTACCTGCAAACCTACCTGGCGTGGCGCAAGGAACTGCACGACTGGATCGGCCACAGCAACCTCTCGGAACAGGACATCAGCCGCGCGCACTTTGTCATCAACCTGATGACCGAGGCCATGGCCCCGACCAACACTGCGGCCAACCCGGCGGCGGTCAAGCGCTTCTTCGAAACCGGTGGCAAGAGCCTGCTCGACGGCCTGTCCAACCTGGCCAAGGACATGGTGCACAACGGCGGCATGCCCAGCCAGGTCAACATGGACGCCTTCGAGGTTGGCAAGAACCTGGGCACCAGCGACGGTGCGGTGGTGTTTCGCAACGATGTGCTGGAGCTGATCCAGTACAGCCCGATCACCGAGCAGGTGCACGAAAAGCCGCTGCTGGTGGTGCCACCGCAAATCAACAAGTTCTATGTGTTCGACCTCAGCGTCGACAAGAGCCTGGCGCGCTTCTGCCTGCGCTCCACCGTGCAGACCTTCATCATCAGCTGGCGCAACCCCACCAAGGCGCAGCGCGAGTGGGGCCTGTCGACCTACATCGACGCGCTCAAGGAGGCGGTCGACGTGGTGCTGGCGATCACCGGCAGCAAGGACCTGAACATGCTCGGCGCCTGCTCGGGCGGCATCACCTGCACCGCGCTGGTGGGCCATTACGCGGCACTGGGCGAAAAGAAGGTCAACGCCCTGACGCTGCTGGTGAGCGTGCTCGACACCACCCTCGACACCCAGGTGGCGCTGTTCGTCGACGAACAGACCCTGGAGGCGGCCAAGCGTCACTCCTACCAGGCCGGCGTGCTCGAAGGCCGCGACATGGCCAAGGTGTTCGCCTGGATGCGGCCCAACGACCTGATCTGGAACTACTGGGTCAACAACTACCTGCTCGGCAACGACGCCGGTGTTCGACATCCTGTTCTGGAACAACGACACCACGCGTCTGCCCGCCGCGTTCCACGGCGACCTGATCGAAATGTTCAAGAACAACCCCCTGGTGCGCCCGGGTGCACTGGAAGTGTGCGGCACGCCGATCGACCTGAGCCAGGTCACCACCGACATCTTCAGCGTGGCCGGCACCAACGACCACATCACACCGTGGAAGTCCTGCTACAAGTCGGCTCAGCTGTTCGGTGGCAAGGTCGAGTTTCTGCTGTCCAACAGCGGGCATATCCAGAGCATCCTCAACCCGCCGGGCAATCCCAAGGCACGCTACATGACCAGCAGCGAGATGCCGGCCGATGCCGACGCCTGGCAAGAGAGCTCGACCAAGCACACCGACTCCTGGTGGCTGTACTGGCAGACCTGGCTGGCCGAGCGTTCGGGCGAGCTCAAGCCGGCGCCGACCAAGCTGGGCAACAAGGCCTACCCAAGCGCCGAAGCGGCCCCTGGCACCTACGTTCACGAACGCTGAAAACACCCGGCGCCGCCCTTGTGGTGGGTGGCGCGGCAACCACGACAGGGCTCGCGCATGCCGCAACCGTACCTCTTCAGAACCGTCGAGCTGGATGGCCAGTCCATCCGCACGGCCGTTCGCCCCGGCAAGCCGCACCTCACGCCCCTGCTGGTGTTCAATGGCATCGGCGCCAACCTGGAACTGGTGTTTCCGTTCATCGAGGCGCTGGACCCGGACCTGGAGGTGATCGCCTTCGACGTGCCCGGTGTGGGCGGCTCGTCGACCCCGCGCCGGCCGTACCGTTTTCCCGGCCTGGCCAAGCTGACCGCACGCATGCTCGACTACCTCGACTATGGCCAGGTCAATGCCATCGGCGTGTCGTGGGGCGGGGCGCTGGCCCAGCAGTTCGCCCACGACTACCCCGAGCGCTGCAAGAAGCTGGTACTGGCCGCCACGGCGGCCGGTGCGGTGATGGTGCCGGGCAAGCCACGGGTGCTATGGCTGATGGCGAGCCCGCGGCGCTACATTCAACCGTCGCACGTGATTCGCATCGCCCCGGAAATCTACGGTGGGGCCTTTCGGCGCGACCCGGACCTGGCGCTGTCGCATGCCTCCAAGGTGCGCTCCTCGGGCAAGCTGGGCTACTACTGGCAGTTGTTCGCCGGCATGGGCTGGACCAGTATCCACTGGCTGCACAAGATCCAGCAGCCGACGCTGGTGCTGGCCGGTGACGACGACCCGCTGATCCCGTTGATCAATATGCGCCTGCTGGCCTGGCGTATTCCCAATGCCCAGCTACACATAATCGACGACGGTCACTTGTTCCTGATCACCCGGGCCGAAGCCGTCGCCCCGATCATCATGAAATTCCTGCAGCAGGAGCGCCAGCGCGCCGTCATGCATCCACGGCCCGCCCCGAGCGCTTGAGCCCCTTATCGCTTGCACCCCTGGCAGGAGCGCCGGGGCATGCCAGCGCAGCCCGGGTTGGTGTCGCTCTTGCATTGAAACATTGGTTGATGGCCTGACGACGGAGTGTTGCCTGGATGAAAGACAAGCCCGCGAAGGCTGGGGCCCCCGCCCCCGCCAGCTTTATCAACGTGCGCAGCGCAATCAGCGGCCTGCGCGGTCGCGACCTGCTGTCGACGGTGCGCAACCTCGGCCGCCACGGCTTGCGCCACCCGCTGCACACCGCCCGCCATCTGCTGGAGCTGGGCGGCCAACTGGGCCGCGTGATGCTTGGCGATACCCCCTACCAGCCTGCCGCGCGCGACACCCGCTTCAACGACCCCAGCTGGCAACTCAACCCGTTCTACCGGCGCGGCCTGCAGGCGTACCTGGCGTGGCAGAAGCAGACCCGCCAGTGGATCGACGAAAGCCAGCTCGACGAGGATGACCGCGCCCGCGCGCACTTTCTGTTCTCGCTGCTCAACGACGCCGTGGCGCCCACCAACACCCTGCTCAACCCGGCGGCGATCAAGGAACTGCTCAACTCCGGCGGCCTGAGCCTGGTGCGCGGCGTAGGGCACCTGATCGATGACCTGCGCCACAACGACGGCCTGCCGCGCCAGGTCGCTGCAGATGCCTTCGAGGTCGGCCGTAACCTGGCCAGCACCCCCGGCGCGGTGGTGTTTCGCAACGAGCTGCTGGAGCTGATCCAGTACAAGCCCATGAGCGAGAAGCAGTACGCACGGCCGGTGCTGGTGGTGCCGCCGCAGATCAACAAGTTCTACATCTTCGACCTCAGCGCCAGCAACAGTTTCGTCCAGTACATGCTCAAGAACGGCCTGCAGACCTTCATGATCAGCTGGCGCAACCCCGACCCGCGCCACCGCGAGTGGGGCCTGTCGAGCTATGTGGCCGCGGCTGAAGAGGCGCTGAACGTGTGCCGCGCAATCACCGGCAGCCGCGACGTCAACCTGCTCGGTGCGTGCGCCGGCGGGCTGACCATCGCCGCCCTGCAGGGCCACCTGCAGGCCAAGCGCCAGGCGCGCCGGGTGCACAGCGCCACCTACCTGGTGAGCCTGCTCGACAGCCAGCTGGACAGCCCGGCGAGCCTGTTCGCCGACGAGCAGACCCTGGAGGCCGCCAAGCGCCGCTCGTACCAGCAGGGCGTGCTGGAGGGCCGCGAGATGGCCAAGGTGTTTGCCTGGATGCGCCCCAACGACCTGATCTGGAACTACTTCGTCAACAACTACCTGCTGGGCAAGGCGCCGCCAGCGTTCGACATCCTCTACTGGAACAACGACAACAGCCGCCTGCCGGCCGCGTTGCATGGCGACCTGCTGGATTTCTTCAAATTCAACCCGCTGGCGCACGCCCAGGGGCTGGAGGTGTGCGGCACGCCGATCGACCTGCAGAAGGTCACGGTGGACAGTTTTCACGTGGCCGGCAGCAACGACCACATCACCCCGTGGGACGCGGTGTACCGCTCGGCCCTGCTGCTGGGCGGCGAACGGCGTTTCGTGCTGGCCAACAGCGGGCACGTGCAGAGCATCCTCAACCCGCCGGGCAACCCCAAGGCGCACTATGTCGAAAACCCCAGGCTGAGCAGCGATCCGCGCGCCTGGTACTACGATGCGCACAAGGTAGACGGCAGCTGGTGGCCACACTGGCTGGACTGGGTACAGGCGCGCTCCGGTGCGCAGCGCGAGACCCGCATGACCCTGGGCAGCGCGACCTACCCTCCCATGGACCCCGCACCCGGTACCTACGTACTGGTGCGCTGAACAAGAAGACAGGATGAAAACCCGCGACCGAATTCTCGAGTGTGCCCTGCAGCTGTTCAACCGGCAGGGCGAACCGAATGTCTCGACCCTGGAAATTGCCAATGAGATGGGCATCAGCCCGGGCAACCTGTACTACCACTTTCACGGCAAGGAGCCGTTGGTGCTGGGCTTGTTCGAGCGTTTCGAAGAAGAGCTGACACCCCTGCTCGACCCGCCGCTGGAGGTGCGCCTGGAGGCCGAGGATTACTGGCTGTTTCTGCACCTGATCGTCGAACGCATGGCGCAGTACCGGTTTCTGTTCCAGGACCTGTCCAACCTGACCGGGCGCTGCCCAAGCTGGCGCGTGGCATGCGCAACCTGCTCAATGCGCTCAAGCGTACGCTGGCAGCGCTGCTGGCAAGCCTCAAGGCGCATGGCCAGGTGACCAGTGATACCCGAGCGCTGGGGCAACTGGTGGAGCAGATCACCCTGACGTTGCTGTTCTCGCTGGATTACCAGCGGGTACTGGCGCGCGAGGGCGAGGTGGGGATCGTGGTGTACCAGGTGATGATGCTGGTGGCGCCGCACCTGGAGGTGGCGTCGCGCCATGCCGCGGAGCAGTTGGCCTTGCGCTACCTGGAGGGCTGAAAAGCTTCGCTGGCAAGC
>NZ_JAAHBU010000106.1 GCF_010671725.1 Pseudomonas brassicae | reverse complement strand
AACATGTACGACCTCTACAAATGGGCGGAAACACCCTACGAGTGGCACAAGCAGATATTCGACTATGCCAAATCGCTGGGTATCACCATCTTTTCCACGCCATTCGATGAGAGTGCTGTCGATCTGTTGGAGGAGTTGGGTGCACCTGCCTACAAGATCGCCTCGTTCGAAGCCACCGATTTACCACTGATTCGCTACGTGGCCAGCAAGGGCAAGCCGATGATCATGTCCACCGGCATGTGCTCCGAGGCGGAAATCGAGGAAGCTGTGGCCACCGCAAGAGAGGCGGGTTGTCAGCAGGTGCTGCTGCACTGCATTAGCAGTTACCCCGCGCCGGTCGACCAGGCCAACCTCATGCAGATGCCGGTGCTCGCTGAGCGCTTTGGCACTATTCCTGGTCTCTCCGACCACACCCTTGGCACCACGGTCTCAGTGGCCGCTGTGGCGCTGGGTGCTTGCGTAATTGAAAAACACTTCACCATCAGCCGTGCCGATAAAGGGCCAGACAGCGAATTCTCTCTGGAGCCGCATGAACTGCAGCGCCTTTGCAAAGACACTCGGGATGCCTGGTCGGCACTGGGCAAGCCTGGCTTCGAGCGGCAGCAGGCTGAGGTCGGCAATAAACAGTTTCGACGCTCGATTTACTTTGTTCGTGACCTCAAGGCGGGTGATGTGATTACCGAGCATGACATTCGCAGAATCGGCCGGGTTTGGGGTTGGAGCCAAAGTATTGGGATCAGGTGGTAGGGCGGCAAGTAAGCAAGGACGTAGTCAGGGGGGAGGCGCTGACGTGGCTTGCGTTGGCGGATAAGTGATGTCGGCGGATCGCACTCCATGTCACGACGGGGTGAGGTGGGGCGCGCTGATTGGTTGTGCCGCTGAAGAGCTTCACCCATGAATGCGCCTGATTTTTCAGCGAGCTGCAAGGCTTGCCCAAGGCTGGCTTTGCAGAAGGCTGGTTTTGCTATTTCGTTTTTTAAAGTTGTCGCTAAGCGTATGTCTTTTTTCTCTGGGGGGGTCAGGTGTTTAAATCAGTACTGGTAAAGATCGTGCGCTCAAACGATTTCTTGCACCTCCTGGTTAAGAAAGTCGTGAGGCGTCGCGTAGAGGGCGGCGGGCGTTCAACGGGTAAGTTTGCTTCTCAGGCGAGCAAGCATGTCATCGCACCTTTCTCAATGGATGAGTTTCGGCGTTTATCAAAGCTTAAGAATTATCAGAGTGCCTCTGGTTTGTTGAAGGGGGTACCCTTTGAGGCGCTTTGCCTGAGTGACCAGCTGTTGGCGATTCGCTGCTTGTATGCGACTGCGGATGGCGTGAACGCTGATGCCTGGGTTGAGTTACTTGTAAAAAAGTTGCCAGAGCTGAAAGACGTCAAGGTAGATAAGTTTCTCGATCTTGCAGAGTGTGTCAGATTGTCTGGTATTCAGCCTGCCGAGAAAGTCAGAATTTTTTCGCATGTTGGCTGGTGACTTGAGTGAGCGTTTTTCAGGGGATGAGGCGGCAAGGTTAAAGTTTTCGGTTTCGCAGTTTTATCTCGATGTGGTGTCGGATATTACTATCTCTCCCCACGCATATATCAGGTTGCCTGATGTGCCGGTGGGTGTGGTGTCGAGTTGTTCCGGGGTGTTCACCCTGTTGTTTTCTTATGGTTATCACGCCGAAGTGTATGATTATCTGGGCCGGTGTCTGGCAGTGGGTAAGCCGAACCTTGTGTTGGCGCGGTTTGTTCTGAAGTTTATGCCAGAGTGGTTCGATGGGCGTTCGGATGTCCTCTTTGATATTGTCGCCGCCAACAAGTCAGATATAACGCTGTTGCAGAACCTCCATGCCCGAAGAAAAGAAAGAGAGCATTTTGATGTGGCCTATCAGCAATGCCTTGGCGCTATTCTTCCTAGCTTTCCTGGCTTGAATGTAATTAGGCAGGACGCGGTGCTGAGCTTTCTGCTGCGTTGTGATCTTTGGGATGAGGCGCTGAATTTAATTGATGGCGGGGCGGTATCGGACAACGTACTTCCCAAGACAGTTATATTGGGCTTCAGGTATCTGGATCGTGGCGACTACGGGGCGGCGCTCTATTGCTTCCAGCGTGTACTTGAGGAAAATCCAGCGGATGGCTTTGCCGCAGGCGGGCTGCGTTTTTCCATGCCACGCGCCGGCTTTGATATGCGGGCTATTTTGGACTACAGAGCCAAGATTGGTTATGGGATTCGTACGGCTGGAAGAAAGGGGCTGGTAAAAGTTGAGAGCGAATACACAACGACAGAAGTAATGGCTGGCAACTACCTTTCGTCTTTTTATTCAAAGAGGAAAACGAGGCAGTGGAAGATTCTCGGCAAGCTCCTGGGTGAAAAGTTTTATAATTATAGCTCCTTGCCAGGTGCGTGCTCTGAGAAGAGCCTCTATATTATTGCAGATGAGGGGGTTGGGGATGAAATACGTTCTTCTCAGCTCTATGGGGCGATTCAAAAAAGATATGGGCGTGTCTCCGCATCGTGTGACCCAAGATTGCTCAATATCCTCTCCAGGTCTTATCCTGAAATTAATTTCATTCCGGTTCGACGCGTTAGAAAGATAATGGCAACAAGGTCGGATACGATAAATGCCCGCTTGACGGGGGTGCATGAAAGTGTAGCTGGTTTCTTTGATGATGGTACCTATTCAGAAATGCAGCGAGCGGATTATGTGACGTTTTCCCAGAATTTGATGTTTAACTATTTTTCTGGGGTGATCGCTCGACCCGCGCGTGGGGGGTATTTGAAGTGGGATTGTTCGGCACGCGTAACTCCGTCTGTCGGGAAACTCAAGATAGGAATACTGTGGCGAAGCCATCTGATGGTTGGCATGCGAAAGCTGATGTACCTGCGCTTGGAAGACTTTGCTCCGTTGGCAGGGTTGGAAGGAGTGGAAGTCTGGTCCATCCAGCATGCGATGACAGAGGCAGAAATTCAAACCTGCCGTGATCTTGGCATCCGGCTACTGGATGATGTTGATCTGTTCAATGATTTCGAGGCTACGGCCGGCTGCCTGTTGGGGCTGGATCTGCTGGTCGGTATCAGTAGCGTGCCCATGGAGTTAGGCGCCGCGTTGGGTATTGAAACCTGGATGCTTGGTTTCTCTCCGGAAAACTACTACCTGCGTACCGCCGGTGGAAAAACAGAGGTGGACCAGCTGACGCTGAACTCTACTGTGGTGGCCCCAGTGTGGATCGACTTCACCGAACCGCAAGAAGTGTGTGTGCGCGAAGTCTTCGATGAGGTCAAGCGTCGTTTGATGCCAAGGTTAGCCAGCGTGCGGGCTGAGTATCAGCAAGTAGCCGAGGGTTAAGGGCTCATGTTCATGCGCATGCGTACCAAATGCCGTGGGGCGTTCAAGCACTGTCTCGCGTTAAGGCATTTGATCGCCAGGTTGGGGGTGTGGCGGTTCGCGCGCATGCTCTGGCTTTTCCATCGAGGGTTAGTGCGCATCTTTACGGTGCTGGAGTTTGGTCGATTCGTTTCGGGCGCCGGTAACAAAGGGCAGGGCATTCCGGCGCTGGCGGCGGTGGGCGATCGAAAAGGGTTGCTCGTGGCCGTGAGGCAGGAATTTACACGCAGAAGAGAAACGACTTACGTGCACATCGAAAGTCGCGCATTGTTCTTTGGCGCTACTGCGAATAATGAGCGGGAGTTTTATTTTCTCTCGGCGCAGGCCGGGCACGTAGGGCTTGAATATTCAAGGGCGCTCAATCTATCTTTTGCGGAGAAACAGCAGTGTTTGGAAAGTCAGGAGGATGCGACCTGTAAGCTGATTTTATTTGGCATGGTCAAAGGCTTTAGTCGTCGGTTGACGTGTCATTCTGTGAGCGCAGATGCGGTGTTGACCTACTGCAGGTATTTTTATCGCTTCTTTCGCTTTTTCTTGCAAGAGTCCAAGCGGTTGCCGCTGATAGCGGTGGTGGCGAATGATCACTCTGCGAGCACGGTGGCTTTTTCGATGGTCATGAAGTTGTTCAGTGTGCCTCGTATATATCTGCAGCACGCAGAAGTGTCGCCGCGCTTTCCCGCATTGGATTTCGAATATTCCATACTGCGTAATAATCATTCAGCACAGGTCTACAAGCATATTGGGCATTCACGTGGGCAGGTCTACGTCGTTGGGAGGCATCGGCCAACGGCGGAGTTCACCAGGCTCTTCGCGACTGTTGATGGACGCGTGACGGTCGTTGTCTACCTGACGGCTGTGTTCTTACCGGGACCGTTGCTGGCGGTGGTCGAGGCGCTGGCGCAAAATCCAGATGTGTTAAATGTTCAGGTTAAGTTACACCCGCGCACTTCACCTGAGCTGCGCGAGGCTATCTCATCTGTGCAATTAGTGATGCAGACGCCGGAGAGTGAGCATATAGCAATTGTAGGCAATTCTTCCGTGACCATCGAGCTGCTTGCTGCCGGGATCAAGGTTTTCCAATTGTTTTCGTTGGATGATGTTGGCGTAGACTATTACGGATTCGCTGCCAAGGGGCTGGCGCCGGAAGTTTCATTCTCCGACTTGGAAAGTACCTTTTGGCGGCAACCTTTCTATACTCAAGCATGGAGAAGTACGATGGCGGATTACGACCCGGCACTCTCGCCATCCGACGATGATCTGCAGTCATTTCTCCGGGATCTTGTTGCATATTTGGGTGCAGTTCAGTAAGGTGCTGCGCGTGAGATGGCGGCTGCTATTTGAAGTATTTCCTCGGGAGCGTGGTGTGATTAAGAAGGCGGTTGGGCTTGCAAAGAGGTTGTTGAAGCAGTTCTTGATACGTGCATGGTTGGCAGTGCCATCATTCAAGGGGCTTACTTACAAACCTGATGCCAACGTATTTTTGTTCCTCCCCATCAATGGTGCCGGGCTAGGGCATCTAACGCGCTCGCTGGCAGTCGCTCGTCGCCTTCAGCAGCAAAAGCCAGACGCCAAAATTGTCTTTCTTACCACCAGCATCGGTGTGGCACTGGTGCACCGGGCGGGGTTTGCTTGTCACCATGTTCCACCTGCGGCTCTACTGAATGAAAGCCCGGTGGCATGGAATCAGTTGTTCTTCCGCAACATCGACGCCGTTTTGGCACTTCACCGTCCTGGCACTCTGGTATTTGATGGCACGGCACCTTATCTTGGGTTGCAGCGCATCATGCGCCGCTATGCCAGTATTCGCTATGTGTGGATCAAACGTGGCTTGTACAAGGCCGGTGTAGATCAACAGAAGCTCAAGGGTTATATCGCGCTTTTTGATAGCATCATTGCGCCCGGTGAACTCTCTGAGGCCAAGGATGCGCATGACGAGGTCGAGACGAAAGTACGTCGAGTCGATCCCATTGCATTGCTTGATCCTCAGGATCTGCTGGATCGCCCAACGGCGCGTAAAATATTACGTCTTTCCCAGGATCGGCCCTGCGCTTACGTGCAACTTGGGGCGGGTAATATCAATGGCATTGCAGACCTGCAGGACAGTGTGATCAGGCACTTGCAGCGCCGGGGTATCGAGGTGGTGTTGGGGCAGTCGCCTATTGCTCTTAAGCCCGAGCCCAATCTGGATGCTGATAGTGTCATCGTCGATTATCCTAATAGCCGGTATTTTGCCGCGTTTGATTTTTCCATTTTGGCGGGCGGTTATAACTCGGTGTGTGAGGCCGTTATGCTGGGATTGCCGACGGTGTTCGTACCCAATATGTCGACAGGGGCGGATGATCAATTGCGTCGTGTCGAGATGACCGCGAGCTTTGGTCCTTACAGGGTGTTGACCGAAATCAACGAACGCATGCTGGATGCTTCGATAGATGCATTTCTGGACGAGCGTGTTCCTTCCTCCTATCGAGGAGAAAATGGTGCCGAGGCGGCGGCAAAAATATTGTTGGAGTTTCGGTAATGAGTGACGTGCAATAAGATGCGGAAAATTATTTATTCCATGTACAGGCCCAGGCCTGGTTCTTCTCTTTGGGCAATAAGTTTTTTTCGTGTTGCGCCGTTGCTGACCGCTGCGTCAGTCGGGCTGACGATTGCTAGCCAATTATTGTTCCTGGTTAGTTTTCTGTTGCCGTTGAAAGTCATTTTGCTGTTAGGGCGCGAGACGATCCCAGGCTATTTCCCCGATTTTATGGTGGCGTTTGGTCGCGAACGCTTGATTGTTGTGCTTAGTGTGGCTTCGGTGCTGTTTTATTTTTCCCACCTGGTGTTTGATAAACTGGTGGCACGTTTTTTCTGAGCGAGGCGCAGAAAAATTAGTTCAGCGTAGCCGGAAGATTGCGATCTTTGAACGACAGGATGAGGTGGCCAGCAAAGGCTACCTGCGTTTCTCCCAGGCATTCGCTGGTCTGTGCTTCACGGGTGTTTGTCTGTGTGGCATGTTGTTGTTTTATACGAAATTGGCTTTTCTGATCCTCGCCTACTTTCTGCTCTTCTCCATTGTTGTAGTGGTGTTGTGTGCTAGCAGTAGCGCTGTCAGGAATAAGCTTGAAGATGGGCTGGGTACGTTGCCAAAACTGATGTCTAGTCTTGGTTTTTTGATAACGTTTTCTTTTATCGTTGTTGATCATCTTTACCTTGAACCTGTGGGCGTCCTGGTTTCTGTCGTTTCGCTCTTGCTCTCGCGGCAACTCTTCAGCAAGGCGGCCAATGTCCTCAAGGATACTGCCGAGCTGTACCAGCAGCAGGGTATGTTGCGTGCGCTGTTTTTTCACGCCCATGTATTTTTGCCTGAGAAGAAGGCGAGTGGCTTTGCTGGGCTTGTCGAAAAAGCCGGGCGTGAGAAATGGATGCTGGAAAGCCTGGGGGCAGTCATGGATACCCAGCAGGTCCGGTTTTCCAGTCGTTGGGTTTCACTCGGTGCCCCAGAGCTGCTTTGTTTTGTTGCCGATGTAGTGAGCAGCGACGGCAGCGAACGGCAGATTCTATTCAAGATTTTTGATACCAGTCGCAGCTCTCAAGCGCTCCATGAGGCCTCGTTGTTGACGCAGCAGCGTGGGCTGCCGGCTCCAGCATTTCTGGGCGCGACGACGGTTGCAGGCATGAATTGCCACCTGTTCGAGGTCACGGGCTACAAGATGTTTGTCCCGGATGACGAGAGCTCATGGCCAGACACGCTTGTCGATTTTCGCGCACAGTCGCTTGCGTGGGTTCCTGCACCTGTGTTGGTCAGCAGTTATCTACGATCAAGGCTTCAACTGGTAGGGCGTTTGAACGTTCAGAGCCTTGATTACTTGCGCCATTTGTATGAAGGCGATTGTGATCTGGAGCCGTTGGATCGGCTTCGTGAGTTGCTTCCAGCTATTGCTAGTATGCTCGGAGAGTTGCCGCTCGCTTTTCAGTTGCCTGATATTCGACCAGGCATGCTCTGGTTGGATGCTGAGGGGGATTTGCGTTTGCTTCATTGGGCGCGCTGGGAGTTGGAGCCTGTTGGCTTTAAATGGCCACAAACCGCTCAAGTCATTGAGCCTGCCTTGACGCTGCTAAAAACGCGGCGAAATGAAATTTCTGAGTTGAGTCTTAATAAAGCGCTTTTGGCTGCTTTGTGTTCGGGCTTTGAAGAAAATTACCGTAAAGGTAGCTACGACAAAGCCTATCGCTTGGTGTTGGCTATTCTTCCTGTCTATGCCGAGTGTCGTCGAGGCGAGGTGTAAGTTGGTTGCTGTTTCGATGTTGGTCTGGAACGATTTTTGTAATGACGCGCGTGTCTTGAAAGAGGCGCAGACACTTGCACGAAGCGGCTATCATGTGACGGTCAATGCGTGCCATGTGCCTGCCAAGACGAAGCTTGTTGAGGTGATTGAGGATCGGATCACGGTGCGCCGTGTGTGTGTCTCGTTGTTCAAGCGCCGCAACGTGAGCAAGCCTGCTGTATCCGTGAGCCCTCACGCAGGTCTGCATTTTCTTTGATTCTTCAAATTATTGGACGCTGCCGTGGGCATGTTGCGCTCCTGATCAACGTGGTTCGCCAACGTCCCGACGTTGTCCATGCGCATGATGTGAATACCCTGCCGACGGCATGGTTGGCTGCCAGGTTGTCGCGGGCGCGGCTCGTCTACGATGCTCATGAGATCAGTACCAGTCGTGAAGGCTATACCGGCCTTCGCAAGCTCGTCGCCTGGGTCGAGGGTGCGCTCATGCCGCGCGCCCATGGCACTATCACGACGACAGAAGCCAGGGCCAAGTTCTTTGCCCGTGCCTACGGCATAGGCCGCCCGGTGGTTCTGCAGAATCGACCACGCAAGCAGTCGGTACAGGGCGGTTCGCGCATTCGAGATGAGCTTGGTCTGATGGAACCTTGGCCTATCGTGGTGTACCAGGGCGGTGTTCAGCAGGGGCGTGGGCTTGAGCGTCTGGTGCGGGTGGCGGCGCTGGTGCCGAATGCCTACTTCGTGTTCATCGGTGGTGGACGCCTGGACGCGAACCTGCGCTGCATCGCTGCTGAGTTGGGCCTTGAGCAGAGGGTTCGCTTCATCCCGACCGTCGCATTGGCCGAGCTACCAGATTACACCGCGTCCGCCAGTATCGGCGTCCAGCCCATCGAGAATACGTGCCTGAACCACTACACCACCGATTCGAACAAGTTGTTCGAGTACGTGCAGGCGGGGTTGCCGGTGGTGGCTTCCGATTTGCCCGAAATTCGCCGGGTGGTAAGGGAACATGACCTGGGCTTGCTCGTTCCCCCGGGTGATACCGAGGCGTTAGCTACCGCATTGAAGACACTGGTCGATGATCAGGCCAAACGCCATTTTTATGCAGAGCAATCACTGAAGGCAGCTGCAGTGTTGAACTGGGAAGAGCAGGAAGGCGAACTGCTGGCTCTGTACGCGCGCGTACTCGAGCAAAAGAAGGTGGGCTGATTCAGCACTCTCAATGTCAAAGCGAATCCTTTTTCTCAGCTTTTTTTATCCCCCAGACTTGTCGGCGGGCTCGTTTCGCTCTGCAGCCTTGGTGAAAGCACTGCGTGCGCAAGGGACGGGGGTGTCAATTGATGTGTTGACCACCCAGCCCAATCGCTACCAGTCCTGTGTGCAGGAAGCGGAGTGCTTTGAGGAGCATGATGGCTTGCGTATCCGCCGGGTGGTGTTGCCGGAGAGTAGAGGTGGGCTGCTTGGGCAGTCGTGGTCCTTTCTGCATTTTGCTTGGGGGGCGTACCGATTCGCCCGGGGCAGGGACTACGACCTGGTCTTGCCACCTCGTCGCGTTTGATGACTGCAGTACTGGGTGCCTTGCTGGCGTGTGGCAAAGGCGCGCGTCTGTACCTGGATATCCGCGATATTTTTGTCGAAACGCTGGCGGGCGTGTTCAGCGCTCGTGTCTGGCGCCCGGTAGTTTGGTCGTTCGGGGTGTTGGAGCGTTGGGCCATCACGCGCGCGCAAATTGTCAATTTGGTTTCGCCTGGTTTTCTGCCTTACTTCCAAGCCAGGTACCCGCGTGTCCGTTTCTCGTTTTTTCCCAATGGGGTGGACGCCGAATTCAGTGAACCGCTTGCCTCGAGTGAGCATCGAGGCCGCGAAGGCGAGCCGCTGAGGGTGGTGTATGCAGGCAACATTGGCGATGGGCAGGGCCTGCAAGCTATCTTGCCCGCGCTGGCAGAACGACTGGAAGGCAAGGCCAGGTTTCAAATCATCGGCGATGGCCGGCTGACCGGGGCATTGCGTGAAGCGCTAGCGGTGCGCCAACTCAAGAATGTTGAGTTGCTACCGGCAATGCCACGCAATCAGATAAAAGCCTTCTATGAGCAGGCGGATGTGTTGTTCTTGCATCTGAATGACCTGGCGGCGTTCAAGCGAGTATTACCGTCAAAGCTCTTTGAGTATGCCGCTTCGGGAAAACCGATCTGGGCTGGGGTAGGTGGATATGCGGCCGAGTTCATTGCCAGGGAGGTGCCCAACGCTGCTGTATTTCCGCCCTGCGATGTAGGGCGAGCGGTGCAGTGTTTCGAGCAGTTGACCTTGGTCAGTGTCGATCGCCGCGTGTTCGTCGAGCGTTATGCTCGGGAACGAATCATGCAGGAAATGGCGCGAGAGGTAGTGGCGCTGCTTGAGTCGGCTTGAGCAATGTCCGACGGGTATTGCTCCAGGGCTGGATAAAGTCATTGCAATAAGCGAACAGGGCCCTTGGTAAGGTGTAAAAGGGTGTCGGTTTCGGCTGCACGTCAGGCTGGGCGCTGGTAGCGGTGCCGCCTAAGTGTTCTCGTGAATAAAAATCAATGCGAGTTCTAGTGGTGGTTGAATATGGGGTTCAGTAAGGAAATTCAGGGCCTGAGAGCGCTGGCTGTTCTGGCGGTGATTTTCGCTCATCTGGAAATTTCTTGGTTGCCAGGCGGGTTTGTTGGTGTAGATGTTTTTTTTGTGATCAGCGGCTATTTGATTACGGGTCTGCTGCTGCGAGAGTATCAACGTACAGGTGGCATTAGCCTGTCGAATTTTTATCGACGACGGATAAGGCGATTGTTTCCAGCGATGCTGGTCACCTGCATGTTTACGCTGGCGGGTGGTTTTTTGCTGTTCTCTGATGAGCGTTTTGGGTTGCTGCTGGACTCGGCATTAGCCGCGTTTTTTAGTGTTTCCAATTTCTATTTTTTATCGCAAGTCGGGTACTTTGACGTCGAGTCATCAATAAAGCCATTGCTGCACACGTGGTCGTTAGGTGTCGAGGAGCAGTTTTACCTAGTGTGGCCGTTGCTGATAATGATGTCCTTGAAGTATTTGTCAAGGGGATCCTTTGTGGTTGTGTTGGCTCTTTTGAGCGCGGCGTCGCTTGGATTGAACTGGGCGTTTATATCGTACGATCTGGGCAGCGTGTTAGGTACGGCTGGCGGTTGGCGCGCAATTTTCCTCGATGGAGGGTCGACCGCCTTCTATTTAATGCCGTTTCGCATTTTTGAATTTGGTATTGGTGCACTGCTGGTCTTGCTTCGTCTGGAGCGACTCAAGATCGATGGCCTTTTTGCGGATATTCTTTTGCTGGCCGCCTTGGGCGGTCTGCTCCTGTTGATGGTGTCCCTGACAGGACGTAGCGTTTTTCCTTATTACAATGCGCTGTGGGTGGCGCTTCTCGCTGCTGCACTTATTGTGGTTGCTCCGCGCTCGAGGCTTGGGCGCGTGCTTCTGGCAAATCCACTGGTGGTGTTTGTTGGTGGCATAAGTTACTCGCTCTACTTGGTGCACTGGCCGCTGATTGTTTATTACAGAACTGTTTTCGGTGAGCTGGGCGTCGGCGACATGCTGGTGTTGCTGACGGTCATGTTCGGTTTTGGCTACGCTCTCTATGTGTGGGTCGAGTGTCGCTTTAGGTACACCGAAAGCAAGGCCTGCGCTGGGGTTTACGGTTTTTTTTCGCGCTCGGCATTCGCTGTTCTTTTGATCCTGTCTGTGGGCGCTGTGTTTTTGCTCAAGGCGCTCGAAGGGCGGGTGCCGGTGCATCGTGTTGCCCTCAGTAATTCTGAGTGGCGGGTAGTTGAAAGGCGTCAGTACTGCGCTGGAAATTTGAGCGGTTTCCCCAACGATCTATTTACCTGTCAAAATGACCGTCGCTCGAACCATACTGTTGTGGTATGGGGGGATAGCCATGCGATGCACCTGGTGGCAGGGGTTTCGGAGCTGTTCAAAGATTCTAATATTGCGGTTGCCTATTTAAGCGGTTGCATTTCGCAAAGCGGGTTTGATGGGGTTCTGCGAAAATTTTCTTCGCGGTTGTTGACGGAGCAGTGCGCAGCGCGCAACAGGTCATTCCTGTCCTGGGCTGAAGCCTACAAAGGGGATCTTACTGTTTTCATATCAAATGCCAAACGTAATCGACCGGACGCTATATCCAAGATCAATAATCAGCATGTACGAACGCTGGAGGGGTATGGGCATTCCGCTTATGTTATTGGGGATTTCATTCGGCCAGGGGTGGAGCTTGCCCAGTGCTACGCCGTTCCGGATTTCATTTTTTCTGATGAACGTTTACGGCAGATTTGCAAAGCCGATGCCAGTGCTGCTGCGAGGGAGCTGGCTTACAGTGCCAAGTTGGCTAGGTTGTCGGTTAACTATATCCCCGTGCATGACGTTCAGTGCCCGCAAGGACAGTGTAGTTTTTTTGACGACGAAGGGCGGGTGACGTTCCGGGATGTGCATCACCTATCGCCAATAGGCGCTATATATGAAATGTCTCGTCTATCGCCTTTGTTTGAAAAAATACGCGCCGAACAATCGTCCTACGGTGCGCTGAGACAGAAGCCCTAGTGTGGTGGTCAGTTGGCTGCCGGCACTGCGTTCGGCAGGGGGCCGCGATACTCTGGTGAAGCGATAGCGCCACACCTACTGGCGCAAGCTTCGCGCTTCATCGTACGAGCCGGTATAATCCCGGCCATGATTGATCTACCCAGCAATTTTCCCGTCTACCCACTGTGATGAAAGCCGCGCTCAGTTGATTGAAGCGTCGGGACCAGGCTCTCAGGGGGCGGTCCCCAGCCCGTGCAGCGAAGGGGGCGGCAGCGCGTGGTAGCGGGGGGTGGCGCTTCTTGCGCTCATCAAGGACGTGGAGTCCGTGGTTCGGTTACCTAGTGTGCTCCCATGGGCACGGCCTGAAGCCCCCCGAACGTAATCTGCAGTCAGCCCTTTACAGGGCGTGCCCGTGCTCGCGCCCCGATGTTGCGCACGGCATGCAGATGCTTCACAGTTGTGCAAATCACATGCTCAATGGCCAGTACCCACCTGCGCAGGTGGCTGGAACCGGCGTTCCAGAGGCATCGCGGTGCCCTCCGACATACGTGGGGTGCGCAGCGTTGGGCAGGCAAGGTTTATTCGTTTTTTGCGCTTCACCCGTCAGGGTTCGAGGCCAACACGTTAAAGGGTTCAAGAATGACTACCGTTTTAGTGACCGGCGCCGATGGCTTCATTGGTTCGCATTTGACCGAACTGCTTGTACGCGAAGGCTACAAGGTGAAAGCACTGTCCCAATATAACTCGTTCAACTATTGGGGGTGGCTGGAAGACGTAGGCTGCTTGTCCAGCATTGAAGTACTCAATGGCGATGTGCGTGACCCGCATTACTGCAAGCACATTACCAAAGATGTGGACATCATCTTCATCTGGCCGCCTTGATCGCCATTCCTTATTCTTATGTCGCGCCGGACAGTTACGTCGACACCAATGTCAAAGGTACCTTGAACATTTGCCAGGCGGCGATGGAAAACGGCGTCAAGCGTGTCATTCACACGTCGACCAGTGAGGTCTACGGTACGGCACAATATGTGCCTATCGACGAGAAGCACCCTCTGCAGGCGCAATCGCCCTACAGTGCATCGAAAATCGGTGCGGACGCGATGGCGATGAGTTTCTACAATGCGTTCGACTTGCCGTTGACGATTGCTCGCCCCTTCAATACCTACGGTCGCGTCAATCCGCGCGTGCGGTGATCCCGACCATCATCAGCCAGATTGCCTCGGGCCAGAAGCAGATAAAACTGGGGGATGTCACCCCTACGCGAGACTTCAACTACGTGGCCGATACCTGCCGTGGTTTCCTGGAGTTGGCGCGTTGCGAGCAGGCCGTTGGCGAAGTGGTGAACATCGGTTCCAATTTCGAGATTTCGGTGGCCGATACCCTGAACCTGGTACGCGAGTTGATGGGCAGTGATGTCGAATTTCTCACGGATGCACAGCGCATGCGCCCAGAAAAGTCCGAGGTGTTTCGGCTCTGGTGCGACAACACTAAGATCAACGGCCTGACCGGGTTCACCCCCGAGTATTCGATTCGTCAAGGCTTGGAAAAAACGGTGGAGTGGTTCACGCAGCCGCACAACCTGGCCAAGTACAAAGCCAATATTTATAACGTCTGAGGTTCGGTATGTACGACTCGCTGGTCAGGTTTGTGCGCGATCAATACTGCACTCAAGAGTTTATCCCGCTGCACGCACCGGTGTTTGCGGGTAATGAACAGCAGTATGTGAGCGACACCATTGCTTCCACGTTCGTGTCCAGTGTGGGGGCGTTCGTAGACCGCTTCGAACATGACATGCAAGTCTATACCGGCAGCCCGCGTGCGGTGGCGACGGTCAACGGTACTGCGGCCCTGCACATTGCCTTGTTGCTGGCGGGGGTAAAGACTGGTGAATTGGTCATCACCCAGTCGTTGACCTTCGTCGCGACCTGTAACGCTATCGCTTACTGCGGGGCCGAGCCGGTTTTCGTGGATGTCGATCGTGACACGCTGGGGCTGTCGCCGGCAGCGCTGGAGCAGTGGCTCGATGCGCAGGCTGTGATCGGCGAGGATGGCCTTTGCCGGCTGCGTGAGGATGGAAGAGTCCTGCGTGCCTGTCTGCCGATGCACACCTTTGGTCACCCTGTTGCACTGAATGAACTGATGGCCGTCTGCAAGCGTTGGAACCTGGCACTGGTTGAAGACGCCGCCGAGTCGCTGGGCAGCACCTACGAGGGGCGTCATACCGGGACCTTCGGGCTGGTCGGCACGTTGAGCTTCAACGGCAACAAGGTGATCACCACGGGCGGCGGCGGCATGCTGCTGACCAGCGAGAGCCTGGGGGCCAAGGCCAAGCACCTGACGACAACCGCCAAGCAACCGCATGCCTATGAGTATGTCCATGACGAAGTTGGCTACAACTATCGCTTGCCCAACCTGAATGCGGCCCTTGGGTGCGCTCAGCTCGAGCAGCTCGATGGTTTCCTGGCAGCCAAGCGTCGATTGGCGATGAGCTACAAGGAGGCGCTGCAGGGCAGCGACCTTGAGTTTGTCACAGAGCCGCAAGGTTGCCGCTCCAACTACTGGCTCAACGCAGTCATCTGCCCGGACCGCGCCCAGCGCGATGCGTTGCTCAAGGCGACCAATGAACGCGGTGTGATGACGCGCCCGATCTGGGCGTTGATGAACCGTCTGCCGGCGTATCAGCACTGTGTCAAAGGCGATCTGAGCAACGCCCAGTGGCTTGAAGCGCGCGTCGTCAATCTGCCCAGCAGCGTGCCTCCCCAGGAGGGCAAATGACCCGTCGGGTGGCCGTCTTTACCGGCACGCGGGCCGAGTATGGCTTGCTGTACTGGCTGATGAAGGAAATTCAGCAAAGCGACCGGCTGGAGCTGCAACTGATCGTCAGTTGCATGCATTTGTCCCCCGAATTCGGCGACACGTGGCAGCAGATCGTGCAGGACGGCTTTGAAATCGATGCCAAGGTGGAGATGCTGCTGTCGTCGAACACCGATGTCGGTACGGTCAAGTCGATGGGGCTGGGCGTACTGGGTTTCGCCGATGCCCTTGACCGATTGCGCCCGGACCTGCTGGTAGTGCTGGGTGATCGTTTCGAGGCGTTGAGCATTTGCCAGGCTGCATTGATCATGCGCATCCCGATCGTGCACCTGCACGGCGGTGAGCTGACCGAGGGCGCGTATGATGACGCCATTCGGCATGCGATCACGAAAATGGCGTTTCTGCATTTCGTGGCGGCAGAACCTTACCGTCAACGTGTGATCCAGATGGGCGAATCTCCCGAGCGTGTCTTCAATGTCGGGGCTGTCGGGCTCGATCACCTCAAGCGTACGCCAGACATGTCACTGCAGGCGTTGCGCGAGAGCCTCGATTTTGACCTGGCTGAGCCGTTTCTGTTGGTGACTTATCACCCTGTGACCCTGCTTGAAGAGGATCCGGTGAAAAGCTTCGAGGCGCTGCTGCAGGCGCTGGAGGCATTTGATGCGTATCGTGTGGTGCTAACGTATCCGAATGCCGATAATGGCGGGCGTGCGATCATTCCGTTGATCGAGCAGTTTGCCGCTCGACATCCTCAGCGTGTGCTGGCGATTCCTTCTCTGGGCTTCAGGCGCTACCTGAGCGTTGTCAGGCGTGCTGCCGCGGTAGTGGGTAACTCATCCAGCGGTATTATCGAAGTCCCCTCGTTTGGTGTGCCTACGGTCAATATTGGCAGTCGGCAGGCCGGCCGACTGAGTGCCAGCTCGGTGCTGCACTGCGCGGCGACCAAGGAGGCGATCGAGTCGGCGCTGACCCAGGCGCTGGGCGAGGCGTTCGTTCGGGCAAGCCGGCAAGTGGTCAATCCCTATGGGCAGGGCGATGCCGCGAGCACCATCGTGCGTACCCTTGCAGCCTGTGACGTTTCGGGTCACAAGTCATTTCATGATTTGAGTTAACGTATGAGATCAGCTAACAAAGAGTGCGTTTACATCATTGCTGAGGCAGGCGTTAACCATAACGGTCAGCGCGATCTGGCATTCGAGCTGGTGGAACTGGCGGCGGACGCAGGGGCTGATGCGGTCAAGTTTCAAACGTTCGATGCGCGCAAGCTGGCGTCTGCCACCGCGCCGAAGGCGTCTTATCAGCAAAAGACCACGGATGCGGGCGAAAGCCAGTTGGCCATGCTGCAGAAACTGGAGCTGCCCCGGGCCTGGCATGCCGACTTGCAGGCGCATGCGAAGGCCAAGGGGATTGAATTCATCAGCACCGCTTTCGACGGCGACAGCCTCGCGTTCCTGTGCACGCTGGGCATACCGTTCTTCAAGATACCGTCTGGCGAATTGACCAATGGGCCGTTGCTATGGCAATTCGCGCGCACGGGCAAGCCACTGATCGTGTCTACAGGCATGGCGACCCTGAGCGAGGTCGAGCAGGGGCTTGCCATTATTGCGCATGCCCTGACGAACGATCAGGAGCCTGCCGACATGGAGCAGGTCTGGCGTTGCTGGAGCGATGCGCAGGCGCGTGAGCGCTTGCAGGGGCATGTGACCTTGCTGCACTGCACTTCGCAGTACCCGACGCCGCTGTCGGAGGTCAACCTTCGGGCGATGGATACCCTGCAACAGGCATTCGGCCTGGAGGTCGGCTACTCGGATCATACCCAGGGGTTGCTGATTCCATTGGCGGCGGTTGCCCGTGGTGCGCGCGTCATCGAAAAACACTTCACGCTGGACCGCTCTATGCCGGGCCCGGACCACAAGGCTTCCCTGGAACCGGCTGAACTCGCCGACATGGTTGCGCAGATTCGCGGCCTGGAGCAGGCGCTCGGATCGCCCATGAAGTCGCCGCAGCCGAGTGAGTGGGATACGCGCAGAGCTGCGCGCCAGCAAGTGGTGGTCACCCGTGACATGGCCGCCGGCGAGCGATTCTCCCGCGCTGATTTGGCCACTGCACGCTGCGGCGGGGGCCTGCCGGCTACCGCACTGTGGGGGTTGATCGGTATGTCGGCCGCGCGAGCCTATCGTGCTGGCGAGGTTGTGGAATGATTGCCGAACCGGCTCATTGTGCAGCGCGCCCAGTGCTTTTGCTTGGCGCAGGTGGTCATGCCAAGGTGATGTTGTCGTTGCTGCAAGCAATTGGTGCCAATGTGCTTGGCGTATGTGACCCCGCCCTTGCTGGGGCTGCCATCGAGTCGTGGCGCGGCATACGTGTGCTCGGCGGCGACGAGGTGCTCGACCAGTTCGAGGGGGCACAGGTTGGGCTGGTCAACGGGGTTGGGCAGGTGCCGGGCTTGTCTCGTCGCCAGGACATGTTCCAGGCCCTCAGCGCACGTGGTTTTCACTTTCCTGCATTGGTTCATCCCGCTGCGTGGGTGGATCCGAGTGTGCAGTTGAGCGACGGGGTGCAGGTCATGGCTGGCGCGGTGATTCAAGCCGATACGAGGATTGGTGTTAACTCGATCACAAATACCGGGGTCAGAATCGATCACGACTGTATAATCGGCAGCCACGTGCATATTGCTCCAGGTGCGGTGCTGTGTGGCGCGGTCAACGTGGCATGTGGTGCATTCGTCGGTGCGGGCTCCACCACCCTGCAAGGTGTCTCGGTGGGCACATGCGCCATCGTGGGGGCGGGCACGACCCTGGTCAAAGACTTGCCCGCAGGGCAGGTGGTAATGAGTGCGCCAGTACGCATCAATGAATCGAAATACCTGAGTCGGCAAGAGAAGACATGAAACCACTAGATCAGCAACTATGGCGCAATGTACTGCTTGCCCAAGGTTCAAGTATTCAACAGGCGATCAGCAATCTGGACGCTTCGGGATTGCAGATCACGCTTGTGGTCTGCCCTGAGGGGCGCCTGCAGGGCAGTGTCACGGACGGCGATGTTCGGCGTGGCCTGCTGCGGGGCCTGAACCTGGATAGCCCGGTTGAGCAGATCATGGCGCTCAGCCCACTGGTGGTGCCGCCCGATATGGCGCGTGAGCTGGTTCTGGACCTGATGCACGCCAACAAGATTCACCAGCTTCCGATCGTCGACAGCGAGCGGCATGTCATCGGCCTGCACCTGTGGGACGAAGTGCTCGAGCCTGTTGATCGCGAACACACGATGGTGATCATGGCCGGTGGGCTGGGCAAGCGCTTGCTGCCACTTACCGAAGACTGCCCCAAACCGATGTTGCCGGTGGGTGGCAAACCGATCCTCGAACTTATCATCGAGCGTGCGAAAGCAGACGGTTTTGTCAATTTCATCGTGTCTGTGCACTACCTGGGGCACATGATCGAGGACTATTTTGGCGATGGCCACAAGTGGGGCGTGAAGATCGCTTATCTTCACGAAGACTCTCCGCTTGGTACCGCGGGCGCGATCAGTTTGCTGGCGCCGCGTCCAACGCTGCCGTTTGTGGTCACCAACGGTGATGTGCTGACGGATATACGCTATGGCGAGATGCTTGACTTCCACCTTCGGCATGGCGCGATGGCAACAATGGCGGTAAGGCTGCATGAATGGCAGAACCCGTTCGGCGTGATACGAACGGATGGCATAAAGATTGTAGGCTTTGATGAAAAGCCTATCTACAGAACTCATGTAAACGCCGGTATCTATGTCCTGGCCCCCGCCGTTCTCGATGAACTCGTCGTGGGCGGGCAATGTGACATGCCTACGCTGTTCGAGCGTGTGCAGCAGAAGGGCGAAAGTACCATTGCTTACCCTATGCACGAGCCGTGGCTGGATGTGGGGCGCCCTGACGACCTGCAGTTGGCTCGTAACAAGTACCCTGTTTGATTGTTGTATTCGCAATTGGAGACTGGTTTTTTGAAAATTTCCCCAAGCTCAACGATAGACCTTTCCAAGTTTGCCGCACCCAAAGGCGAGCTGGAAGTTTTCTACGGGCTGCCGCGAGACGTCAAGTTTTGCACGATCTGCAACATGTCCAACCAGCAGCCCATGTCGAGCAATGAGTACGCGCACAGCAACAGCTCTACCAAGACGACGCTGACGTTCGACGAGCATGGTGTGTGCCACGCCTGCAACTTCAACAAGCTCAAGGAAACGGGCGAGATCGATTGGGATGAGCGCGAGCGCGAACTGATCGAATTGTGCAATCAATACCGCAAGAGTGACGGTAGCTACGATTGCATCGTGGGGGGCAGCGGTGGCAAGGACAGCGCGATGCAGTCCCACCTGCTGAAGTACAAGTACGGCATGAACCCGCTGACCGTGACCTGGTCGCCGCACCTGTATACCGATATCGGCTGGAAAAACTTCCAGAACTGGTTGCATGTCGGTGGCTTCGACAACTTCCTGTATACGCCCAACGGCAAGATCCATCGCCTGCTGACGCGCAATGCAACGATCAACCTGCTGCACCCGTTTCAGCCGTTTATCCTGGGGCAGAAGACCTTTGTCGCCAAGATGGCCGCCAAGCTCAATATCCCGCTGATTTTTTACGGGGAAATGCCAGGCGAGTACGGCGAGAAGATTTCGCACAAGACCTCCAGCTATGCAGGCGCCAGCGATGTCGCCGAAAGCGAGGGCTTCTCCCTGGATTACCTGGGGGGGCGCGACATTCGCGATATCTTCCTCGGCGGCAAGCCGATCGGCGAGTATCTGGATGAAGGCGTGCCGATGGTCGACCTCGCCAGCTACCTGCCGATGGCGCCTGAGGTGCTGGAACGCAAAGGTATCGAGTTCAAGTACCTGGGCTACTACAAGAAGTGGGTCCCGCAGGAGGCCTACTACTATGCGGTTGAACACACCGGCTTTGAAGCCAACCCTGTTCGTACCGAGGGCACGTACTCCAAGTACAACAGCCTGGATGACAAGGTCGACGGTTTCTTCTACTTCACCCGTTGGATCAAGTTCGGTGTGGGGCGCTCGATGATGGATTCCGCTCAGGAAATCCGTAACCACCATATCGACAAGCACGAAGCCATGGCGCTGATGCAGCGGTATGAAGGCGAATACCCTGCGCGCTACGAAAAAGAGTTCCTGGACTACATCAGCATGACGCGTGAAGAGTTTCTTGCGACCTGCGACCGTTTCCGTTCGCCGCATCTGTGGCACGTCGTCGATGGCGAGTGGAAGCTGCGTTACACCCCCTGGAACCCGCAGGGCAGTGCTGAATGAGCAACACGCGACTGATTGCCCGCCTTGATGTAAAGGGGGCCAACCTGATCAAGGGTATTCACCTTGAAGGGCTGCGCATCATCGGTTCGCCAAACGAACATGCCCTGCGCTACTACGAGCAGGGTATCGACGAGCTTATCTACATGGACTGTGTGGCGAGCCTGTACGGGCGCAACAGTCTGGGTGACTTGATCCGCGCCACCGCCGAGAACGTGTTCATTCCAATGACCGTCGGCGGCGGCGTGCGCTCGGTCGAGGATGTTGCTCATTTGTTGCGCTGCGGTGCAGACAAGGTCGCCGTGAATACGGCGGCCGTGGGCAACCCTACGCTGATCAGCGAGATTGCTCGTCGCTTCGGCAGCCAGTGCATGGTGCTTTCGATCGAGGCAAAGCGCGTGGCGGCGGGGCGTTGGGAGGTGTTCACCGACAATGGCCGCGAAAGCACCGGGCGTGATGTGGTGCAGTGGGCGCGTGAAGGTGCGTCGCTGGGTGCCGGGGAAATACTGCTGACATCTGTGGATCAGGAAGGTACGCGCAAGGGTTTCGATCTGGAGCTGGTGCAGGCCGTTACTGAAGCGGTGGGCATTCCCGTCATCGCCAGTGGCGGAATGGGCAGCGCCCAGGATGCCGTCAAGGTGGTTGGCAAGGGTGCGGATGCCGTTGCGATGGCCGACATCTTGCACTACAAGCGGGCCGCTTTGGTCGATATTCGCAACGATGTTTCGGCAGCGGGAATCCGGGTACGCAGGTATGAGTAATGTAGTTACCGTTATTGATTATGGGGTCGGTAACCTGTTCAGCGTGCAGAAAGCACTTGAGCATTGTGGCGCGACGGTCAGGTTGGTATCCGATCCCCAGGCGCTCAAGCATGCCTCCAAGGTGCTGCTGCCGGGTGTCGGTGCGTTTGCAGATGCCATGCGTCAGTTGAGTGCAAACGGGATGGACGAGGCGATCAAGGCCTATGCTGCCTCGGGCGCCCCATTGTTCGGCATTTGCCTGGGCATGCAGATGCTGCTCGACAGCAGCGATGAGTTTGGCCACTGCGAAGGGTTGGGGTTGATTGCGGGTACTGTCGAGGCGATACCCGCCCAGGATCATGCGGGTGCTGCGCTGAAGGTGCCGCACATCGGCTGGTCCAGCCTGGTTTACCCGCAGGCGCGCAGTGCGTGGGAAGGCACCCTGCTGGAGTCCATCGATCCCCGAAACAGCGCGGTTTACTTTGTCCACTCTTACATGGCCGTGCCCCGCGCCGCCGAACACCGTATAGCTGATTGCCAGTATGGCGATACGGCGATTGCCGCGGTGGTGGCCAGGGATAATGTCTGTGGCGCGCAGTTCCACCCGGAAAAGAGCGGCAAGGTCGGCCTCTCGATGTTAAGCCGTTTCGTGGCGTCGAAATGAAGATCCTTGCCATCATCCCGGCCCGGGGTGGCTCCAAGCGGCTGCCAGGCAAGAACATCAAGCTGCTTGACGGGCGTCCGCTGATTGCCTGGACGGTCGAGGCTGCTTTGCAGAGCAAGGTGTTTGTCGAGACGATTGTCTCTACCGACGATCCGGCGATTGCCCAGGTGGCGCAGCGCTTCGGCGCGCATGTGCCTGGGTTGCGCCCGGCGCACCTTGCGACCGACACGGCCGGCAGCGTCGATGTGGTGCTTCAGGTGCTGGAGGACTATGAGGCCGCGCAGGGTGCGGTGGACGGCGTGATGTTGCTTCAGCCGACGTCACCTTTTCGCAGCGTGCAGTCGATTCGCCAGGCGGTGTCGCTGTTCGAGTGCAGTAACCGCCGATCAGTGGTCAGCGTCAGCACAGCCGCTGCTCACCCGGCATGGAGCTTCAGGCTCGAAGGCGATTCGCTGGAGCCGTTTCTGGGGTGGGAGGCATTGACCAGCCGTTCTCAGGATCTGCAGCCGGCGTATGCACTCAACGGTTCCATCTACCTGATCTCCCCAGACGCACTTCGTCAGGAAAAGCGATTCGTGGGGCCAGGCGTTCTGCCTTTGGTCATTGCCGAGCCGATCGAGTCGCTGGATATCGATACTCCCGACGATTGGGCGCTGGCGGTGTATGCGCTTCAGCGCCAGGCCAATGGTGTGCGCACGTGTTAATGATTGGGAATTGCAATGGCTGAAGAAAAGCGCCACGTTATTGTTGTGACACAGTACTCATGTTCGCAAACCATGGGTACTGACGACGCTGTCCGTGGCATTGCGGCCAATATACCTGCTGACGCGGGGCTGATGTCACTGCGCGAGATTTTCAAGTGACCCCGCATTCGATATTCCTCACGGGCGCTTCGGGATTTGTCGGGCGCACCGTGCTAAAACGCCTCATCGCCAGTGGCTGTTCGGTCACGGCCGCATTGCGCGCGAACGCCGTGTCGCCTGAGCCGTCGGTTGCAGTGTTCGAGTTTGAGCGGTTCGATGATCAACGGGACTGGGTGTCGGTGCTCACCGGGCACGATATCGTCATCCATTGCGCCGCACGCGTGCATGTGATGCAGGATGACGCGCGCGATCCGCTTGCGGCCTATCGTCGGTCAATGTCGACGGCACGCTGGCACTTGCCCGGCATGCCGCTGCCGCTGGGGTAAAGCGATTCATCTTCCTCAGTTCGATCAAGGTCAACGGCGAAGGCACAGGCCGAGGCCATGCTTATTGCGCCGACGATGTGCCTGCACCCTGCGATCCGTATGGTATTTCAAAGCTGGAAGCGGAACAGGGGTTGCATGCGGTGGGGCGTGAAACCGGCATGGAGGTTGTTGTCATTCGACCTGTGCTTGTCTACGGGCCAGGGGTCAAGGCCAACGTTCTGTCGATGATGCGCTGGATCGACAAGGGGGTGCCATTGCCTTTCGGCGCTATCGACAATCGCCGCAGCCTGGTGGCAGTGGACAATCTGGTTGATCTGATCTCGGTCTGCGTGGACCACCCCCGTGCGGCCAACCAGACCTTTCTGGTCAGCGACGGTGAGGATGTGTCTACCTCCGAGCTGCTGCGCAATATGGCACGTGCCTTGAACAAGCCCTGCCGCCTGTTGCCTGTGCCGCAGGTGTTACTGCGCCTGGGGGCGACGCTGATTGGCAAGCGCGCCTTGTCTCAACGCCTGTGTGGTTCATTGCAAGCGGATATAAAAAAAACACGTTCAGTGCTGGATTGGACGCCTCCGCTAGACATGGAGACCGCCTTGAACGCTACTGCCCAGCATTATCAGGAAGATTGTCGTAAATGAGTGCATGGTGGCTGTGCCTGGTCGTACTGGTTTCTCTTGTGCTCACTGCTGGTTTGCGCCGTTATGCGATCGCCAGGAGCCTGATCGATGTGCCCAACATGCGCAGTTCCCACTGCGTCCCCACGCCGCGCGGGGGGGGGCGTATCGATCGTAATGAGCTTTCTGCTGTCGCTGCTTGTGCTGGCAGTGTTCGGTAGTGAGGCGCCATCGGTGCTGATTGCGCTTGGCGGTGCGGGGGCGTTGATCGCACTGCTGGGCTTCATGGATGATCATGATTTTGTTTCAGTGCGCTGGCGTTTGCTCGCGCACTTTGTTGCGGCGGCCTGGCTTTTGGGCTGGTTGGGCGGGATCCCGCCGCTGGTGGTGTTCGGGGTACCCGTGGATCTAGGCTGGCTGGGCGTGCCGTTGGGCCTGCTCTACCTGGTCTGGATGCTCAATCTGTACAACTTCATGGATGGCATCGACGGCATCGCCAGTGTCGAGGCTATTACCGTATGCTTGGGCATGTGTCTGGTGTATGCCCTGGGTGGTGCGGCGCATTTGAGTGTGCTGGCCCTGCTGCTGAGCATGTCGGTTGCCGGCTTCCTGGTCTGGAACTTTCCACCTGCGCGGATTTTCATGGGCGACGCCGGTAGCGGGTTTCTCGGCATCATCCTGGCCGGGATGTCATTGCAGGCGGCCTGGAGCTCGCAGGCGTTCTTCTGGTGCTGGCTGATTATGCTGGGTGGCTTCATCGTCGATGCAACGCTTACCCTGGTGAGGCGTTTGGCCCGAGGCGACAAGGTGCATGTCGCGCACCGCAGCCATGCGTATCAGTTTGCTGCGCGTGAGTATGGTCGGCATCTCCCGGTTACCCTGGGGATGGCGGCGTTGAATGTTTTCTGGTTGTTGCCTATCGCAGTGTGTGTGGTCTTGCTGGACCTGGACGGCGCATTGGGGGTATTGATTGCTTACGTCCCCCTGGTGGCGCTAGCCCTGAGGTATCGTGCTGGCGCTCTGGAATAGCGTGGCGTGATACCCACGGGACGGTATGTGGACATCTCCACGCTCAGCGGGTTGGCTAGGTATTTGAAGGATTATGGAAGAATTGCGTAGATTACTTTTGGCTTTGCCGCGACGGCACAAGCGTCTCCTCCAGGTACTGGCAGATGTATTGGTCGTCTGGGCGGCGCTGTGGCTGGCGTTTTTGGTGCGCCTGGGTATCGAGGAGCTGGTCAACCCTGTGCGCGAGCACTACTGGTTGTTCGCGAGCGCGCCGCTGATCGCTATCCCGATGTTCGCGTATTTCGGGATGTACCGTGCGGTCATGCGTTACTTTGGCAACGACGCACTGATCGCGATCTTCAAGGCCGTCAGCTTGTCGGCGCTGTTGCTGGGTGTCGTGATGTTCTGGTACAGCAACCATCAGAACCTGGTCCCACGTTCGATCATTTTCAACTACTGGTGGCTGAGCCTGGTGATGATTGGTGGCATGCGCCTGGGCATGAGGCAGTATTTCCTCGGCGACTGGTTCAGCGCCGCCCAGCATGTGCCCTTTACCAGTCGTGATGATGGCCTGCCGAAAGTGGCGATCTATGGCGCCGGTGCGGCGGGTAACCAGTTGGTTGCGGCATTGCGCATGGGCAAGATGATGCGCCCGGTGGCATTTCTTGACGATGACAGCGGTATTGCCGGTCGCGTCATTTCCGGGCTGAAGGTGTTCAAGCCGCACCAGATCCAGAAAATGATGGAGGTCACGGGGGCGCAGGAAGTGCTGCTGGCGATTCCATCGGCAAGCCGAGGTCGCCGGCGTGAGATTCTGGGCTTTCTCGAAGGCTTGTCGCTGCATGTCAGAAGTATCCCCGGCTTCATGGACCTGGCCAGCGGCCGGGTCAAGGTCGACGATCTTCAGGAAGTGGACATAGGCGACCTGCTGGGGCGCGACGCGGTGCCGGCGCAGGAAGACCTGCTGGAGCGCTGTGTGACCGGCAAGGTGGTACTGGTCACCGGTGCGGGAGGGTCGATCGGTTCGCAGTTGTGTCGGCAGATCCTTGAGCTCAAGCCCAAGGTGTTGCTGCTGTTCGAGCACAGTGAATTCAACCTTTACAGCATCCTTTCGGAGCTGGAGCAGCAGGCGAGTCGGTTGTCGCCCTGCACGCGGCTACTGCCGATACTGGGGACGGTACGCAACCAGGCCAAATTGCTCGACCTGATGAAGGTCTGGCAGGTGGACACGGTCTACCACGCCGCAGCCTACAAGCATGTACCTATGGTCGAGCACAACATTGCCGAGGGCATCCTCAACAATGTCATGGGGACGTTGAGTACCGCGCAGGCGGCGGTGCAGGCTCATGTTCCCAATTTCGTGCTTATCTCCACCGACAAGGCCGTGCGACCGACGAATGTGATGGGCAGCAGCAAGCGCCTTGCCGAGATGATATTGCAAGCCTTGAGTCGCGAAATTGCCCCGGTGCTGTTCGAGGACAGCAGCAATGTGGCCCATGTGAACAAGACCCGCTTCACCATGGTCCGCTTCGGCAATGTACTGGGCTCGTCTGGCTCGGTCATTCCACTGTTCTACAAGCAGATCAAGTCGGGTGGGCCGCTGACGGTGACCCATCCCAAGATCACCCGCTACTTCATGACTATCCCGGAGGCTGCGCAACTGGTGATTCAGGCCGGTTCGATGGGGCAGGGTGGTGACGTCTTCGTGCTCGACATGGGGGAGCCGGTAAAGATTGTCGAGCTGGCCGAGAAAATGATTCACCTGTCGGGTTTGACCCTGTGCTCGGACAGCAATCCCCGTGGTGATATCGCCATCGAGTTCACCGGGCTGCGGCCAGGTGAAAAACTCTATGAAGAGTTGCTGATCGGTGACAATGTCGTCGCCACGCGGCATCCGATGATCATGAGCGCGGTAGAGGACTACCTGGGGTGGGAGGTGCTCAAGGAGCGATTGGCGGCGCTGGGGCAGGCCATCAATGCGGATGACTACGTTCGTATACGCAAGATTCTGCGTGAGACCGTCAGCGGTTATACGCCTGATGGCGAAATCGTTGACTGGGTCCACCAGCACAAGCGCCTGGACGGTTGAGTGCCGGGTGGGCGCTACAGGCGGTGCGCTGACTAGCAGCCCTGCGTGGCCGGATAGGCACTGAACACTTGCTGGTTGGCTATTTCGATGGCGCTCAGGTGGCCGTCGGCAAAGGAACAGCCTGTGTCGAGGTAGACCACGTTACCTAGCTGAGTGACGTGAGGGACGGTGGAGTGCCCGACGTATACCGTCTTTATGCCGGAAATGGCCGCAGCGTCCTGGCGCGAGATCTTGCCCCGAGCGTACATGGCTTGTAGCAATGCAGTGGATTGTTCGAGGTGATGGCCGCCAACCAACAGCTTGGTCGAGTGTTGCCAGCTCAGGCCGTTCTCCCAGCCAGGGCATTCTGCGTGCACCACCCCGATTGCGCTGGTGTCGCTCAACTGCACTTGCAGGGCCACCGGCATTGCAAGAAGTGCCGTTGCGATTTGTACCTGGTGGTCTTGCGCCAGCTCATAGAACCAGGCGCCACCATTGCGGGCGTGGCGGGGGGGCGTCGCCTTTACCGGACATGTAGTCCAGCACCATCTGCTCGTGATTGCCACGTACCGAGTGGAACCAGGGGCGGGAGAGCCAATCCAGAACCTGCGCCGAGCCCGGTCCGCGGTCAATCAGGTCGCCGGTGCAGAATACGCGGTCGATCGAAGGTTCCAGTTGAACCTCGGCCAGCAACGCATCCAGCAACTCGAAATGCCCGTGTACATCCCCTACGACAAAGTCGCGCCCTGTGGTGTTGACGTCAAAAAAGCCCACGTGTGGCGTGCGAGAAAATACCGACAACCTGCGTACTCTTGAAAATAATCGGGAGGGGCTGGACGCGTGCATGAACACACGGATGCCTTGAGCCGGCTTTTACCATAAGTCTGCCGCCACGCCCAGAACGGCTTTGCGCTATGCCAAGGCAGGGCGTTGGCCGATCTCAGTCCAGGTCTATGCGGCCTTGTGAAAATGCGCCTCGTCGCTCTTTTCGGCCCACATCCTGATGCTTGGCCTGCTCATACACGGCGCAGAACCTTGGATGGTCCACGTCTTGGTAGGCCTGCAGTGCTTGCCTCACGCGCTCGTCATAGTCCTGCTCGTCAATGTACCGATAGACCTCCCGGCGATAAAAAAAGCCGAACTGAAAGCCCAGCGTTTCGCTCAGGAAGGGCGCAGTGGCGGAAAAGCAATTCTCCAGGTCGATCGCACAGGTCGGTGCTGTGCCGTCATTGCACATCATCACATTCGCCGCCCACAGGTCCATGTGATAGATGCCGCTGCTGTTGAGCGAGAACATCAGCGCGAACGCCGCGGCAATCACCCGCTCTACCTCCTCAGGCTTGGCAAGGAGCCACTGGTAGCCGTCGGTGTAGTTCTGCAGCAGCTCGGTGATGATGAAAAAATCATCCATCAGGCCGAGGCGTGACTTGGTGTAGCCGTAGCCAACCACGGCGGGCACGCACGCGCCGCGTCGATGCGCTTCAGCGGTATTGATCAGTTCTTCGATAGGCCAGTCGAACATGCCGCAACGTTTGCGCGTGCCCCGGGCAAAGCGGATTTTCTTGGGCAGGGTTTCAAGTACCTGGCGTTTGGCGAAAAGGGCATGTTCGCCAGAGGGAAGCGGCGCACTCACTCGTTTGGCCAGGCGTTCCTGGCTCAGCAGTTGGGTAAAAACCTTGGCTGTCGATGCCGATACAGGTCTCTTCAGGTGGAGTGTGGAGCGCTGATGCTTGAACGTGAACGGGTACCCGTCAACCAGCTTTTTCTTCCCTTTGCGCAACGCAGTACATCCCATGTAGGAAATTCTAAATAGTCAAAACGGTAACATTTCCTACAGCTTTTTACATTTTTTTCACATCTTGTTTGAATCGAATTTCGCTTGACTGTGGATGTGTGCGCCATCACCCGCTAGTTTTTGCAGGCAGCCAAGGAAATGCTGCCTTTGCAAGCTCACACACCAAGGAGTGTCATCGTTATGCGCAATACCTTTCTTGTTTCTCTGCTGCTTGCGCTGCTCAGCGCATTCTCGTTGCCGTCCCTTGCAGCGGCCGGCAAGGCTGGGGGTGATTTGCCCACCACGGCTGTCAGTGCCGAGGTAGGCGCTGGCACGGTCAATCTCAACAGCGCCGATGCGACAACACTGCAGGCCTCGCTGGCGGGCATCGGCAAGGCCAAGGCCGAAGCGATCGTGGCCTACCGCGAAGCCAACGGTGCCTTTGCCTCGGTCGACGAGTTGCTTGAAGTAAAAGGGATCGGGCAGGCGCTGATCGAGCGCAATCGCGAGAAGCTGACGGTCAAGTGACCTGAGGGGGCGGGTCGGGCGTTGCCGACCGTTGTGCTGGCGGGGGTAGTTGCTCAACGGCTTGCACCGTATTTATCGGTCTTGCGCATCCTTCGCGTCGGCTTCAGCATTGCGCTCATGTACACGCTTGAGCTGCTCCTCGGTCAACGGCAGCTTTTTCGCGGTATCGCGCAGCATCATCAGGCCGCCGACAATCGAGCCGATGGCAACCAGCAAGATCAACCAGGCATACCAGGGCATGTGCTTCTCCTTATAGGCGGCGAATGGCGCAGCCTCATGTGAGGTTGGACTCGGCGATTGTGCCGATGGTTCAAGTATAAGAGTCGGGCCCGCCCACGGCGAATTCGCGATCATCGGCCCCCATTGACCCTGTGCATCGGCTACAATGCGCGCCGATTTCGACTTGCCCAGAGAGCCTGCCCATGTCCGCCTGTCAGACGCCCATCATCGTCGCCCTGGATTTCCCCACCCGTGACGCCGCCCTGAAGTTGGCCGATCAGCTGGACCCCGCGCTGTGTCGGGTCAAGGTCGGCAAGGAACTGTTCACCAGCAGCGCCTCGGGCATCGTTGAAACCCTGTGCGCCAAGGGCTTCGAAGTGTTCCTCGACCTCAAGTTTCACGATATCCCCAACACCACTGCCATGGCCGTCAAGGCTGCCGCGCAAATGGGCGTATGGATGGTCAACGTGCACTGCTCCGGTGGCCTGCGGATGATGTCGGCCTGCCGTGAAGTGCTGGCGCAGCGCAGCGGCCCACAACCCCTGCTGATCGGTGTGACCGTGCTGACCAGCATGGAGCGCGAAGACCTGGCCGGCATCGGCCTGGATATCGAACCGCAAGAGCAGGTGCTGCGGCTGGCGGCGCTGGCCGAGAAGGCCGGTATGGACGGGCTGGTGTGCTCTGCGCTGGAGGCCACTGCGCTGAAGGCGGCGCATCCGTCGCTGCAACTGGTGACGCCGGGTATCCGTCCTGCCGGCAGTGCGCAGGACGACCAGCGCCGTATTCTTACGCCCCGCCAGGCGCTGGATGCCGGCTCCGACTACCTGGTGATCGGTCGCCCGATCAGCCAGGCGGCTGATCCGGCTCAGGCGTTGGCTGACGTGGTAGCGCAGCTTCGCAGCTAAGCGCTCGTCCCCCTTCGCCAGCCAGCCTTGCTGGCGAAGGGGGCGACACCGTCAGACTTTCAACACCAGCTTGCCAAAGTTCTCCCCGCTGAACAGCTTCAGCAGTGTTTCGGGGAAGGTTTCCAGGCCTTCCACCACGTCCTCCTTGCTCTTGAGCACGCCGCTGGCCAGCCAGCCGGCAATCTCCTTGCCGGCCTCGCCGTAGCGGGCCGCATAGTCCATCACCACGAAGCCCTCCATGCGCGCACGATTGACCAGCAGCGACAGGTAGTTGGCCGGCCCTTTGACCGCCTGCCTGTTGTTGTACTGGCTGATGGCTCCACAGATCACCACCCGCGCCTTGACGTTCAGGCGGCTGAGCACCGCGTCGAGAATATCGCCGCCAACGTTGTCGAAATACACGTCGACACCGTTCGGGCATTCGCGCTTGAGCCCTTCCAGCACGTCTTCGGCCTTGTAGTCGATGACGCCATCAAAGCCCAGCTCGTCTGCCAGGTAGCGACATTTGTGGGTGCCGCCGGCGATTCCGACCACCCTGCAGCCTTTGATCCTGGCGATCTGCCCGGCAATGCTGCCGACCGCGCCTGCCGCACCCGAGATCACCACGGTGTCGCCCGCCTTGGGCGCCCCTACGTCAAGCAGCGCAAAGTAGGCGGTCATGCCCGTCATGCCCAGTGCCGAGAGGTAGCGCGGCAGTGGCACCAGCTTCGGGTCGACCTTGTACAGGCCCTGCGGCTCGCCCAGGTAGTAGTCCTGCACGCCCAACGCGCCGTTGACGTGGTCGCCGACCGCAAACCCCGGGTGCCTGGAGGCCACCACTTCACCCACCGCCAGCGCCCGCATCACCTGGCCAATGCCCACCGGCGCGATGTAGGACTTGCCCTCGTTCATCCAGCCTCGCATGGCTGATCAAGCGACAGGTACAGATTTTTCACCAGCACCTGGCCCTCGCCAGGTTCGCCCACGGGCACCGTCTCGAAAATGAAGTCGTCGCGGGTCACCGCACCTGCAGGGCGCTTGGCGAGCAGGAAGCGGCGGTTGTTCTGGGCAGTCATGGCAAGGCTCTCTCAAAGGGGCAAATCCTGTTGATAGACCCGCCGCAGCGAATCTTCAAGGTTATGCCTCAAGGCGAATGGTAAATGATCGATCTCAGTGATCTAGCCTAGCATCTGACATCACCCGACTCGATAGTGCACCGCCCGTGCGGCTCAGGCATTTTTGCGCCAGTTCAGGATCATCAGCGTCAACACCCCCGCTACAATCCCCCAGAACGCCGAGCCAATGGAAAACAGGGTGAAGCCCGATGCCGTCACCATGAAGGTGATCAGCGCGGCCTCACGCTCCCTGGCTTCGCTCATGGCCACGGTCAGCCCGTTCATGATCGAACCGAACAGTGCCAGGGCGGCAATCGACAGCACCAGCTCCTTGGGCAGGGCAGCAAACAATGCCGCCAGTGTGGCGCCGAATACCCCGGCGACCCCGTAGAAAACCCCGCACCACACCGCGGCGGTGTAGCGCTTGTTCGGGTCTTCGTGGGCGTGCGGGCCGGTGCAGATGGCGGCGCTGATCGCTGCCAGGTTGATGCCGTGGGAGCCGAACGGGGCCAGCAACAGCGAGGCAAAGCCGGTGACCGAAATCAGCGGCGAGGCAGGCACCTGATAGCCGTCGGCGCGCAGCACGGCAACCCCTGGCATGTTCTGCGAGGTCATCGCCACCACGAACAGCGGGATGCCGATGCTGACGGTCGCCGCCAGCGAGAACGTCGGCGTGGTCCACACCGGGGTGGCCACTTCCAGGCTGAAACCGCTGAAATCCAGCAAGCCCATACCGCCGGCCAGCGCGGTGCCCACCACCAGTGCGGTGAGTACTGCATAGCGTGGCGATACACGCTTGATCAGCAAATAGCTGAAAAACATCCCCAGCACCAGTGCAGTGCGGTGCTGGGCCGCGATGAAGATCTCGCTGCCGATCTTGAACAGAATCCCGGCCAGCAGCGCCGAGGCGAGCGAGGCGGGGATGCGTCGCACCAACCGTTCGAAGCTGCCGGTCAGGCCGCAGATCACCACCAGTACTGCACAGGTGATGTAGGCACCGATTGCTTCGCCGTAGCTGACCCCGCCCAGGCTGGTGATCAGCAGCGCCGCACCCGGCGTCGACCAGGCCACGGTGATCGGGGTGCGATAGCGCAACGACAGGCCGATGCTGCATACCGCCATGCCGATCGACAGCGCCCAGATCCACGAAGAAATCTGAGCCGTGGTCAGGCCGGCCGCCTGGCCTGCCTGGAACATCAGCACCAGCGAACTGGTATACCCGGTGAGCATGGCGATAAAGCCGGCGACCACCGCGGAGGGCGAGGAATCGGCCAGTGGGCGCAACTGCGCTGGGGTGGCGTGGGGCATGGGGCAATCCTTGTGCAGGTGTAAGCAGATTTTTCAGACTACCCTGCGATACAGCGGCTTATGTCATACAGCGACCATTGCATTTAGCCGTACAGTCGCCAACTATGAAGGGCAGTTTGGTTCCAGCATTCAAGAGGGGGAGTAATGTACAAGGTCTACGGGGACTATCAGTCGGGCAACTGTTACAAGGTCAAGTTGATGCTGCATTTGCTTGATTTGCCCTACGAGTGGCATGCCGTGAATATCCTCAACGGCGAGACGCAAACACCAGCGTTTCTTGCCATGAACCCCAACGCCAAGGTGCCGGTGCTGGCGCTTGAAGACGGTACCTACCTGTGGGAGTCCAACGCAATTCTCAACTACCTCGCCTACGGCAGCTTGTTCCTGCCCAGCGAACCGCGCTTGCGCACCCAGGTGCTGCAATGGCAGTTCTTCGAGCAGTACAGTCATGAGCCGTATATCGCGGTCGCGCGGTTCATCCAGTTTTACCTGGGCATGCCGCAAGACCGTGTTGAAGAATACAAGGCGTTGCAGAAGGGCGGGCACAAGGCGCTGAACGTGATGGAGAAACAGCTGAGCCTTACGCCATACCTGGTGGGCGAGCAGTACTCGATTGCCGACGTGGCGTTGTATGCCTATACCCATGTGGCCCATGAGGCGGGTTTTCTGCTTGATGACTACCCGAACATCCGCGCCTGGCTCAAGCGCGTGGCATCGCACCCGCGGCATGTGCCCATGATCGACTGACAGGCGGGCGCTTTGCCGGCCTGCCGACGACAGCGCCTGTCAGGCTGCCGAAAACCGCTGGTTCAGGTACTCGATGATTACCTTGGACTCATACATCCAGGTCGTCTTGCCGTCCTCTTCGATGCGCAGGCAAGGCACCTTGATCCTGCCACCCTGCTCAAGCAGGGCCTGGCGGTCCTGTTCATTGTTCTTGGCGTCGCGCAACGTCACCGGTACGTTCAGGCGGTGCAGGGTACGGCGAGTCTTCACGCAGAACGGGCAGGCGTGAAACTGATAGAGGCTCAAGCCCTTGGCTTGCTGCTCGACCCGGGCCTGGGCGGCAGCATCGCGCTTGAGCTTGCTCGGGCGGCTGATCCAGTCGAGGAAGACGATCAACTGGCCAAGGCCAACCCGCAGTGCTTTGACGATCATGGCAACTCCTCACAATGAAAAAAGCCGACCGGGCAGGTCGGCTTGCAGTCCTTCGGCCGATTACTTGATCAGGCTGAGGAACTCGCTGCGCGTGGCAGCATTGTCACGGAACGCACCGAGCATCACCGAGGTGATCATGCTCGAATTCTGTTTCTCTACACCGCGCATCATCATGCACATGTGCTTGGCCTCGATCACCACCGCCACGCCCAGCGCGCCGGTTACCTGCTGGATGGCCTCGGCGATTTCACGGCTGAGGTTTTCCTGGATCTGCAGGCGACGGGCGTACATGTCGACGATGCGTGCGACCTTGGACAACCCCAGCACCTTGCCGCTCGGGATGTAGGCAACGTGTGCCTTGCCGATGAAGGGCAGCAGGTGGTGTTCGCACAGCGAGTACAGCTCGATGTCCTTGACCAGGACCATCTCGCTGTTGTCGGAGCTGAACAGGGCGCCGTTGGTCACCTCTTCCAGGGTTTGGTCATAACCGCGGCAAAGGTACTTCATGGCCTTCGCAGCCCGCTTGGGCGTGTCGAGCAGGCCCTCGCGGGAGACATCCTCGCCCAGTTGGCCGAGAATCGCGGTGTAGTGCTGTTCCAGGGACATGGATCTACCTGTGAGATTTATCGCAAACGCGAAGGGTACGGCGGCGGCGGCGGCGCTGCAAGTACGGCGTTACTCGTCGCGACCTTCGAGCATGGTTCGCTTGAGCATTACATACACGGCGCAGTACCGCCATGGCGGGCCTGGCACGAGGTAAAGCCCAGTACCTGGGCATGCTGGCGCAGCCAGGTATTGACGTGGCTCTTGATCATCGGGCGCTTGCCATCCAGGCGTACCGCCTTGCCGTGGGTGACCCGTACGCAGCGTACTTCGAAGCGGGTGGCTTCGGCGAGAAAGGCCCACAGCGTCTCGCGGGCCTTCTCCACGGTCATGCCGTGCAGGTCGAGGCTGCCTTCGAAACCGATCTGGCCGAGCTTGAGCTTGCGCATCTGGCTTTCCTGCACGCCATCGCGGCTCCAGTGCAGGTCATCTTCCGGGCCGACATCGATCACGAACTGATCAGACAAGCCGTCTACCACGGTCTGGTCGCTGCGCACGGTAGCGGCCTGGCGCAGGTTGGCCAACTGTTTGCGATCGGGCTTGGGTTTGCCGGTGTCGGCGCGGTCATGCCGGATGGGCTTGACGCCGTGCATCTGGTTCTTGAACAGGGAAAAATCGTCGTCTTGCATGTAAGCCTCCGCCTGGGCGGCGCAGTTTACGCGACTCTCCTCAGGGCTGCAGTCAATCGTGTTTCTTCATCAGGTGCGGTGACAGGTTGAGCCCCTGGGCACGGCGCAGGCGCAGGCGGCTGCGTCGCCAGAACCAGATCCCCAGGTACAGCAGCAGCACGCCCAGGCCCAGTACCACGGCAGCGCTGGCACGATTACTGTTCAATTCGCCCAACGCCTCGGCGTGGCCCAGCAGGCCGGCGATGCCGGCCATGCTGAGCAATACGCCGAAAATCGCCAGCAGCGCCGAGAAGGCGGTTGCCAGGCGAGCGCCCCAGTTGCGGCGCTCGCGGGGGCGCAAGCGTTTGGCATCGAAACCATCGGATAACTTCATTCCGATTTCCTCTGTGGATATCCGGGGTTGGACCCCAATGTTCCACGGTGGTTCCAGTGGGCTGCCGGGTGCTCAGATCAGGCTATTGACCGGGGCCACGCAGGCAAAGTTGTCAGCCATGATCGCCATTTCACTCTGCTGGATCTGGGCGGCCGGGATCACGCCGTCCTTGAACGGCAGGTCGCGGGTAGCGCAGCCATCTTCGACCAGGGTGCAGCGGTAGCCGTAGTCCTTGGCACGACGCACCGTTGTGCTGACGCTGGAGTGGCTCATGAAGCCGCACACGATCAAGTCCAGATGACCGTATTTCTGCAGGGTCTCGTGCAGCGTGGTGTTCTTGAACGCGTTGGGCATGCGTTTTTCGATGATGATCTCATCGCCCTGCGGCTCCAGGCCCGGGATGAACTCGCCGCGTGGGCCCTGGGGGTCGAACAGGCCACCGACAGTACCCAGGTGGCGTACGTGCACCACCGGGCGACCGGCTTTGCGTGCAGCCTCGAGCAGCTTGCCGATGTTGGCCACCGCCTCGTCCATGCCCGACAGCGCCAGGGGCCCGCTGAGGTACTCCTTTTGCGCATCGATAATCACCAGGCTGGCGTTGCTCAGCTTGGCCGGCGGGTAACCGCGGCCACTGAGGTGGAACATCGTCGTTGGAACGGACATCAGGGGCTCCTTTGGATGGGGCTTTTCACCTATTGTCCCCTGCTTGAGCACTTATGTGAATCGCTTCGCGTACAACAGGCGTGGTTAGTGGCCTGCAGCCATGTGTGCGAATCCCTCGGCAGGCCGATTGAACGGCCCATTTCACGTTCAGGCTGTTAGAATTGCCGGTCGTCTTTAAAGGAGTCTGCCGTGATCACTTCCCGCCTGCGCACCCTGCGCGACCACATCCGTTGGGCTGTAAGCCGTTTTCATGAGCAGGGGCTGTTCTTCGGGCACGGTGCCGATAACGCCTGGGACGAAGCGCGTCTGCTGGTGCTGGGCGCCGTGCACCTGCCGTGGGAAGTGGCGGACGCTATCTGGACTGCCGTCTTGAAGACGACGAACTGGTCAAGCTGCAGCGCCTGCTCAAGCGGCGTGTGGACGAGCGCGTGCCCACGGCCTACCTGTTGGGTGAGGCGTGGTTCTGCGGCATGTCGTTTATCGTCGACGAGCGTGTGCTGATCCCGCGTTCACCGATTGGCGAACTGATCGAAAAACGTTTCGAACCGTGGCTGGCCAGCGAGCCGGCACGCATCCTGGACCTGTGTACCGGCTCTGGCTGCATCGGTATCGTCAGTGCCGAAGTGTTCCCCGAGGCCGAGGTAGTACTGGCCGACCTGTCGTTCGAGGCGCTTGAGGTGGCAGG
>NZ_JAAHBU010000105.1 GCF_010671725.1 Pseudomonas brassicae | reverse complement strand
TACGGCAGGATGCCCTTCATGTACCAGCCGGCGACGATGGTCTGCCCGAGCATCAGCGCCAGCAGGATATAGCGGCGCATCGAGCCGACCCAGCGCCAGCGGGCCTTGGGGCAGCTCGCGCTGCTCGGGGCGGCGGCGCGTTGGTGCGGCCGGGTGACCCGGCGCCAGGCGCGGATCAGGATGTTGGTGCGCCACGGCTCGGGGATCACCCGGGTGCGGCGGATCGGCGGCGTGGCCTTGAGGCACACGCGGCCGCTGGCATCGAGGGCGAGCATCTCGGCCTCTTGCATTTCTGCCGCGCTGTCCAGGGTCAGGCGGCTGCCCACCGACCCTTGCACCGCGCCGTTTTCCCCGCTCGGCGGCTGCGCCGACAGACGTCGGTGCAGCTCGCTGAACGATGTGCAGGTGGCGAGTTCCGCGCGCTGCTCGTCGCTCAGGGGAAGGTGGGCCAGGTACTCGCCAAGCGATTCTGGCCGTTCTGAAGAATTACTCATCGGCAGGCAACTGATAGCTCCAGGTCTCGGTCAGCACCTGTTCGGTGGTGGCCGGTGCCCCGGTGGTGGAGGCCGCATCGGCGGCTGGCGGCTGGGCAGGTTTTTCCTGCTTGGCGTGCTTGGCGGCGGCCTTGTCCTGCTTGGCAGGCTTGGGTGGCTCGACCGGCACGTCGCGCAGCAGTGCGGCACGCATTTCGGTCGCCTTGCCCGGGTCTTTGACCTTCAGCCGCAGGGTCAGGCGCCAGCCTTTGATTTCAGGGTTGTAGCGCAGGTTGTTCTCGACCACTTCGGCATTGTCGTCGGTGGTCACCTGGCTGCGCACGTTGGCGTCTTCCGGCAAGGCGGCCAGCACCGGGCCTTCGAAGTCGACCAGGAAGGCAACGCTGCCGTCCGGCTGACGGATCAGGTTGGACTGCTTGACGTCACCGGTGGAACGCAGGGTCTGCTTGACCCAGCCCAGGTTCGGCGCATGGAACGCGGATTCGTCGATGGTCCAGTGCAAGCGGTAGTCGTATTCGAACGGCACGCCCGGCTCCGGCAGTTTTTCCGGGCTCCAGAAGGCCACGATGTTGTCGTTGGTTTCATCGGCAGTCGGAATCTCGACCAGGTCGACGGTGCCCTTGCCCCAGTCGCCACGTGGCTCGATCCAGGCGCTCGGGCGCTTCTGGTAGTTGTCGTCGAGGTCTTCGAACTGGCTGAACTCGCGCTGGCGCTGCAGCAGGCCGAAGCCGCGCGGGTTCTCCACGCTGAAGTTGCTCACGGCCAGGTGTTTCGGGTTGTTCAGCGGGCGCCACAGCCATTCGCCGTTGGCCGCCTGGATCGACAGGCCCTCGGAGTCATGCAGGGCCGGACGGTAGTTCGGCACCTTGGACGGCTGGTTGCCACCGAACAGGAACATGCTGGTCAGCGGGGCGATACCCAGGCGGCTGACGTGGTCGCGCAGGAACACCTTGGACTTGACGTCGACAATGGTGTCGCTGCCCGGGCGCAGGGTCAGCTTGTAGGCACCGGTGGAGCGCGGCGAATCAAGCAGCGCATAGATCACCAGGTGCTTGTCGCTGGCCTTGGGCTTCTCCACCCAGAACTCGGTGAAGCGCGGGAATTCCTCACCCGACGGCAGCGCGGTGTCGATGGCCAGGCCACGCGCCGACAGGCCATACACGTGGCCCTTGCCGACCACGCGGAAATAGCTGGCCCCCAGCAGGGTCATGATCTCGTCCTGCTTGTCGGCCTTGTTGATCGGGTACAACACGCGAAAACCCGCGTAGCCGAGCTTGTCGGTGGCCTTGGGGTCGAACTGCACGTCACCGAAATCGAAACGGCTCGGGTCGTACTTGATCTCCTGGACCGAGGTGGCGGTCACTTCGTTGATGCGTACCGGCGTGTCGAAGTGCATGCCCTGGTGGTAGAAGGACAGCTTGAACGGCGTCTTGTCCTTGGCCCACTCGGCCTTTTCCTGCAGGAAGCGGATCTTCTGGTAGTCGGCGTACTTCATGTCGCGGAACACGGCCGGCAGGTTGCTCTTGGGCGCTTCGTACTTCTGCCCGGCCAGGTCTTTGGCCTTGGCCGCTACATCGTCCAGGTTGAACGCCCAGAGCTGGCCGGCGCTGAGCAGGCACACCAGTGCAGAGGCTGCCACGAAGGCTTTGCGCAGCCGATTGCCAGGAGTTCTTGGTGCAGTAAAGGGACTAACAATCACGAGCAACCCTCGCCGAAAACAGATCAAAGAACCAACGGCCAGCGACGTATGCCGGGTTGGCGAGCACTGTTCGGACTCCGAAAGGGCACAATGATTCCCCAAACGGTTCCGGACGATGCTCAAGTCAGAGTAAAAAGGACCTGCGAACGCAGGCCCACATTTCGCGCGATTATCCAGCAGGCCGCGTTACAACGCATCAGGCCCAAGCAACTATTTATGTAAAAAACCCCTGCTTTCATGCTGGCAGGGGGCTTTTTACCTTCATATTTGTAACATAAATGTTACGGGGCCATCATTCACCAGGTGGACCTGCATGTCCGCACCAAATCGACCGCTGGCTACCGCCGCATGCTTGAGGCGTGCCTGGGCCAGCAGGTAGTCGAACAACTCAGCCCCGAGGGCCGGTGGCGCGGCGCTGGAAAAGCTCGGGCGCAGGCCACTTTGCGTGTCGGCCGCCAGGGTGAACTGCGACACCAGCAGCAGGCCGCCGCCGATGTCCTTGAGCGACAGGTTCATCTTGCCCTGCGAGTCGCTGAATACCCGGTAATTGAGCAGCTTGTGCAGCAGCTTGTCGGCGTGTGCCGGGGTGTCGCCGGGCTCGACCGCGACCAGCACCAGCAGGCCCTGGTCGATCGCCCCGACAATTTCACCGTCCACTTCTACCCGCGCGCCACGCGCGCGTTGCAGCAGCCCCTTCACGCTTCGTCCAGCGGCAGGTCCAGCAGGCGCCGGGCCATCTGATCGGCAGCGCGTACCAGTGCGTCGGTGATACCCGGTTCGGACGCGGCGTGGCCGGCATCGCGGATCACCTTGAGCTCGCTGTTGGGCCAGGCCTGGTGCAGTTCCCAGGCGTTGTCCAGCGGGCAGATCACGTCATAGCGGCCATGCACGATCACCGCTGGCAGGTGGGCGATGCGCGGCATGTCGCGGATCAACTGGTCGGGTGCCAGGAACGCATTGTTCATGAAGTAATGGCATTCGATACGCGCGATCGACAGCGCACGCTGCGGCTCGGAGAAGCGATCGACCACCAGCGGGTTGGGGCGCAGGGTGGCGGTACGGCCTTCCCAGGTGGACCAGGCCTTGGCCGCGTGCATCTGAGCGATCTGGTCGCTGCCGGTAAGACGCTTGTGGAAGGCCTTGACCAGGTCGTCACGCTCGTCGGCCGGGATCGGCGCGATGTAGTCCTGCCAGTAGTCGGGGAACAGGCGGCTGGCGCCGGCCTGGTAGAACCACTCGATTTCTTGCGGGCGGCACAGGAAGATGCCGCGCAGGATCAGCCCGTGCACGCGCTCGGGGTGGGTTTGTGCGTAGGCCAGCGCCAGGGTCGAGCCCCAGGAGCCGCCGAACAGCACCCACTTGTCGATGTTCAGGTGCTTGCGGATGCGCTCGATGTCTTCGATCAGGGCCTGGGTGGTGTTGTTTTCCAGGCTGGCGTGCGGAGTGGAACGGCCACAGCCGCGCTGGTCGAAGGTGACGATGCGGTACAGGTTGGGGTCGAAATAGCAGCGGCTTTGCGCGTCGCAGCCGGCCCCCGGGCCACCGTGAATGAACAGCACGGGCAGACCTTCCGGCGAACCGCTCTCATCGACATACAGTACATGCGGTGCTTCCACGGCCAGATCGTGCCGGGCGTAGGGTTTGATCTGCGGGTACAAGGTCTGCATTACGCACTCCGTGTGGGGAAATAGTCTGCCGTTGGGCATCATAAACCCGAAATGCGCTTTGAGCATGTACCTGTGTTCGGCTTTAGTGCCCCTTCGCTGGCAAGCCAGCTCCCACAGGGACAGCGCCGCCCCAGAGAGCATTGCCATTCCTGTGGGAGCTGGCTTGCCAGCGAAGGCGGCGCCGCGGTGTCAGGCCGGGTAGCGCTCGCGCGCCCACCCCAGCATCGCCACCAGCATCTGCTCCAGCACCCGCTGCGTGGGCTGCGCCAGATCGTCGCGGTAGGCGAACGGCGCCACCTCTTCCATATACCTGCACTGCGCCAGCTCCAGCTGAACCGCATGCACATGTTCTGCCGGGTTGCCGTAATGCCGGGTGATATGCCCGCCCTTGAAGCGCCCGTTGAGCACATGACTGTACCCTTCGGCTTGCGCGCATACACCCTTGAGCCGCTGGGCCAACTGCTCATCGCAGCTGGCGCCATTGAACGTGCCGATGTTGAAGTCCGGCAGCGTGCCGTCGAACAGGTGCGGGATCACCGAGCGGATCGAATGCGCGTCCCACAGCAAGGCATAGCCGAACTGTTCACGCAGGCGCGCCAGCTCGGCAATGATCGTGTCGTGATACGGCCGCCAGATGCCTTCCAGATAGCCGGCGCGCTCCTGCGCCGACGGTGCCAGCCCGTCCTTGAACAGCGGCTCGCCCTCGAACAGCGTGGCCGGGAACAGCCCGGTGGTCGCACCGGCATACAACGGCTGATCGTCCTCGGGACGGTTCAGGTCGATGACGAACCGCGAATACTCCCCCACCACCACGCTCGCCCCAAGTTCACGGGCAAAATCGTACAGGCGCGGGATGTGCCAGTCGGTGTCCGGCAGGTCCGTGGCCGCATCCACCAGCCCGGCCTCGACCGCCGGGGTCAGCTTCAGGCCGGCGTGCGGAATGCTGACCAGCAGCGGCAGCGTACCCTGATGAAAACTCACTACCTTATCCATGCAGCCTCCGCTCAATCAGTCAGTTCAACGCCGTGGCGTACCACGCGCTTGTGCAGGTCGCCGCCCAGCCAGTAGGCCAGGTCGGCCGGCCGCTCGATGTCCCAGGCGACGAAGTCGGCCACCTTGCCCACCTCCAGCGAACCGTGGCTGTCGCCCAGGCCCAATGCCTTGGCGGCATGCACGGTGACACCCGCCAGGGCTTCTTCCGGAGTCATGCGCAACAAGGTGCAGGCCATGTTCAGCATCAGGCGCAACGACAACGCCGGCGAAGTACCGGGGTTGAGGTCGCTGGCAATCGCGATCTTCACCCCGTGCTTGCGCAACGCGTCCATCGGCGGCAGCTGGGTTTCACGCAGGTAATAGAACGCGCCAGGCAACAACACCGCCACCGTGCCGGCCTCGGCCATGGCGATGGCGTCATCTTCGTCCATGAACTCCAGGTGATCGGCCGACAGCGCCCGGTAGCGCGCCGCCAGGCTCGACCCATGCAGCGACGACAGCTGTTCGGCGTGCAGCTTGACCGGCAGGCCCAGCTCACGCGCCTTGAGGAACAGCCGCTCGACCTGCGCCGGCGAAAACGCCAGGTACTCGCAGAACGCATCCACTGCATCCACCAGCCCCTCGGCGGCCAGCGCAGGCAGCATCTGCTCGCAGACATGATCGATGTAATCGTCGGCGCGCCCGGTGTATTCCGGCGGCAACGCATGGGCGGCCAGGCACGTGGTGCGTACCGTCAGCGCCAGTGTCTCGCCGAGCCGGCGCGCGACCCTGAGCATCTTGCCTTCGTTGGCCAGGTCCAGCCCGTAGCCGGACTTGATCTCCAGCGTGGTCACGCCATCGCGCATCAGTGCCTGTACCCGGCGCAGGGCGCCGGCATACAGCTCATCTTCGCTGGCCGCGCGGGTGGCGCGCACGGTACTGGCGATGCCGCCGCCCTGGGCGGCGATCTCGGCATAGCTCACGCCCTGCAGGCGCTGTTCGAACTCACCGCTGCGGTTACCGCCGAACACCGCGTGGGTGTGGCAGTCGATCAGCCCGGGCGTGACCCAGGCGCCGCCCAGGTCCACCGTGCTGTCCGGTGAAAGGTCTGGCAGCGCACGGCGTGGGCCGACCCAGTCGATGCGCCCGCCGGACGTGACGATGGCCGCGTCCTCGATGATCGAATAGGCGCCGTGCGCCATGCTTGCCACATGGCAGTGCTGCCAGAGGGTTTTCATGCACAGTCTCCGAAGCTATTGAGGGGTCGACACCGGCTGCGTCACCGCACCGCGCGGCTTGCACCACAGCCAGTAGGCGCCGACCAGGAACACCACCCATGCCACGCCCACCAGCAGCGCTGCCTGGGTGTCGGGGAAGTAGCCCAGCACGCCGAACACGAACAGCATGAAGGCGATGGCCGCGATCGGCCCATACGGCCAGAACGGCACCGGGAACTTCAGTTGCGCGACTTCCTCACGGCTCATGCTGCGGCGCATGGCCACCTGGGTCACCAGGATCATCAGCCACACCCACACCGTAGCAAAGGTGGCGATGGAGGCGATCAGCAGGAACACGTTTTCCGGGATCAGGTAGTTGAGCACCACGCCACCGAGCAACGCAGCGCCCATCACCAGCACGGTCATCCACGGCACGCCGTGGCGCGAGATCTTGGCAAAGCCCTTGGGCGCGTGGCCCTGTTCGGCCAGGCCGTACATCATGCGCCCGGCACCGAAGATATCGCTGTTGATGGCCGACACGGCCGCCGAGATCACCACGATATTGAGCACCGTGGCCGCCGAGCCGATCCCCAGGTTGCTGAAGATCTGCACGAACGGGCTGCCCTGGCTGCCGATCTGCGGCCAGGGGTACAGGCACATCAGCACGAACAGGGTCAGCACGTAGAACAGCAGGATGCGCAGCGGCACCGCGTTGATCGCCTTGGGGATCACGCGCTGCGGGTCCTTGGCTTCACCGGCGGTGATACCGATGATCTCGATGCCGCCGAAGGCAAACATCACCACCGCGAACGAGGCAATCAGGCCGCCGACGCCATTGGGCATGAAGCCGCCGTGGTCGAACAGGTTGCTGATGCCCACCGTACTGCCCGCGTCGGCATTGGCCAGGCCGAAGGCCATGATGCCGAAGCCGGCCAGGATCATCGCGACGATCGCGCCGACCTTGAGCAGCGACAGCCAGAACTCCATCTCGCCGAATACCTTGACGTTGCACAGGTTGAGGCCACCGATCAGGAACACGATGCCCAGCACCCAGATCCAGCGCGCCACCTCGGGGAACCAGAAGCCCATGTAGATGCCGAAGGCCGTGACGTCGGCCAGGCACACGATGATCATTTCAAAGGCGTAGGTCCAGCCCAGCACGAAGCCGGCCATGGGCCCCAGGTAAGTGCTGGCGTATTTGCCGAACGAGCCGGACACCGGGTTGTGCACGGCCATTTCACCCAGCGCGCGCATGACCATGAACACGGCCGCGCCGCCGATCAGGTAGGCCAGCAGTACCGCGGGACCGGCCATCTGGATAGCCGCGGCAGAGCCGTAGAACAGCCCGTGCCGATGGCCGAGCCCAGTGCCATGAATCGAATATGCCGGGCCGTGAGCCCGCGCTTGAGACCTTGTGCTTGAGATTGCATTTTCGCGTTCCTGTTTTTTTTGTAGGCGAAAAGCAGCACGAACCCGGCTGGGTCGCGCGGCAGACGGCTGGCCTGCACGGCCAGCCGTGGCGTCAGAGGCTAGGCAGCACCTTGGCCGGCAGCAGGCCGGTCAGCGTGCCTTCGGCCAGCAAGGCGATGGCCGCCTCGATATCGGGGGCGAAGAAACGGTCCTTGTCGTAGTGGGCGACCTTGCCACGCAGGGCCTGGCGGGCCTGCTCCAGTTTCGGCGAGGTCTTGAGGCCGGTGCGCAGGTCCAGGCCCTGGCAGGCCGCCAGCCATTCCACGGCCAGCACGCCACGGGTGTTTTCAGCCATTTCCCACAACCGCTTGCCGGCGGCCGGGGCCATCGACACGTGGTCCTCCTGGTTGGCCGAGGTGGGGATGCTGTCGACGCTGTGCGGGTGCGCCAGCGCCTTGTTCTCGCTGGCCAGCGCGGCCGCCGTGACCTGGGCGATCATGAAGCCGGAGTTGACCCCGCCATTGGCCACCAGGAACGGCGGCAATTGCGACATGTGCTTGTCCATCATCAGCGAGATGCGGCGTTCGCTCAGCGAACCGATCTCGGCGATGGCCAGGGCCATGTTGTCGGCGGCCATGGCCACCGGCTCCGCGTGGAAGTTACCGCCGGAGATCACGTCCCCTTCCTTGGCGAACACCAGCGGGTTGTCGGACACCGCGTTGGCCTCCACCACCAGCACCTCGGCAGCCTGACGCAACTGGGTCAGGCAGGCGCCCATCACTTGTGGCTGGCAGCGCAGCGAGTACGGGTCCTGGACCTTGCCGCAGTCCTTGTGCGAGGCCGACACCTCAGTGCCGTCGCCCAACAGGTCGCGGTAGCAGGCGGCCGAATCGATCTGGCCACGCTGGCCACGGGCCTGGTGAATGCGCTCGTCGAACGGCGAGCGCGAGCCCAGTACCGCTTCGACGGTGAGGCTGCCGCAGGCGACTGCCGCGGCAAACAGGTCTTCGCCTTCGAACAGGCCGCGCAGGGCATAGGCAGTGGACGCCTGGGTGCCGTTGAGCAAGGCCAGGCCTTCCTTGGCGGCCAGGGTCAGCGGCTCCAGGCCGGCCACCGCCAACGCTTCGGTAGCGGATAGCCATTGGCCTTTATGGCGGGCCTTGCCTTCGCCCAGCAACACCAGCGACATGTGCGCCAGGGGCGCGAGGTCGCCCGAAGCACCGACCGAACCCTTGAGCGGGATGTGCGGGTACACCTGGGCGTTGATCAGCGCGATCAGCGCGTTGATCACCTTGCGCCGGATGCCGGAGAAACCACGGCTCAGGCTGTTGACCTTGAGCACCATGATCAGGCGCACCAGCGCGTCGTCCAGTGGCGCGCCGACGCCGGCGGCGTGGGACAGCACCAGCGAGCGCTGCAGGTTTTCCAGGTCGCAGCTGGCGATGCGGGTCGAGGCCAGCAGGCCAAAACCGGTGTTGATGCCGTAGGCGGTACGGTCTTCGGCAAGGATCTGCTCGACGCAGGCCACGCTGTCTTCGATCTGCTGGTCGGCGCTGGCGTCCAGTTGCAGGGTCAGCGGTTGCTGGTAGATCGCACGCAGCTGAGCCAAGGTCAGGGTGCCAGGCTTCAGGGTCAATTGGGTCACGTTATTGCTCCGTCTCGAAAGGCGTTCACGCCTGTCATGAATTCAGTATCAACCAGTGCGCACCAATCAGCGCGTGATCATCGGCAGGTTCAGGCCCTGCTCTTTCGCGCAGTCGATGGCGATCTGATAACCGGCATCGGCATGGCGCATCACGCCCGTGGCCGGGTCGTTGTGCAGTACGCGGGCAATACGCTCGGCGGCTTCATCGGTACCGTCGCACACGATGACCATGCCCGAGTGCTGCGAGAAGCCCATGCCCACACCACCACCGTGGTGCAGCGAGACCCAGGTCGCACCGCTGGCAGTGTTGAGCAAGGCGTTGAGCAGCGGCCAGTCGGACACCGCATCGGAGCCGTCCTGCATGGCTTCGGTTTCACGGTTGGGGCTGGAGACGGAGCCGGAGTCCAGGTGGTCGCGGCCGATCACGATCGGTGCCGACAGCTCGCCGCTGCGTACCATTTCGTTGAACGCCAGGCCCAGCTTGGCGCGCAGGCCCAGGCCGACCCAGCAGATACGTGCCGGCAGGCCCTGGAAGCTGATGCGCTCGCGGGCCATGTCCAGCCAGTTGTGCAGGTGCGCGTCGTCGGGGATCAGTTGCTTGACCTTGGCGTCGGTCTTGTAGATGTCCTGGGCATCGCCCGACAGCGCGGCCCAGCGGAACGGCCCCACGCCACGGCAGAACAGCGGGCGGATATAGGCTGGTACGAAGCCTGGGAAGTCGAAGGCATTGGCCACGCCCTCTTCCTTGGCCATCTGGCGGATGTTGTTGCCATAGTCGAAGGTCGGAATGCCCTGTTTCTGGAAGTCGAGCATGGCCTGCACGTGCACGGCCATCGACTGCTTGGCAGCCTTGACCACGGCAGCCGGCTCGGTCTGCGCACGGTCGCGGTACTGTTCCCAGCTCCAGCCGGCCGGCAGGTAGCCGTTGAGCGGGTCATGAGCGCTGGTCTGGTCGGTGACCATGTCGGGGCGCACGCCACGCTTGACCAGCTCTGGCAGGATCTCGGCAGCATTGCCCAGCAGCGCGATGGAGATGGCCTTGCCTTCGGCGGTGTACTTGGCAATACGCGCCAGCGCGTCGTCGAGGTCGGTGGCCTGTTCGTCGACGTAGCGGCTGCTCAGGCGGAAGTCGATGCGGCTCTGCTGGCATTCGATGTTCAGCGAGCAGGCGCGGCCAGGGTCGCGGCCAGTGGCTGCGCGCCGCCCATGCCGCCCAGGCCGGCGGTGAGTACCCACTTGCCCTTGAGGCTGCCGTTGTAGTGCTGGCGGCCGGCTTCGACGAAGGTTTCGTAGGTGCCCTGCACAATGCCCTGGCTGCCGATGTAGATCCAGCTGCCGGCAGTCATCTGGCCGTACATGGCCAGGCCCTTGGCATCCAGTTCGTTGAAGTGTTCCCAGTTGGCCCAGTGCGGCACCAGGTTGGAGTTGGCGATCAGTACGCGCGGGGCGTTGCTGTGGGTCTTGAACACGCCGACCGGCTTGCCGGATTGCACCAGCAGGGTCTCGTCGTCGTTCAGGTGGGTGAGGCTCTCGACGATCTTGTCGTAGCACTCCCAGTTGCGTGCGGCGCGGCCGATGCCGCCGTACACCACCAGCTCTTTCGGGTTCTCGGCGACTTCCGGGTCGAGGTTGTTCATCAGCATGCGCAGCGGCGCTTCGGTCAGCCAGCTCTTGGCGGTGAGCTGGGTGCCGCGGGCGGCGCGGATTTCGACGTCACGGAATTTATTGTGCTTGTTCGTCACGTAAGGGCTCCTCGAGCGAAAGGCGAATTCGGGATGGCACTGCCATGGGTGCAATACAAACACACATTTACTTGTATGTACAAGTACAGGCAACCAAAAAACCATCACAGTGACGTCGACCTTTCGGGCGCCTTCGCTGGCAAGCCAGCTCCCACAGGTTGCCCACTGCACTGGAGTGCAACGCCGTACCTGTGGGAGCTGGCTTGCCAGCGAAAGGCTGC
>NZ_JAAHBU010000104.1 GCF_010671725.1 Pseudomonas brassicae | reverse complement strand
GGCCAGGCGTGTTGAGCAGAGCTTGGGGCTGAAGCGTTCAGTTCCCCAAACGCATCTGCACCCAGCAAGAGATCCAAAGCGCTCACCAAGAACGCTCTAGGACAGAAGTGGCAACTGAAGTGTAGTTCAGGACTACCGGACTCGTTTGAATCTGCGAATTTTCCTGTTCAAACCCGCGAACAGACAAGACCGGGCGTCAAGGACCGGGATGCGCGTAGGCTAAGGAAGGCTTTGAGGTCTGCACAGGGCATCGGTTTGGCAAAGTAATACCCCTGAAAAATATCGCAGCGACTGCCCTTCAGGAAATCGATTTGAGACTTGGTTTCCACACCTTCGGCAACCACCGTCAGGCTGAGGTGATGGGCCATGGAAATAATACCTTGGGTGATCGCTGCATCGTGATGGTCGGTAGCGATATCCTGGATGAAAGAACGGTCAATCTTGATCTTGTCGATGGGTAAACGCTTGAGGTAGCTGAGGCTGGAGTAGCCGGTGCCGAAATCATCGAGCGCAATGCGTACACCTAGAGCCTTGAGCTGGTGCAAAGTGTTGATGGCTTGTTCAACGTTATGCAACAAGAGCGACTCTGTAATCTCCAGTTCCAACTGCCCGGCGCTAAGTTCGTACCTGTTCAGCACTGCCTGGATACATTCGACGAATTCCCCCCGCAGGAAATGAATCGGCGAAATATTCACGGCCATCGAAAGACCTGTGATGCCCTGTTCGCTTAGCTGTCGCAGCTGTGCGCAGGCGGTATCGAGCACCCAAAGGCTCAGCGCGATGATCTGGCCACTGTCCTCTGCCACCGGCACAAACACCGCTGGCGAGATAAATCCTTTTTCCGGATGATCCCAGCGCAGCAACGCTTCGATCCCGACCACCCGCCCCGTGCGTGCGTCTATCTGCGGTTGGTAATGCAACTGGAAGGATTGAGTTTCGATAGCCTTTTGCAGGTCATTGCGCAGGCTCGCGTGCTCGCAAACACGTTGATTTAGGTCGCTGGTGTACCACTGAAAGTTGTTGCGCCCTTCCTGTTTGGCTTTGTACATGGCCATGTCCGCCTGCTGGATCAGTTGCATCGGCTTCTCGGTGTGGCCATCGCTCAGCGTGATGCCGACGCTTGCACTCACATGCAGGTCAATGCCCTGGATGCAGTAGGGTCTGGCAATGCTGGCCATCATGCGCTCCGCTACCGGTACAGCGTCCTCGTCACGAAGCAGGTCAGGCAGCAGCACAATGAATTCGTCACCGCCCATGCGCACGATGGTGTCACCGGGACGAACTTGCTGGGTCATACGTTGCGCCACCTCGATCAGCACCTGATCGCCAAAAAAATGCCCGATCGAATCGTTAATGGATTTGAATCCATCCAGGTCAATGCACATCACCGCCAGACGCCGATTACGCCGACGACTGATGTGGCAATCCAGAACCAGTCGCTCTTCAAGCGAAACACGGTTAAGCAAACCGGTCAGCCGATCATGGCTGGCGTTGAAGCTCAATTCGTGTTCGAAATGTTTCTGCGCGCTGATATCCCGGGCAATGCCGAATACTCCGACAATTTCTCCGTTGACCATGATGGGCAGGTTGGAGATATCCATGGTCAACAGTTGCTCACTTTCGTCGCGAAGCTGTGCCTCGAAGCGCTGAGGCGCTCCGGCACGGGCTGCGCAAAAATGCTGACTGACCCGCTGCAGATCCTCATCGAGCACCAGATGGGAAAAGTGATGACCAATGAAATTGATTGCAGTGTGTGGTTTCAGCTTCAGTCCTGCTGGATTCACACTTTGAATGTTGCCGGCCAGATCGAGGGCGAACACCGGATTGGGGTTATAGGTGAACAATGAACGAAACCATTGTTCGCTTTCCTCCAGGCGCCGACCGTCACGCTCATGGCGGATCGCAATGACTGCCAGCTGGGCGGCAAAGACCAGTTGTTGAATCTGTGCGTCGTCCGGCGCATGGATACTCTTTTGGTACAGGGCAAATGTGCCTAACACAGTTCCTTGATGGGAGAGCAAAGGAACTGACCAGCAGGAACGCAGGTTATGCTCCTGCGCCAGGCTGCGGAAGCGTTCCCAGTTCGGGTCCCGGGCAATGTCTTCGGTGACTACAAGCTCACGCCGGAAAGCTGCGGTGCCGCAGGTCCCTTCGTGCGGACCAATGGCCATGCCATCTATCGCCTCACTGTACTCGGTCGGCAGGCCGGGTGCCGCGGCGTTGAGCAAGTGTTTGCCCTCGGCATCCGCCAACAGAATAGAGCAGTAGGTTTCGGGAGTCTGTGTGTCGAGCATCTGGCAGATGGCGCAGAGTACATCGCCCAGATGCTGATCGGTCGCAATCATGCCGAGAATGTCACGTTGCGATTGGTGGAAGGTCTTACTCTGAAAGCTTGGACGAGGATTCATGGTAAATTCCTGAAGACTCTCGATTCGTCCGGTCTTCAGAGAGCCAGAAACAGTGGCAGGCCGATCACTGTCCACTTGTGTGTCGGATACACACTCTATAGAGCGTTGACCCGTTAAAAACAGGCTCAGATCCCCAAAAAAAAACAGGATCACATTGTTGCCGTCTGGCTGACTTCGCTTTCTCGACTTGTGGCAATCCCCCCTACAGCCCTTCACGACACCGCAGTTGGCCAGATTGAACGCTGCAATTTAAGCCCGATTGTTCACCCGTGGCTACGGAGTGGGCGATGCCAAGACGACGCCGCACCCTAGCGATTTCGTCCGAGCCCTACAGACCGCTCCTCTGGAGTTCCGTCATACTGCCTATGGCCGAAAGCAGTCATTTGTGGACGGCAGCTATCGACCCATAGCTGCCGTGGCCAAAGGCCGAAGTCGGCCAGAAGCAGTCGGTGCCACTACGATTGATTGGGATAACAGGTCATTTGTAGTGTTTGAAGCTCTGGCAGATCATGTCTAGGTCATCCCACGGCGTGCTGTACTGCCCCGCATGACCACAACCCGGAAGATGCTCAAAAGCCTTTCCTCGGTGAGTCTCAGGCTGTCGGGAATGACATGTCCTGCAAGTCACAACTCCACCAGCAAGGCGCCAGCGGGTATTCCAATTAATCAAATCTTCGTTTGCGGTCATGACGTTATCCGGATGGCATCCTTCCATCATATCCGAGTAGACTCCTACGCACTCGCTTCGCTCATCGTGGCTCCTGAAGTTCCATCTGTGTCTTTCTCCGCCAACTTCCGACGGAATTGTTCCGCGCCTGTCAGCTTTGGGTCGGAAGCAGTCGCTCACGAACGACCCCTTTCGACCCAAAGCGGCCTGCCAGAAAGGCCGGGGGAAGATAACCATCGTTGAGTAAGCGTCAGTGACGAGATGGTATAGGTGCGCCAAGCAAGCTTGCCTGATACGCCGAAACCGTCTGAAAAAGGCTCTCCGCAAGAAGGCGGAGGCGTTCGACCTCATCAGATGCTGCTCCCGCATTCTGAGCCTCGTGATAGCGGCGCAGCGCTTCGATCGCCTCTTTAGTCAACGGCTCCAACGAAACGATAGCGTCAGAAAGTGACTGCCTCATAGATGGTTATCCAGATACTGAGCCTTCAGCTTAGCTCCGAATCTGGCAGACCACTGTGATGGTTGGTCGTAGGTTTCTGTCCCAACGCCTGAAACGACCACGATCATTTTAGCCCGCCCAAGTCCTACAGAAGCAGGCAAGGTCCTGACGCCTTCTTCGTGAAGGCGACCTGCGTAGAGCTAATGAGCATGGACACGCTCGCACTTCTCAGCCCAGGTCAGTAAGTCACTGGTTTGTCGGGTCCTTCAGACTCCCTTCAGATTCGACGCCGATACTCCCCCCATCGAGCCCAATCGGGGGGAATTTCATGACCCAGCTTGAATGGAGCAGCCTGCTCCCATTGTCTGTCGGCAGCCATGCCGAGCGTCACGCGCAGTTGTCCCTTCACCGAGATCATGATCCTGGTCGCGGGGAGCTGGAGCACTTCATTCACGAATGTTTCGCCGCTATCCATCAGGCAGATGTGCAGCATTACTTGCCGGAACTACTGGCGCTGTACGACCGTCACGGGCGGCTGATCGCAGCAGCCGGCGTTCGTCCGGCCCACGCTGGACCGTTGTTTCTCGAGCGCTATCTGGACGAGCCACTGGAGGTTGCTGTTTCACGGCTGGCAGGCAGTGCGCTGGAGCGCGATTGCCTGGTCGAAGTGGGCAATCTGGCGTCGCTGAGTGCTGGCAGTGCCCGAATTATCATCATCGTGGTCACTTGGTTGTTGGCCATCAGGGGACTGAAGTGGGTGGCGTTCACAGGTGCTGCCTCGCTGATCAACAGTTTCCAGCGCTTGGGTCTGCGGCCCAGCGTGCTGGCAGTGGCCGATCCCGCTCGCCTGGACGGAGAGCAGGACCAGTGGGGTACTTACTACGCCCAGCGCCCTCAGGTCTTCGCTGGCAATATCGGTTATGGCTTCGACGCCTTGACCCGAGCAGGGGTATTCCAGCGCCTGGGCTTGCCGGCGATCACCCAGGAGACCGGCCATGCCGCGTGAGTTAGAGCGTTTTCAGCAGATATTGACGATAAATGCCCGGGATCGGAGCGACGAAGTCGCCCTGCAGGGTGCTACCCGACGTCTGACCTGGATGGAACTCCTGGTTGAGGTAGGCGCACGTGCCAATGCCTTGCGCGAGCAGGAGCCTGGTGCTTTGTTAATGGCCCTGGACAACGGGCCCGAGGCCTTGCTCTGGGACCTGGCGGCGCTATTCGCTGAACGGCCATGTGCATTCATACCGTCGTTTTTCAGCACCGCACAGTTTGAGCATTGCCTTCAGCAGAGCGGCGCTACCTTGGCATTGGTCGAGGAACAATGGAACGAGCGCCTCATCAAGCACTGTTTCAGCCAGGGCGATGGTTTCTGGACGCGGGTTGTCGCGGTATCCACAGCGTTGCCCAAAGGGACCGCAAAGATCACCTATACCTCCGGCAGCACTGGCCGCCCCAAGGGCGTGTGCCTGAGCGCCGACACTATGCTGCGGGTGGCTCGGGAGTTGGAGGCGGCGAGCCGTGAAACTGCCGCGCATCGCTACCTGGCGGTACTGCCGCTCGGGATTCTGCTGGAAAACCTCGGCGTCTATGCCGCGTTGATGGCCGGTGCCTGCGCGCTGCTCTATCCGCAAACGCAACTGGGTATAGGCGGTGCCAGTCAGGTGGACTTCAAGCGCTTGCTCGGTGCCATAGCTATGAGCGGTGCGCACAGCCTGATCCTGGTACCGCAATTGTTGATGGGCTTGGTCTCCGCGATCGAACGTGGACTGATGCAGGTCGGTCCGCTGCGTTTCGTCGCCGTGGGCGGCGCCCGTGTATCCCCTGGTCTGCTGGCTCGCGCCGAAGCGATCGGCCTGCCGGTGTTCGAGGGGTACGGCCTGTCCGAGTGCGCATCGGTGGTAGCCCTTAACCGGCCTGGCTCGGTGCGTCTGGGTAGCGTTGGCAAACCGCTGCCCCATGTACGGGTAAGGATCGCCGAGGACGGCGAGGTCATGGTCGCCGGATCGACTCTGTTGGGTTACCTGGAAGAGCCGTCATTCCAGGCGCAGTGGTGGGCCACCGGTGACCTTGGTTATTTCGACGAGCAGGGCTACCTGTACCTGAGCGGGCGTAAGAAACACCAGTTCATTACCAGCTTCGGGCGCAACGTCAACCCTGAATGGGTGGAAGCCGAACTGACCCAGGGCGGGATACTGGCCCAGGCATTCGTGCATGGCGAGGGCCTGCCGCGCAACAGTGCACTGCTTTGGCCCCTGGATCCGAATGCCAGTGACGACACCATCGAACAGGCGGTCCGGCAGTGCAATGCACGGCTTCCAGATTACGCCAGGGTGCATGCCTGGCGGCGGCTGCCGGCACCCCTTGATAGCCGCGAGGAAACCCTGACCGCCAATGGCCGCCCCCGACGCGAGGCGATCCTGAAGCGTTACCACTCCCTGTTATCCGACATTCCGTTGTGAGGTTCGCCATGTCCTTTTTCGACACCCTGCAAATGCAAACCGCCCAGGAACGCCAGGCGCTGTTTGCCGTCCCGGTAATCCGTGAGGCACTGGCCGGCGAGGTCAGCCTGGACAATTACATCGCCTTCCTGACCCAGGCCTATCACCATGTCCGTCACACCGTGCCGCTGATGATGGCCTGCGGCGCGCGCTTGCCGTCGCGCCTGGAGTGGCTACGCGGTGCAGTTTGCGAATATATCGAGGAGGAGTATGGCCACGAACAGTGGATCCTCAACGATATCCATGCCTGTGGCGGCGACTGGGAGGGCGTGCGTGACGGCCGTCCGGGGTTGCCTATCGAGCTAATGGTGGCCTACCTCTACGACCTGATTGCCCGCAGCAACCCGGTCGGGTTGTTTGGCATGGTCAACGTGCTCGAAGGCACCAGTATCGCTCTGGCGACCCAGGCCGCCGAGACTATCCAGAGCACGCTGGACCTGCCTGACAAGGCCTTCAGTTATCTCAGCTCTCACGGTGCTCTGGATCAGGACCACATGGCCACCTACCGGAACCTGATGGATCGCCTCGACGACCCTGCCGACCAACAGGCAGTGATCCAAGCTGCCAAGGTGGTGTACCGCCTGTACGCCGCGATGTTCCAGAGCCTGCCGCGTTCCGGTCAGCAAGAGGTGCACCATGCGCTTGTCTGATTCAGTGGTGATCCTTACCGGTGCCAGCGGTGGCATCGGCCTGGAGCTAGCCGAGCAACTGTGCGCGGCCGGCGCCCGGGTGCTGGCTGTGAGCCGGCAGATGGGCAAGTTGGCCGGTTTGTTAAAACGCTACCCGCATCGGCTGTCCTGGCAGAGCGCCGACTTGCGTACTCGCGAAGACCGTGAGCTGGTCGTGGGACGGGCCCGGGAAATGTGCGGGGTCAATGTGCTGATCAATGCGGCCGGGATCAATCGCTTCGCTTTGCTCGACCAGTTGGACGAGCATACGCTCGACGAGTTGCTGGATATCAATCTCAAGGCGCCCCTGCAATTGACCCGAGCTTGCCTGCCCTTGTTACGCGCGCAGGCTAGTGCACTGGTGGTCAACGTCGGCTCGACCTATGGTTCGATCGGCTATCCGGGTTATGCCACCTACTGCGCCAGCAAGTTCGCCCTACGAGGCTTTTCCGAAGCGTTGCGCCGGGAGTTGGCCGATACCACGGTGAATGTGCTGTACGCCGCCCCCAGGGCTACCCGCACGAGTATGAACAGCAGCGCCGCTACCGCCCTCAACAAGGCTCTCAAGGTCGGTATGGACGATCCAGCGGACGTTGCCAGAGCTGTGCTTGAGGCTGTGCAGTCCGAATGTAGCGAACTCTATCTGGGTTGGCCGGAAAAGCTCTTCGTACGCCTCAACGGCATGCTGCCGGGGGTGGTAGATCGTGCACTGCGCAAACAATTGCCAGTGATCCGTCGTTACATCGGCAGCCACTCCAAGGAGTCGATCAAATGAAACGTTTTTTTGTAGCCAGTCTGCTGGCATTCAGCCCCCTGACCTGGGCGCTGGACCAGACGGGCACCCAACATCTGGGCGAGTTGCAGCAACGCTGGGCACAGATCCAGTACCAGACACCAAAGGAGCAGCGTGCAGCCGCCTTCGAGAAGCTGGCCAGCGATGCCGCAGGCTTCGTTCATCAATACCCCGACGCAGCCGAGCCGCTGATCTGGGACGGTATCATCAACAGCAGTTGGGCCGGTGCTACCGGCGGGCTGGGCGCACTGAGCAAGGCCAAGGCGGCGAAGGCTAGTCTGGAGCAGGCAATGAAACTGGACCCCACCGCCCTGCAGGGCTCGGCCTACACCAGTCTGGGCACGCTGTACGATCAGGTACCCGGCTGGCCGATCGGATATGGTGACGCAGACAAGGCCGAGACCCTGTTGCGCCAGGCTTTGCAGATCAACCCCAACGGTATCGACAGCAACTACTTCTGGGCCGATCATCTGTTCCGGCAAAAACGCTATGGCGAAGCCCGCCTGGCGCTGGAGAAAGCCTTGCAGGCACCACCGCGGCCGGGACGCGAGCTGGCCGACCAGGGCCGGCGCGGCGATATCGATGCTTTACTCAAGGCGATCAAGGATAAACAGGACTGACTATGCGGCTGCTGCTGGTTGAGGACGATACCGCACTGGGCGAGGGGATCTGCGATGGCTTGCGCCAGGAGGGCTATACCCTCGACTGGCTGCGGGACGGGGCAAGTGGCTTGCATGCTCTGCAGCATGAGACATTCGACCTGGCGATCCTCGATCTGGGCCTGCCGCGTCTGGACGGCATCGAGCTGCTGCGGCGGTCAGGGCTGGGGGCGACAGCCTGCCGGTGCTCATCCTCACTGCCCGGGATGCCACTGAGGACCGAATCACCGGTCTGGATGCCGGTGCTGACGACTACCTGGTCAAGCCGTTCGACCTCAACGAACTCAAAGCCCGCCTGCGTGCCTTGCTGCGGCGCAGCGCTGGGCGAGCCAAGGTGCTGATCGAACATGCCGGCGTCAGCCTCGATCCTGCAACCCAGCAAGTGCATTACAACGGTGAGCCGGTGATCCTCACGCCCAAGGAGTATGTACTGCTGCATGAACTACTAGCTCAACCGGGCAAGGTCTTCACCCGCGAGCGCCTGACCCAATTGCTCTATGGCTGGGACGAAGAACCGGAAAGCAACACCCTGGAAGTGAATATCTACCACCTGCGCAAGAAGCTGTTCAACGGCCTGATCCGCACTGTGCGCGGTATCGGCTATCTGGTCGAGGGCAAGGCATGAGCTCGCTGCGACAGCGAACGCTATGGCGGGTGATGCTTTTGCTGGTGCTGGGGACCAGCCTGTTGGCGCTGTACAACTACCATGACAGCCGCCGCGAAATCACCGAGGTCTATGATGCCCATCTTGCACAGAATGCTCGCCTGCTAGAGGGCGTAATGAGCATTCCGGTCCAAGACGGTAGCCGTGAGGAACTTTACCAGGCCTTCAACGACGCCCTGGGCAAGGCTGGGCGGCACAGGGTTGGCCATCCTTATGAAAGCAAGCTGGCCTTTCAGGTCTGGGATGATACCGGCAAACTGTTGGTTCATACCCCCAGCGCCCCGGTCTTGGGGCCGCTTCCAGTCTCTTCGGGCTTTGCCGATTTTCCGGTCAATGGTGAACAGTGGCGCGGTTTCGTCCTTCCCGTACCAGAACGGCATTGGGTCATCTGGGTCGGCGAACGCGAGGATGTCCGCTACGACCTGATCGACCGGATCGTCCGTCATACCCTGTTTCCCTTCCTGATTGGCAGCCTGGCCCTCGCCTTGCTGGTCTGGGCCGCGATCGGATGGGGCCTGCAACCCTTGCAGAATATGGCCAATGTCATCCGCGCCCGGCATGCCGATTCTCTGGAGCCGCTACAACTGGTGCCCTTGCCATCGGAGCTGGAACCCATGCAGGCGGCTATCAACCGTCTGTTGGCACAGATCGAGGACCTGTTGCGTCGCGAGCATCGCTTCATCGCCGACGCGGCCCATGAAATGCGCACCCCGCTGGCCATCCTGCGCCTGCACGCACAGAACGCCCAGGCGGCCACCACCGAGGCCGAACGGCAAAAGGCCCAGGGCTTCCTGATCGGCGGTGTCGATCGCCTGGCCCGGGTGGTCAACCAGTTGCTGACCCTGGCCCGCCTGGAGCCGCGCCTGGGACAACGTGCGAGCCCCCCGATCAATCTCACGCAGGTTGTCACCGATACATTGGCGGAGTTGACCCCTTGGATTCTCGACCGTGGCCTGGAGCCGTCGCTGGACATCGGCGAGGGTGATCACCATCTGGCTGTCGATCCGGGCGTGCTGGGCATCGCCTTGCAGAACCTGGTGGCGAACGCGGTGGAGCACTCACCGGCGGGAGGGCGAATAACGGTGTCGCTCAGGCAGTCAGACGGTGAGGCTGAGTTAACCGTCGAAGACGAAGGGCCGGGTATCGACGAGGCGAGCCTGTCGCGAGTGTTCGAACGCTTCTACAGCCGAAACAGCCCCAATGGCGCCGGTCTTGGACTATCCATCGTCGCCACCATCGTTGAGCGCATGGGCGGGCAGGTGCGTCTTGAAAACCGGGCGATCGGTGGACTTGCCGCGACCCTGTCGATCCCACTTGAGCGTAAGGCCGCCACGGACTTCAGACTTCCTTAAGCTTCAGACGGCACCTTGGCATCGTCTGTTCCACTCCGAGAGGCCAAGGATATGAAGCGCGACTCAAGCACTGACCGTTACGGTCGCCTGTCCATCATCATGCACTGGAGCATGGTAATCCTGTTCATCGGCATCTATGCCTGTATCGAACTGCGTGGGGCCCTGCCCAAGGGGCATGTTCTGAAGGGGCCTCTGCTGGGCTTCCATGGTCTGCTGGGCCTGGCGGTCTTCGCGCTGGTCTGGGTCCGCCTGCTGGGCCGTCTGACTCCCCGCCCGCCGATACGGCCGCAACCACCGGCTTGGCAGAACGCGGTAGCGCAACTCATGCACCTGGCACTGTACGGCCTGATGATCGTCACACCATTGCTGGCCTGGTTGATGCTGAGCGCCGCAGGCAAACCACTACCGTACTGGGATATCTCGCTGCCATCACTCATCTCTCTAGATCCCGCCTTGGCCCGACAACTAAAGGGCTGGCATGAATGGTTTGGTAGCGCCGGTTATTGGCTGATCGGCATGCATGCTGTGGCGGGTCTGCTTCACCACCACTGGTTCAAGGACAACACCCTGAGGCGCATGCTGCCAGGTCGTTGAGCGAAGAAGCATGCCTTGCGGCAACTGCCGCCGCATGCCTCGTGCCACATCAATCCCGCCTTTGCACTGAATAGAATAATGATCTCGACGGCGTCTGCCGATCGGGCCGCAAACCCCTGGCGTGCGTTGCCTATCAACCTGTTGTAGCTATTCGGGAACTCATCATGTGGTTTAGACAAATACGGATTGGCTTGCGCTCGACCTTGGCATTTTAGTCGTTGGGGCTTTTGTTGATCGTGCTGGGGCTCATCTCGCTCTATCAGATGAACCAGATGGATGGGCACAGCGACGAGGTCAATGACAACTGGCTGCCATCGATCATGGCGGTCAACGATACGAGTGCGACCAGTTCGCGCATTCGCGCCATGACCTTGCGCTATGCGCTGGTGGAGGGGAGTGCCAGGGACAGTACGCTGGCTAGCCTGGAAAAGGCCGAACGCGACCTGGAAACGAGCGAGCGCCGTTATGAATCGCTGATTTCGTCCAAGGAGGAACGTGCACTGTACGAGACCTACAAAGCCGCCAAGGCACTCTATATGGAGCAGTCCAGGATGACCGTTTCACTCAGTCGCTCCGGCGATCTGGAGGCGACCCGGCAGTTGGTGGCGCAGAAGCTCGGCGACTATGCCGAAAACGTTGCCAGGGCTCTGGACGAGCTGACCCGGGTCAACGACGAAGGTGCCAAACGTGCTGCAACCGCCACCAATACCGCGTTCAACGACTCAATGAAGATGGTGATCTTCATCATGCTGGTGGCCGTATTGCTGACCGCTGCACTCGCGATGATTTTCACCCGAAGCCTGGTCCTCCCCCTGGCGCAAGCGGTGGAACAGGCCCGGGTAGTAGCGTCCGGCGACCTGAGCCGACATGTCGAGGTCGTGGGCAAGGACGAACCGGCACAGTTGCTGAGCGCCCTGCAGGACATGCAGGTCAGCCTGCGTGGCACCATCCAGCATATCGCCGACTCCGCCAACCAGTTGGCCTCTGCCTCCGAACAGTTGCATTCGGTGACCGAGGACTCGACCCGTGGCCTGCACCAACAGAATGCGGAAATCGAGCAGGCAGCCACCGCTGTGAACGAGATGACCAGCGCCATAGAGGAGGTGGCGCGGAACGCCGTGAGCACCTCGGAAGCCTCGCGCCAGGCCGACCAGACGTCACGCAATGGTCGTGAGCAGGTTGGGCAGATGGTCAGTTCCATTGTTCGGCTGGCCGAGGACGTCACCCAAACTTCCGGTAGTGTCGAGCATCTGGCCAATCATGTACGTGACATCAGCCAGGCGCTCTCGGTCATTCGTGCCATTGCCGAGCAAACCAACCTGTTGGCGCTCAACGCTGCTATCGAAGCTGCCCGCGCCGGAGAGCAAGCACGCCGCTTTGCGGTGGTGGCCGATGAGGTAAGGGCACTGGCGCATCGTACCCAGCAATCGCCCCAGGAAATCGAACAGATTATCGCGGCCATCGACCAAGGCTCCAGCCAGGCCGTGGCGGCGATGCGCACCTGCTGGTGTCAGGATTGCCTAAATAGCTGAACAAGGGCACTAAACCTAATGTTTCCCCGAAGAAAGTGGCTTCGATTGCAGGTGGAGAGTGCAAGCCAATTTCAACCTCACCGTTCACTACAAAGGTGATGGCGTGTCTTGCGAAGGTGACGGCAGCAAGGTCAAAACAGCATTGAGTTCATCTGCGCTGATTAATATGCCAGAGTCTGTAATGCGCCTAGCCCACTCTGCACCTGAAAGCTCCTCGCACAACCTGACCACATGCCCATAGCGCTCAAAAGCGCCCTTCAGGTCACTGACCATTTCGGGATAGCTCGGACCGCCATCAAAACGTATCGACAGCCGCCCCAACGGCGAACGCCTGATAGCGTACCTATGCGGCTGAGCAGTGGAAAACCTCCCCCTTCCGCACCATTGGATAATCCATTTCCACACTCTCAGCATGCGTCGCCCTCTCTGACGCCCACATGCTAACTAAAACCTGTTTTGGGATAAACCTAAATTAGGATTATTTAGGTATCCGGCTCTGATCCGGTGACCCTATGAAAACCATCTATTCCACGCCCTACCAACGGTTGCTCGCCCTGCTGGTGGAAGCACGCAAAGCGGCGCAGATGACCCAGCAAGACCTCTCGGCTCGGCTCGGACGACCGCAATCCTATGTCTCGAAGTACGAAAGAGGTGAGCGAAGGCTGGATGTGATTGAGTTCCTGAATGTCGCTCGCAATATCCAAGCCGATCCTTATCAATTGCTACGCGAAATCGAGCCCATGCTGATTGCTGGCGCTGTTCAGACATGAAGGCTTCGCAGGCCTCAAACAGCCATCAAACAGGTGGAGCGTCACACACGCTGTATCCCTGCATGTATCCCTGACAAGTTCAACCTTGTGAAACTCAAGCCTCCAGCGGTGGCGACAATCCA
>NZ_JAAHBU010000103.1 GCF_010671725.1 Pseudomonas brassicae | reverse complement strand
GCCAGGTACGCCGGGCTGGCGCAGGTCAGCTCCTGCATGGCCAGCAACGGCCGCGCCACCAGACGCTCGTCGCTGCCCGGGCTCTGCCGGATCGCCAGGTCGAAGCCGTCGCGCAGCAGGTCACGGTAGGCGTTGTCCAGCTCCAGCTCGATCTGCAGGTCCGGGTACTGGCCCCCCAGTTCAAGCAGCAAACCTTCGAAAAACGTCTCGCCCAGCGACACCGGCACGGTGACGCGCACAGGGCCTGCCAGGTCGTCCTTGAGCCGCGACAACGCCTGGCGCGCCTGGCTCAGTTGGCGTACCAGCGCCTGCGCCTGCGGCAACAGCGCCGCGCCCGCCGCGGTCAGGCTCAGGCGCCGTGTGGTGCGGTGCAACAGCTTGACCGAATGACTGCTCTCCAACTGGCTGATGCGCTTGGACAACTGGCCCTTGCTCCAGCCCAGTTGCTCGGCCGCCAGGGTAAAGCTACCGGCATCCATCAATACGGCAAACGCAGCCAGGTCGTCGTAGTCACTCATGGATTGTTTCCACATGAAAACCAAAGGTTGCCCATTAGCACGCTTATCCGCAGAAAAATCCACTCTAGACTCAAACCTCGTCCTCACCCAGCAAGGAACTGTCCCATGAAAATTCTGTTGATCGGCGCCAGCGGCACCATCGGCTCGGCCGTGGCCCACGAACTGCAACAGCGTCACGCGGTGATCCGCATCGGCCGCAACAGCGGCGATTACCAGGCCGACATCAGCGACAGCGGCTCGATCCGCCGCCTGTTCGAACAGACCGGCCGCTTCGACGCCCTGGTATGCACGGCGGGCAACGTGACCTTCAAGCCGCTGGCCGAAATGAGCGAACAAGACTTCGCCCTGGGCCTGAACGACAAGCTCATGGGCCAGGTCAACCTGCTGCTGATCGGGCGCGAATTCATCAATGATGGCGGCTCGTTCACCTTCACCACCGGCATCACCAGCCGCGACCCGATTGCCACCGGCAGTTCAGCCAGCCTGGTCAATGGTGCCATCGATGCCTTCGTGCGCGCCGCCGCCATCGAGTTGCCACGCGGCCTGCGGGTCAACGCCATCAGCCCCACCGTGCTGGTCGAAGCGATGCCAGGCTACGCGCCGTACTTTCGCGGGTTCAAGCCGGTACCGGGCGCCGAGGTGGCACTGGCCTATGCCAAGAGTGTCGAGGGCCTGCAGACCGGCCAGACCTACCACGTGGGCTACACCGCCTAGGGCCTTGTGATTGCGCGCCAGGCTGCGTAACGTGACGGCACTTTTATGCACCCGCTGCCGGAGCCCCCTGATGCGTGCCGTCCCTTCGCTGCTGTTAGCCGCCCTGTTGCCCCTGTTCGCTGGCTGCCAACTGCTGGCCAAACAACCCGAGACGGTGTCCAACGCCGGTACCACCCGTCTGCAGGGCGAGCTGTCGGCTGCCGGTGGCCAACTGCTGTTCAAGCCATGTGAAGAGAACCGCCGCTTCGTGGTCAGCGATATCGGCAATACCGGCCTGCTGCAGGAGGCCTCGGCCCTGGCCGCTACCCCGGGCACGCTGTTCGCCGACGTACGCGGCACGCTGGCCGCCAGCCAGGGCGCGGGCAATGACGGTCAGTTCAACGTGCAGCAGCTGTACCGTGTCGAGCATTCCTCCAGCGCCTGCAGCGACCCCAACTTCAAGCGCCTGACCCTGCGCGCCAGCGGCCATGAACCGGACTGGAACCTCAAAGCCAGCGGCAAGGGCATGGTGCTCGACCGCCCGGGCCAGCCGTCGCTCGCGGTGCCCTACCTGGAGGAGCAACTGCCCGACGGGCGCTTTGCCCTGAGCACCGAAGCCAACGGCCAGCGCGTGGACCTGTGGGTAGCCCCGCAACGCTGTGTCGACAGCGCCACCGGCGCGGTCAGCCACCTCAGCGCCGAGCTGCGCATCGACGGCCAGACCCTGCGCGGCTGCGGCTACTACGGCGGCTCGCGCAACGAGTGATCGGCGGCGTGCGTTTAACCTGCCTTTAGCCGCCACGAACAGCTTATACTTGGCGGTTTATGCAAAGCCGCCGGCCCTTCCATGGCCGGGATACTGGACCCTGTCATGCTACGAATCACTGAACTGAAGTTGCCGCTGGATCACCCTGACGAAGCCCTGCGCGAAGCCATCGTGCAGCGCCTGGGGATCAGCGACGACCAGCTGCTGGACTTCACCCTGTTCAAACGCAGCTACGATGCGCGCAAGAAGAACACCGAACTGCTGTTCATCTACACCATCGACCTGACGGCCAGCGACGAAGCCGCGCTGCTGCACAAATTCGCCGACGATCACAACATCACCCCGGCGCCGGACGTCAGCTACAAGCCGGTTGGCCAGGCCCCGGCCGAGCTTGCCGAACGCCCGATCGTGGTCGGCTTCGGCCCGTGCGGGATCTTCGCCGGCCTGCTGCTGGCGCAGATGGGCTTCAAGCCGATCATCCTCGAACGCGGCAAGGAAGTGCGCCAGCGCACCAAGGACACCTGGGGCCTGTGGCGCAAGAGCGTGCTCAACCCCGAGTCCAACGTGCAGTTCGGCGAAGGCGGCGCAGGCACCTTCTCCGACGGCAAGCTGTACAGCCAGATCAAAGACCCCAAACACCACGGCCGCAAGGTGCTGCACGAGTTCGTCAAGGCCGGTGCGCCGGACGAGATCCTGTACGTCAACAAGCCGCACATCGGCACCTTCCGCCTGACCGGCATGGTCGAGAACATGCGCCAGCAGATCGAGGCGATGGGGGGCGAAGTACGTTTCGAACAGAAGGTCACCGACCTGATCAGTGAAGGTGAACAGCTCACCGGCGTGGTACTGGAAAGTGGCGAGCAACTGCAGTCGCGTCACGTTGTGCTGGCGCTGGGGCACAGTGCCCGCGATACCTTCCGCATGCTGCATGCGCGTGGCGTGTTCATGGAAGCCAAGCCATTCTCCATCGGCTTTCGTATCGAGCACCCGCAAACCCTGATCGACCAGGCACGCCTGGGCAAGTATGCCGGGCACCCGAAACTCGGCGCCGCCGATTACAAACTGGTTTACCACGCCAAGAACGGGCGTTCGGTGTACAGCTTCTGCATGTGCCCGGGCGGTACCGTAGTGGCCGCCACCAGCGAGCCGGGGCGTGTGGTGACCAACGGCATGAGCCAGTACTCGCGCAACGAACGCAATGCCAACTCGGGGATCGTGGTCGGCATCACGCCCGAGCAGGACTACCCGGGCGGCCCGCTGGCCGGCATCGAGCTGCAGGAACGCCTGGAAAGCCTGGCCTATGAACTCGGTGGCAGCAATTACCAGGCACCGGCGCAACTGGTCGGCGACTTCGTCGCGGGCCGCCGTCCAGCGCACTGGGCAGTGTCGAACCCTCATACAAGCCGGGCGTGAGCCTGGGCGACCTGGCGCTGAGCCTGCCGGCGTTCGCCATCGAGGCGATCCGCGAGGCACTGCCGGCGTTCGACCGCCAGATCAAGGGCTATAACCTGCCGGATGCGGTATTGACCGGGATCGAGACGCGCACCTCGTCGCCGCTGCGCATTACCCGTGATGCCTCGCTGCAGAGCCTGAACCTGAAGGGCTTGTTCCCGGCGGGTGAAGGGGCTGGCTATGCCGGCGGGATTCTGTCGGCGGGTGTGGACGGGATCCGGATTGCGGAGGCTGTGGCGCGCAGCCTGTTGGGTATCGAAGAATGATGTAGCGTTACGTGCCCTTTCGCCAGCGAAGGGGCCGCAACAGCTTATAACAAAAAAGAATATAGTATTTGTTTTAAAGAATAACGCCACAAGGTAGGGTGACCCTCTTTTGAATTTCAGGATGGAGGAGCACCCTTGCCTCTACGTACTACGTTCACGCGTTTTTTCCAGCTCGAATCAGCCAGCGGCCTGCTGCTGATCGGTGCTGCCGCCCTTGCGCTGATCATCAACAATTCGCCCCTCTCCTACCTCTACAACGGCCTGCTCGATGTACCGGTGGTGGCGCAGGTGGGTGCACTGAAGATCGCCAAGCCCCTGCTGCTGTGGATCAACGACGGCCTGATGGCCCTGTTCTTCCTGCTGATCGGCCTTGAGGTCAAGCGCGAGATCATCGACGGCCACCTGTCCAAACCCTCGCAGATCGTACTGCCAGGTGCGGCGGCCATCGGCGGCATGGTGGTACCGGCGCTGATCTACTACTTCCTCAACAAGGACAACCCCGCCGCCGTGGTCGGCTGGGCCATCCCTACCGCCACCGACATCGCGTTCGCCCTGGGCGTACTGGCGCTGCTCGGCAAACGCGTGCCGGTGTCGCTGAAACTGTTCCTGATGACCCTGGCGATCATCGACGACCTGGGGGCGATCATCGTCATTGCGCTGTTCTACTCGGGCGCCCTCTCCACCCTGTCGCTGATGCTGGCCGCCGCCTGCCTGGTGGCGCTGGTGGCGATGAACCGGCTGGGGGTGGTGAAACTGGGGCCGTACATGGTGATCGGCCTGATCCTGTGGGTCTGCGTGCTCAAGAGCGGCGTACACGCCACCCTGGCCGGGGTGACCCTGGCACTGACCATCCCGCTGCGCACCCGAAATGCCGAACCCTCGCCGCTGCTTAGCCTGGAGCACGCCCTGCACCCGTGGGTGGCCTACGGCATCCTGCCGCTGTTCGCCTTCGCCAATGCCGGCGTTTCACTGGCCGGGGTCAGCATGGAGAGCTTCACCCATCACGTACCGATGGGCATCGCCGTGGGCCTGCTGCTGGGCAAGACGGTGGGCGTATTCGGCCTGACCTGGCTGGCCATAAAACTGGGCCTGGCCGCCTTGCCGGCGGCGCGAACTGGGGCCAGGTGCTGGGGGTGGCCATCCTGTGCGGCATCGGCTTCACCATGAGCCTGTTCGTCGGCTCGCTGGCCTTCGTGCCGGGCAGCAGCGAGTTTGCCGGCATGGACCGCATGGGCATCCTCACCGGCTCCATACTGGCAGCATTGATCGGCTATGCGGTTACCGCACTGGCCAGCCGCAAGGCCGTCAGCGCCTAGAGAATCGACGGCCATAAAAAACCCCGACCGGCCATGCCGCGTCGGGGTTTTGTTTGCCTGCTCGGTCTCAGTGAGAAACCCTGCTGGTACCGTCTACGGTCATGATCCGAACACGTTCGCCGACACGGAAAATCTCGTTTTGCTGAACCTGCTGGACATAGGCGCGCATGCTGCCATCGTCTTCGCGCACGGTGATTTCCACGCCCTGGGTGCGGGTCAGGCCTTCTTCGGCGGCCGAACCGGCCAAGCCACCGGCAACTGCGCCAATGACCGCGGCAACAATGCTGCCGCGACCGCCGCCCACCGCACTACCGGCCACGCCACCGACGATGCGCCCGCGCCACCGCCGATCGGGGTCTTGGTGCCCTCGATCTTGACCGGCCGCAAGGATTCGATGGTGCCCATGCGAACCTGCTGCACACGACGGGCCTCATCACGGGAATAGGAATCACCGGTCAGGTTGGAGGCACAACCGCCGAGCAGCAGTGACATCGTCGTGAACGATGCCACCAGCAGAACTGATTTACGCATAGGATCATCTCCAGAAGACAGGTATTGATTAGACTCCGCGCATTGACCACTGTCACGACACGCGATGTATAAAATTGCTTCCATTCAGCGTCGGTACAGGCTGTGAGTCGCCACAGCCACCGCCACACTCAACAGGCAAGGATAGACATGGATTACTTCATCATCGCCATTACCACCCTGGCGGGTCTGTATTTCCACGGCTGGTTGTATGTACGCATCAAGCGCTGGATGGACCGTGACCTGGCCCTGTCGTTGGCCGGGGACGACGAATACAAACGAAACTTCATGCTACAACGTCTGGACAACGCCCGAGCGCAAAAGGTCAAACGCAAAGATCTGGCGGCCTGGCTGGAACGCGCGGCCGCCGAGTATCGCCGCGGTTAAGGCGCCAGGCGCTCGCGCAGCCACAGCCCCTGCTTGAGGCGGTAGTTGAGGCGGTCATGCAGCCGGCTCGGGCGGCCCTGCCAGAACTCGATGCGCTCCGGCAGCAGGCGGTAGCCGCCCCAATGCTCGGGGCAGTGTGGCTGGGTGTCGCTGAAGCGCGCTTCGGTCGCCTTGACCAACCCCTCGAGCTCCTCGCGATTGGCGATGACCCGGCTCTGCGGCGACGCCCAGGCCCCCAGGCGACTGCCCAGCGGGCGTACCTGGTAATACGCATCGGACTCTTGCGCGGTGACTTTCACCACCTTGCCCTCGATACGCACCTGACGCTCAAGGGTGGGCCAGAAGAACGTCATGGCGGCAAACGGGTTGGCACGCAAGTGGTGGCCCTTGGCGCTTTCGTAGTTGGTGAAGAAGGTAAAGCCCTGCTCGTCCAGCCCCTTGAGCAGCAGGATGCGACAATGCGGCCGCCCCTCGCCATCCACCGTGGCCAGGGTCATGGCATTGGCCTCGACCGGCGGCTGCTCGGTCTTGACCGCGTCGGCAAACCATTGATGAAACAGCGCGAACGGCTCGGCCGGCGCCTGGGCTTCGGTCAACCCGTCACGGGTGTAGTCGCGGCGCATATCGGCCAGGGTCTGGGTCATTACTGCGTTCCTTGACGATCAGTTGGTCTTCGCAGGGCTGGTGGCAGCGACTTTCTTCGCGGCCGGGGCGGCGTTCTTGGCGGCAGGCTTGGCCGCAGCCGTTTTCTTGGCAGCGGGTTTGGCCGCTGCTGGTTTTTTTGCCGCCGGTTTGGCGGCGGCCTTCGCCGCTGGCTTGGCGGCAGGTTTGACGGCAGGCTTGGCCGGGGCCTTGGCATCCTGCACCGCGACCAGTTCGGCCGGGCTCGGGGTTGGCTGCTGGTACTTGGCAACCAGCGCGAGCATGGTGTTCTGCGGCGTCAACATCAGTTCCACACGACGATTCAAGGCACGGCCCTGCAGGCTGTCGTTGGCTGCCCGCGGGTTAACCGAACCCATGCCGCGCAGCATCAGGCGATCACGCTGCAAACCGCTGAGGCGGAAAATCGCCGCGATCGATTGTGCACGTTCCTGGCTCAGCTTCTGGTTGAGCGCCGCCGCACCGCTGGTGTCGGCATGGCCCAGTACCAGCACGGCGGTTTTGGTGTCGCTCTCGATCACCTTGGCCACCCGAGTGATCGGGCCCAGGGTGACCGGCAGCAGCATGGCCGGGCGGTCGGGATTGTACGAAGAGTCGACCGGTACGGTCACCACCAGTACGTCTTCGCGGCGCTCGAGTTCGAACTTGCTGTCCTTGATCGCCTCGCGCAACTTGGGCTCGTAAGCATCCAGCCAGGCCTGGGTGGCCTTGACGTCTATTTTCGGCACGGCCTGGGCCTGCACCTTGTCACTGTCGCCAAACGGCCACCACCAACGGCTGCCGCTGTCGGACTTGGCATCCGCCTTGGCGACCTTCTCGGTGACCACGTCCTTCACTTCCTTGTCGGCGACCTTGTCCGAACCGAACGGCCACCAGCCATTGCCACTGTCGGCCGAACCGTTCTGAGGGTGCTGCGCGCAACCGGTCACGGCCAGGCACAGGGCGAGAACTAAGGTTTTATGTGAAGACATCAGCGATACACCATGAAAATGAAAGAAATTTGACCCAACAGCGCAGGCTGTTGGAATCCAGAATAGACGTTGGGTTCCGGCAAATGGGGCTTACCCGATCAAAGGCAGCCGGCCAGTACCCGAACCAGTTTCTGTGCACGCGGGTCCATCAGCACATAGGGGCCCAGTGTATTGGTGACGAAGCCGAAAGCTACGTCGTACTCCGGGTCGGCGAAACCGACCGAGCCACCTGCGCCCGGGTGACCAAAGGCCTTTGCGCCCAGCCCAAAGGTCGCGTTGGCCACGTTTGGCTGGTCGAGCATGCAACCCAGGCCGAAGCGGGTTTGCGTGAGCAGGGTCTTGTCCTCGCCCAGGCTGTGTTCACGGGTCAGTTCATCGAGCAGTTCCGATTCCAGCAGGCTGCCATCGAGCAGGCCGGCGTAGAACCCGGCCAGGCTGCGGGCATTACCGTGGCCGTTGGCCGCGGGTTGCTGCATACGTCGCCACTCGGGCTTGTTGGTGCTGGTCAGGATCGCTGGCGGGTTGGTGAAGGCGCGGGTCGAGAGTGCCTCGGCTCGCGCATTGTGACCTGCAGCAAGCGCCTGGCCGCCTCGTCTCCCGGGTTGCCTTTGCCCCGAGCGATGTGCGCGACACGGTAGAACTCTTCGTCGGCCAGTCCCACATGGAAATCCAGCCCCAGCGGTTTGGCGGTGCGGGCCACTATCGACTCGCCCGGGCCACGCCCATCGGCGCGGCGAATCAGCTCGCCAATCAGCCAGCCGTAGGTAATCGCGGCATAACCGTGGCCGGTGCCCGGTGTCCACCAGGGGGTTTCAGCGGCCAGCGTGTCGACCATGGTCTGCCAGTCGTAGAGTGCTTCGGGTGCCAGCAGTTGGCGAATGGCTGGCAGGCCGGCCTGGTGGCACAGCAACTGGCGCAGGCTGATCGCCTGCTTGCCGGCCTGGGCGAACTCCGGCCAGTAGCGGGCAACGGGGGCGTCCAGCGCCAGTTTACCTTCGGCCACCAGTTGCAGAGCGGTGACGGCGGTGAAGGTCTTGGTGCAGGAGAACAGGTTGGCGAGGGTATCGGAGTGCCAGGCTTGCTGGCCGTCCTTGTCGGCGCTGCCGGCCCAGAGGTCGACGACCGTTTCGCCGCCGACCTGGATGCACAGGGCGGCGCCGCGTTCCTGAGGATCATCGAAAAGGGCCGCGAAGGCTTCACGTACCGCTTCGAACTGGAGTTCGTAATGACCCTGAATCTGCACCCGTTGTGCTCCTGGCGTGTTGCGTCATGAAAGGGCAGGCATTGTTTGAGGTTTTTGGGAACAGTGCAAGGCCGGGCGGCAGGAGGATAAAGGCCTGCCAGATCGGCGTTGGCCGCCTTGTTTGCCCGGCCTTGAATCTGTTTATCGACCCGGCGCAGGCGCCTTGCCCACCTGCTCCAGCGCACCCAGGTTGCTCCTGCGCACACTCTCCACAAAGCCCTGGAACGGCACGTCGGTAATAGCCACCAGGCCGAAATGACCATTCTCGCCATCCAGCAACCGCCCACTGGCCGGCTGGTCGAGGTACTGGAACCAATGCACCCCCACGATCGAAGGCTCCTGCAACGCCGCCTTCACGAACTTGGCATACGCCGGCCCGCGATCCTCCTCCCGCGCCACTTCCATCGGTCCCGGCCCGAACGGCCCACGATCACGCGAACCAAACTGGAACTCCGACACCAACACCGGCTTGTCCAGCGCAGCAAGCTGCGCGAAGTCATAGCCATCCTGCGGCGTTGGCGCATACACGTTGAAACTCAGTACATCGCAGTACTTGGCACACGCGGCCACAGCCTCGGGCGTGCTCAACGCAAAACGCCCACCCAGCAACAGGTGGTTTGGTGCATGCCACTTCAACGAATCGGCAATGGTCTTGAAGTAGGTCTCGGCAAACACACGCTGGAAATACTTGAAGTCAGCCTCGATCTCCGGATATTCGGGGCTCGGCAACGGCGGCTCGAAACCCGGGTCTTCCATCAGTTCCCATGCCGTCAGCTCGATACCCCAGGCCTTGGACAGACCAGCCTGGTTGCGGTACTTGTCACGCAACTGCTTGAGGAACGCGCGCTTGGCCGGCACGTCGGTAGTCAGGCGCAAAGTGCCGTAGGCCAGCGCATAGCGCGCCTTGGGCCCCTCGCCTGGGGCTGCCCAGGCCAGTTCGTTGTCGGCAAAATAGCCGATCAGCCACGGATCATCCCGGTGATCACGCGCAGCGATGGCCACGGCACGTTCGGTCGCCATGGCAAAGCGCGGGTCGAACGGATCGGGCATCGCCCCCCACCAGTCCATACCCGTGCTGATGCTGGTGTAGTCCCCACCAATCGAAAGCGGCAAAGTGTAGGCGACACGCTTGGCCTGCAAGCCGTTGTCGCTCCAGTTGCCCAGGGTGTTGAAACCCCACGCCTGCAGACGGTCCAGGCTGTGGCCCTGCCAACGCGGTGCATCGAAGGCCGGGCACGGCGGCGTGGCCTGCTCGGCCGTCGGCGCGGCGCAGGGCTTGGCGTGGCTGCGATGCAGGTTGGCCGCGTAGAAGTCGAACCAGCGGCCCTGGGCGAACCCACGTCCCAGCGAAGAGCCGTTGCCGTCCTGGTTGTTGCCCTTGCCGTAATACTGCGCCAGCGGGGTTTGCGCCTCGGGCAGCGCGCTGAACATCGATTCGCGACCCTCGACATAGGTGCGCCCACCCTCGGCAGCCACCGCGTTGACGCCCAGCGAATAGAACGGATTGCCCTCGGGGGTCACCAGAAACCAGCGCCCATCGCGCTTTTCGGTACGAAAGAAACCCTTGGCCTCGAACGCAGTGCCACCGCTCACGCCACCGTAGGTGTCGCGCTTGAGCCTGCCCTGCTCGGCCAGCCAGCCCTTGAGTTGCTGCTGCTCACGCTGCGCTGCCGCCTTGAGCTGGTCATCGTTGACGATCTTTTCCGGCCAGCGGCCGCGGGTGAACTGGCCATAGCCGTCGATCAGCCCGGTGTACGCCGCCGTTTGCAGCGCATTGTCATCCTGTATACCGAAGCGCTCCACGAGGATGCTCTGGGCCACCTTGGGCTTGGGTATCGACAGGGTCACCGAGACCACCTGCTTGAGGTCGACTTCGCCCGCGCTGCTGGTCAGCAACATGCGCTGGCCATCCTGCTGCCAGGGCATCGGCGGGCCCACACGCATACCATGGCTCAGCGGCGAACTGGCAGTGAGCGGCACCAGCACGGTCTGCGCCGGGCCAGCCGGCAGGTCGATGCGGCTGGTGAGGGTCTTGCCATCGCTGCCCAGCACCGTGACATCCACCGTCACGGCCCAGTCCATCGCGCTTTGCAGGCGCAAGGTGATGGCGGTGCACCAGACCAGTCCCACACGCCGGTTTGCGGGCTCAACGTGAGTTTCGGCCGCTCGACCGGGTTGAACACCACGCGGCGCAGCACCTCGCCCTCGGCCGTCTGCTCTGCATTGTATTGAGGCAGGCTGGCATCTTCGGTCACCACATTGACCACCGAGGCCGGGCGCACGAAGTTGAATAGCGTCTGTTGCCCGGCGAGCAGCGGCGCGCTGAACAACAGTGCAAAAACAGCAGGCAGGGTACGGCGCAACATAGGGCTGGAGTTCTCCTTGATGGCCCTTGCGGGCCTTGATCTGAGTGATAGACAACACCGTGCTCAAAAGCGCGGCGAAGCTCAGGAAATTTCCCGGCGAAAGGGCGGCAGCGCATTCAGGATAGCCTTGCCGTAGCGTTGCGTGACCACGCGTCGGTCGAGCAAGGTGATGGTGCCGCGGTCCTCTTCGGTACGCAGCAACCGGCCGCAGGCCTGGATCAGGCGCAACGAGGCATCGGGCACGGCGATTTCCATGAACGGATTGCCGCCCCGCGCCTCGATCCACTCGGCCAGGGCCGCCTCGACCGGATCGTCCGGTACCGCGAAGGGGATCTTGGCGATGACCACGTGCTCGCAATAGGCACCTGGCAAGTCGACCCCTTCGGCAAAGCTGGCCAGGCCGAACAGAACGCTGGAATCCCCCCCCGTCGACCCGTGCCTTGTGCTTGTTGAGGGTTTCCTGCTTGGACAGGTTGCCCTGGATGAACACCTGCTTGCGCCAGTCGCGGTCCAGCCCGTCGAACACGTCCTGCATCTGCTTGCGCGACGAGAACAGCACCAGCGAACCGCGCGAACCTTCAACCAGTTCTGGCAGGTCACGAATGATCGCCGCCGTGTGCGCCGGGGCATCGCGCGGGTCGGCGCGCAGGTCGGGAACCCGCAGCACGCCAGCATCGACGTGGTGGAACGGGCTCGGCACCACGGCGGTCACCGCCAGCTTGGGCAGGCCGGCGCGCATGCGAAAACGGTCGAACTTGCCCAGCGCCGTCAGCGTGGCCGACGTCACCAGGGCGCCGTGGGCGACGCTCCACAGGTTGCGGCGCAGCATCTCGGCCGCAAGGATGGGGCTGGCGTTGACTTCGATGTCGAACAGCGCGCCGCTTTCGGCCAGGGTCAGCCAGCGCGCCATGGGCGGGCTGTCTTCGGGGTCTTCGGCGGTGAACGCAGTCCACAGCTCCCAGTTGCTCTGGGCGCGGGTCTGCAGGCTGCCGAACAGCGGATACCACTCTTCGGCCTGGTGGCTCGGGATGCCGATGCTGACTTCCGCGTCCATGCCTTCCTTGAGCAGCTCGGTGAGCCGCGTGAACAGGTCGGTAAGACGCGAAAAGCCCTTCTTCAGCTCAATGCCCATCTCGCGCATGTGCTCGGGCACTACCCCGCCGATGAAGCGGTAGCGCGGCCGCTCGCGGCCTTCCATGTCTTCGCCGGGGCGAAACTCTGCCACCTGCTCGCAGGCGCTGAACATGAACTGCTGCTGGGCCTTGATCTCGCGCGCCAGCTCCGGTACCTGCTCGATGAACTTGCCCAGGTCGCCCGGCAGCGGGTTCTGCGCCAGCAGCTTGGCCAGGTTCTTGGCCGTCTGCTCCAGCCAGTCGGCGGTGGAACGCAGCCGCGTGTAGTGGGCAAAGTGGCCGATGGCCTTGTCGGGCAGGTGATGGCCTTCGTCGAACACATAGATGGTGTCGCGCGGGTCGGGCAGCACGGCGCCGCCGCCCAGGGCGAGGTCAGCCAGCACCATGTCGTGGTTGGTGACGATCACATCGACCTTGCCCATGCCTTCACGGGCCTTGTAGAAGGTGCACTGGCCGAAGTTGGGGCAATGGCGCCCGGTACACTGGCTGTGATCGGTGGTCAGGCGCGACCAGTCCTGGTCTTCCAGGGCCTGGGGCCAACTGTCGCGGTCGCCGTCCCATTTGTTGCCGGCGAGCTTCTCGATCATGCTGGTGAAGAGCTTCTGGCTGGCTTCGTCCACCTCGATGCGAAAGCCTTCCTCCTCAAACAGCTGGGCGGTGGCGGTTTGCGCGTGGCCTTCCTGCAGCAGCACGTCGAGCTTGGACAGGCACAGGTAGCGACCACGGCCCTTGGCCAGCGCGAAGCTGAAGTTCAGCCCGCTGTTGCGCATCAGGTCGGGCAGGTCCTTGAACACGATCTGTTCCTGCAGGGCCACGGTGGCGGTGGCGATCACCAGGCGCTTGCCGGCGGCCTTGGCGGCCGGGATCGAGGCCAGGCTGTAGGCCACCGTCTTGCCGGTACCGGTACCGGCCTCGACCGCGACCACGGCCGGTTCGCCGCTGCGCCGCCCTTCATCGTCCACGGCGATGTCGCCCAGCACCTTGGCCACTTCGGCGATCATCAGACGCTGGCCGTAGCGGGGCTTGAGGCTCTTGGCTTCGAGAAAACGCGAATAGGCGCCCTGAATCTGGGATTTGAGTTCGTTGCTGATCATGGTGTCGGGCGCCCAAAGGGCTGGATATATTTTCAGTGTTTCGATTGGGTCGCTATCATACCCCGCTATTGCCCCTTGCGCCGAATGGAGTTCCAGATGACCGCCTTTGCCCTGCCCTACAGCCTGCATTTACTGGCCGCCTTGATCTGGGTGGGCGGGATGTTCTTTGCCTGGCTGATCCTGCGTCCGGCCATGCTGGCCGCGCTTGACGGGCCGGCGCGGCTGAAGCTGTGGGTAGAAGTGTTTCAGCGTTTTTTCGTGTGGGTGTGGGTGGCCGTGGCGGTGCTGGCGATCACCGGCGTGGGCATGATGCACCTGCGCTTTTCGGGGTTCGAGACGGCGCCGCGCTATGTGCAGGTGATGATCGGTGGCGGGATCGCGATGTTTGCGCTGTTCCTGCGAATTCAGGCGTTGCTGCTGCCCGAGTTGCGTACAGCGGTGCAGGCGCAGGATTGGCTGGCGGGTGCCGCAGTACTGGCACGCATTCGGCGCTGGTGGGGGTGAACCTGCTGCTGGGGGTGGCGGTGGTGCTGGTGGCCTCGACCCGGCTGCTGGTATGAGGTGCCCTTTTCGCTGGCAAGCCAGCTCCCACAGGGTTCACTGCCGTGCTTGTGGAAGCTGCTGCATGAAGGGGCCGTGAAGGCTACAACCGCTGCAGGATCAATTCACCACTGGCCCCGGCCAACCCCGGCTGCCCAGGCTGCCCCGGCTTGCCCGCCGCGCCCTTTG
>NZ_JAAHBU010000102.1 GCF_010671725.1 Pseudomonas brassicae | reverse complement strand
CGGCCGGCACCTCGAAGCCCAGCCCGCGCAGGTGACCCAGCAGGTCGTCCTGATCAATCAAATCGGCATGCATCATGGCGGTTTTCCTTGTTCTACGCAGAAGGTGGTTCGATTCTGGAAGCGCCGCTGCGCGGCGACAAGGGGCATGTCCGCTTTACCTATGAACAGGTCGTTTTCGGCTAAAGCGACCGGGCCGGCGCGGTGTATTCAGCCACGCTTGAGCAGCACCGCGCAGGCACTCTTGTAAGCCTCGTGCTGGTACTTGTGCAGCGACGCCGGCAGTTCAAGGTTGTGCTTCTTGGCCTGGGCGCTGACGGTTTGCGGCGAGACCAGTTCGACCGCGCAATTGTCCAGCAACTGCAACACGCCTTCGATCTTGAAGGTGGTGGGGCCGCCGGCAAAGTCACCTTTCTTGCTGCGCTTCTTGATCGCCAGGCGCTCGATGCCCTGCTCGCTGACAAAGGCTTTCACCTGCGCGGCAAACGCCTTGACCTGGGCCGCATCCTCATCGTCCTCCAAGCCGATCTTCTTGGTCGCCACGCCAACGTGCACAGGGCTGCCAGCCTCCAGGCCGGCCACGGCCAGCAGGGCTTCGCTGCCCTTGATTTCGATTCCGCAGATTTTCATGTGTGCCTCAATCGGAGTTTTGCAGGCCCAGGGACTGCAGGTATTCGGAACGGTCGTCGCTACGTTGTGCCAGGCAGGTGTTCTGCGCCGCCTCGAAGTCCTTGCCGGGCTTGCTGTCGAACGTCTCGACCTTGCAGTCGGCGTCACGCACCTGCTTCCACAGGTTCTCGGCAGCGTTCAGGCGGTTGCTCAGTTCACTGATCTTGGCCCCCTGGCCGGCGTACTGTTCCTTGATGCGTTCGAGCAGGTCGGCAAAGGCCGCGTTGAGTTCGCGCTCGGCGGTGGTGCGGCTGAACAGCGCACAGTCATAGTTCTGCTGCGCCGTCTCGACGTTGTCACACGGCGTGTTTTCGTCACGTTCCTCGGCGTGTGCGCCCAGCGTCACGGCCACGAGGGCAAGCCATACCAGCGATTTCATCAACAGGGTCTCCCACCAGGGTACGCGCAACAGGATTGGCGATTCTCGCAAAGCACCGCGGCAAAGAACAGCGCTGAACCCACGGGCCATCAACCGCCCTTTGTCGCCCGTTGACGCTTTCGGCAATTCCCCTGTCGTTTTTGCATCCTGGCGACCTGCCCACGAGGCATATGCTGGTCCCAAAGCGCCGGCAGACGATTCGGCGCACAGACACCAAAAAAGGGGACAGCCTGATGAGCCCAGCCGAGTTACACGCAGACAGCATCGTTATCGACGGGCTGATCATCGCCAAATGGAACCGCGAGCTGTTCGAGGACATGCGCAAAGGTGGCCTCACCGCCGCCAACTGCACGGTGTCGGTATGGGAAGGCTTTCAGACCACGGTCAACAGCATCGTCGCCAGCCAGAAGCTGATCCGCGACAACAGCGACCTGGTGCTCCCGGTGCGCACCACTGCCGACATCCGCAAGGCCAAGGAACTGGGCAAGACCGGCATCCTCTTCGGCTTTCAGAATGCCCACGCCTTCGAAGACCAGATCGGCTATGTCGACATCTTCAAGCAGCTGGGCGTGGGCATCGTGCAGATGTGCTACAACACCCAGAACCTGGTGGGCACCGGCTGCTACGAACGTGATGGCGGGCTGTCGGGCTTCGGCCGCGAGATCGTCGCCGAGATGAACCGCGTGGGGGTCATGTGCGACCTGTCTCACGTCGGCTCCAAGACCAGTGAAGAGGTCATCCTCGAATCGAAAAAACCGGTGTGCTACTCCCACTGCCTGCCCTCCGGGCTCAAGGAGCACCCGCGCAACAAGTCCGATGCAGAGCTGAAGTTCATTGCCGACCATGGCGGCTTTGTCGGCGTTACCATGTTTGCGCCGTTTTTGGCCAAGGGCATCGACTCGACCATCGACGACTATGCCGAAGCCATCGAGTACACCATGAACCTGGTGGGCGAGGACGCCATCGGTATCGGCACCGATTTCACCCAGGGCCACGGCCAGGATTTCTTCGAATACCTGACCCACGACAAGGGCTATGCGCGCCGCCTCACCAGCTTCGGCAAGATCATCAACCCGCTGGGCATCCGCACCGTCGGCGAGTTCCCCAACCTCACCGAAACCCTGCTCAAGCGCGGCCATCCCGAACGCGTGGTGAGAAAGATCATGGGCGAAAACTGGGTCAACGTCCTCAAGGACGTCTGGGGCGAATAACCCCCTCGCCCCAGCCAGCCGCACCCCCTTTTCCTTGTTGGAGTTAAGTTTCCATGGCCAAGATCGCCCCGCAATTGCCTATCGAAGTCGACAGCGAGACCGGTATCTGGACCAGCGATGCGCTGCCGATGCTCTACGTGCCACGGCACTTCTTCGTCAACAACCACATGGGGATCGAAGAGGTGCTGGGCGCCGACGCCTACGCCGAGATCCTCTACAAGGCCGGCTACAAGTCGGCCTGGCACTGGTGTGAAAAAGAGGCTGAATGCCATGGCCTGCAAGGCGTGGCGGTATTCGAACACTACATGAAGCGCCTGTCGCAGCGTGGCTGGGGCCTGTTCAAGATCCAGGCCATCGACCTCGACAAGGGCACCGCCAGCGTCACGCTCGAACACTCGGCCTTCGTCTACGTGTACGGCAAGGTCGGGCGCAAGGTCGACTACATGTTCACCGGTTGGTTTGCCGGTGCCATGGACCAGATCCTGGCAGCCCGCGGCAGCACCCTTCGCACGGTCGCCGAGCAGGTCTACGGCGGTTCTGAAGAAGGCCATGACGACGGCCTGTTCATCGTCAAACCACTGTAAGCCGAGGACCGCGCCATGGCATTCGAAGCAATGTTCCAGCCGATCCAGATCGGCAAACTGACCATCCGCAATCGGGTCCTGAGCACCGCGCACGCCGAGGTGTACGCCACCGACGGCGGCATGACCACCGAGCGCTATGTGAAGTACTACGAAGAGAAAGCCAAGGGCGGTATCGGCCTGGCGATCTGTGGCGGCTCCTCGGTGGTGGCCATCGACAGCCCGCAGCAATGGTGGGCCTCGGTGAACCTGGCCACCGACCGCATCATTCCGCATTTCCAGAACCTGGCCGATGCCATGCACAAGCATGGCGCCAAGATCATGATCCAGATTACCCACATGGGCCGGCGTTCGCGCTGGGACGGTTTCAACTGGCCGACCCTGCTGTCGCCCTCGGGTATCCGCGAACCGGTGCACCGCGCCACTTGCAAGACCATCGAGCCGGAGGAGATCTGGCGGGTGATCGACAACTACGCGCAGGCCGCGCGGCGCGCCAAAGAGGGCGGCCTGGATGGCGTCGAGCTGTCGGCGGTGCACCAGCACATGATCGACCAGTTCTGGAGCCCGCGGGTCAACAAGCGCACCGATGAATGGGGCGGCAGCTTCGAGAAACGCATGAGGTTCGGCCTGGAAGTGCTCAAGGCCGTGCGTGAGGAAGTGGGCCCGGACTTCTGCGTGGGCATGCGCATCTGCGGTGACGAGTTCCATCCCGATGGCCTCAGCCACGAAGACATGAAGGAGATCGCCAAATATTACGATGCCACCGGCATGCTGGATTTCTTCGGCGTGATCGGTTCGGGCTGCGACACCCATAACACCCTGGCCAACGTGATCCCCAACATGAGCTTCCCGCCGGAGCCGTTCCTGCACCTGGCGGCCGGGATCAAGGAAGTGGTCAGCGTGCCGGTGATGCACGCGCAGAACATCAAGGACCCCAACCAGGCCACGCGCATTCTGGAAGGTGGCTATGTGGACATGGTCGGCATGACCCGTGCGCACATTGCCGACCCGCACCTGATTGCCAAGATCAAGATGGGCCAGATCGACCAGATCAAGCAGTGCGTAGGCGCCAACTACTGCATCGACCGCCAGTACCAGGGCCTGGACGTACTGTGCATTCAAAACGCCGCCACCTCGCGCGAATACATGGGCGTGCCGCACATCATCGAGAAATCCACCGGGCCCAAACGCAAGGTGGTGGTGGTCGGTGCCGGCCCGGCCGGCATGGAAGCAGCCCGCGTGGCTGCCGAGCGCGGCCACGAGGTGACCCTGTTCGAGAAGAAGGACGCGATTGGCGGTCAGATCAGCCTGGCGGCCAAGGCGCCGCAGCGCGACCAGATTGCCGGTATCACTCGTTGGTACCAGCTGGAGCTGGCGCGGCTGAAGGTCGACCTGCGCCTGGGCACCGGCGCCGATGCCGAAACCATCATGGACCTGCGTCCGGACGTGGTGGTGCTGGCGGTGGGCGGGCACCCGTTCGTCGAGCAGAACGAACACTGGGGCGCGGCCGAGGGGCTGTGGTCAGCAGTTGGGACGTGCTTGACGGCACCGTGGCGCCGGGCAAGACCGCACTGGTGTACGACACCATCTGCGAGTTCACCGGCATGTCGGTGGCGGACTTCCTGGCCGACAAGGGCAGCCAGGTCGAGATCGTCACCGACGACATCAAGCCGGGCGTGGCGATTGGTGGCACGTCGTTCCCGACCTACTACCGCAGCATGTACCCCAAGGAAGTGATCATGACCGGTGACCTGATGCTGGAGAAGGTCTACCGCGAGGGCGACAAGCTGGTGGCGGTGCTGGAGAACGAGTACACCGGGGCCAAGGAGGAGCGGGTGGTCGACCAGGTGGTGATCGAGAACGGCGTGCGGCCGGACGAGGCGCTGTATTACGCGCTCAAGGAAGGTTCACGCAACAAGGGCCAGATGGACATCGAGGCACTGTTCGCGATCCAGCCGCAGCCGATCCTGAGCCAGCCGGGGGAAGGGTACCTGCTGTACCGCATCGGTGACTGTGTGGCGCAGCGCAATACCCACGCGGCGATCTATGACGCCTTGCGCCTGTGCAAGGATTTCTGATCGCGCACTGCCGCTGATGGCTTTGCACAACCCTGTGGGAGCTGGCTTGCCAGCGAAGGGATCGACGCCCTGTCCGTTGATGCGCGGCGTCTGCTTCGCTGCAGCAGCTCCCACAGG
>NZ_JAAHBU010000101.1 GCF_010671725.1 Pseudomonas brassicae | reverse complement strand
GAAAGTGACCAAAACTCTTGGGCCAACACCATACTCTTCTACGTTCAAATACACGCCTCTGTCTTGGCCGTTCAGAATTCCTATACCAAATATGCAGTAGTCTGACTTTCGGCTCCAAAATCCGTTTTGTCCAGATTCTCCGTCCATGTAAGCCCTCCACTTCGCCAAATATTCCGACTTTCTGACCTGTCTCGCTATTTTGTAGCACTAGACACAGATCTGAGTTCGCAATCACATCGGCGAGAATTGGGGCCGTTTTCACCACGCATTGGGGGGAAAATATGCGAAAAGTAACTACTCAAATCTGCGCTTAGCTCAGAGTCGTTGCCAGAAATTCTGAAGCTGTATTGGTTCAGTGCTGTAGAGAAGCGAATATTCCAGATTTCTTCAATTTTTTGGATCAGGTCTAGCGCCAGTGGGCGTGCTTCAGGACTGTTAAGCAGAGTCGCTAAGCAGTATTGGAAGCCGAAGTTCTGCATCTGCTGGTCGATCTGATTGAAGAAGTGAGCAGGTGCAGTACCTCGAAGGTCAGACAGACTCCAGTTACCTTGAGTCCTTCGGTCAAATAAACTTCCAGGGAAGGTCAGCGCTTTGTGAAATCGAAGGCATTGGAGCATGGCCAGAAAATGCGTGGCCCAGTAGCTTCTTACGCCGGAAAAAGGGGCGAACTGTATGGGAGACACGAGTGAAGAGGCGCGGAACATCAGGCTGATCCTTTAGCTGAATGCTAAGAATCTAACACACTGAGTGATGTCATATTGCTTCTGGCGCTTTCAAGCCCTATTCCGCTTCTTTCAGTAACCTAGGCCAACTCTGGAGTTGCCTACAGGTCTGGTTCTTTGGTACGGATGCTGATGGCTACCCTAACCATTTTCGGGGAAACCTGATCTTGGGGGGGTATAGCGCAAGACTTCTTTCTGGTCTCCTACCCTTGGTGCAAGTGAGTTCCAGTACTCTCTAGATGGTGGGAGCCTATTCTCCATAACGGCTAATTCCGCGCCGCCCGCTGGCGCGCCGAAGCGGCCCTAGGGTGGAGCAATGTCCGTGCCTTGCCTCTGCTCCTCGGCCCACCGCGAAGCAGCTGACGATAATGATGGAGTTTGAGCAATGACTCCTGGGCCGCTGTTAACCCGTTCGAGTCCCGCGCGACCGCTCACAGTGTCCACAGCGCCGCAGCAATCCGTGATTGCTTCTGACGCAAGCGGTCAATCTCCCATTGCACGGCCGCCTCTTCCTCCAGTGCTTCGCTGGCCATGCCCTGTTGCACGATGTTCAGCATCGGGATTTCCAGTTCTTTAAGCGCCGAACCCTGAAGGGTGGGCGTGCTGCTACCCACGACCAATCGGCTGAGTTGGGCTTGTCCCATGGGCGAGCGTAAGTACACCATCAGCGCGCCAGGATCGTACTGTCCCGGGGAGCGCGCGCGCAAAATGGCCAGTGACTGACCGGCGACCCAGCCTCCGGTCCCGCTGCCTGGTGCCGACTTCACGAGGCCGACCTTCCCCACTGCCCCCTTTATGCAGATCAATACGTCGTCCCGCTCGACAAAATAGCTCAGGGCTTTCGGTGTACTGAGATCGAACAATGAGTCTTTGCTAGCGCCCTGCACGTGGCCGTAGTCGGGGAGGTCTGCCGCTTGGATTTCTTTTACCGGCACCCCTTGTGCCGTCGTTGCGTACTGGCGGGCGCGAACGATGTCGAAGTGATCGAGCAATTTGGTCGTGGGTTGCGTGGCCAGCAGGACGTCCAGTTTGTGCGTCTGGTCGTCAAGCACATAGCGACTAACTTCCAGGTTGCATTCGTCCCGAAGTATCGCCTGGACGTCCACTTTCACCGCCATGGCATTGTTATCGCGATCCCGCACGGTCCGCAGCAGTTGCGGCAGTCTGACCAGCGCGGTGCGTTTTTTAGGCGCGCTGGCCGCGAACTCATCCGTTACTTTCACGAATCGAATGGTGTCGGACGGTGTCACGGTATCGAGAATCAGCACTGAAGCGGCGGCAGGAGATCCGGCAAACAACCCGCCCGGCAGGGAAATGACCGAGTGGATCATGCGCTTCTGAAGCAAATCGGCTCGAAGCAGCCGTTCAGCGCCAGCATTGAACAGTGCACTGTTGGGAACGACGGCAATGATTTTGCCACTGGTCTGCGCGAGGAGATGCCGCAGGTTCAACACCATGCTCGACTGCGTCTTTTCCGGAAAACGCTCGTGAGGATCATGTTCCACATCCTTGGGGTCATAGCGCCGTCCGTGTTCAAGGATGCTTAAGCTGACCGGAAAACGTTTGAGTTGGCCCTGCTCGGTCAAGGTGGGCATTAACACCGGGTCGTTCCGGTGAACATCAGCACGCGCACCATTTAATTGCGCCAGCACCAGTTCTGCCGCCACTGGAGCGGAGGATTCCGTCCAGCAATCAATGTTTTTGCGGCTACAGCGCGCCGCCAGTTGGCCAGAATTTTCCCACGGCAGGTAGACCTGGGCCGGTGAGTCAGAGGTCGCGAGTGAAACCAGGAACGTGGCCAGACTGGGGTCGTAAGCGCTGTGTGCCAAGTTCCGATCGGACGACCAGTACAGGACATCATCCGCATTCCACTCGCGCAGCTGCCCTTGCTCCTCCAGCCGGATGGCCTGTTCGATCAGCAGCGGCAGGGGCTGTGAGGGCGTGGGTTCGGTCTTCGCAAGCGGGTGACCCAGTTGCGGGGAAATCAACGGTTGCACACGCCTGAAGTTGGCTGCTTGCGCGTTCGGGGACAGCTCACGTTGACTGGGTAAGGTGAGATCGGCCGGCAATTCACCGAGCCGCGACAAACGCGCCCATGCCGTGATTTGCAGAGCCAGTAGGGTCGCGTCGGCCGCAGGGAACGCCGTAGCGACGCCGACTAATGCGTTGAAAATTTGCTCGTCCCGGCTCATAGACGTCACATGCGTGTAGAGAGAATAGACGTACAAGGCTAGTCGCAATCGTCTTGCTAGTCAAAAAGTATTGACTACTTTTTATGGAATGGTTACACTTCTCGCCATTGGGGAAGGATCGGCTAGTGCTTTCCAGTTGGGTGTAGGTGCCTTTCCCGACTTGAATGGCGCCCTCTCTAACGCTGTTATTCAGGGCATTTTTGCGAAGTGCCGAGTTTTATATCAGCGGACGCATGACCGCTGGTCTTAAAGTTTTTAGGGTTTTTGGTTTTATTATATTGCATTGATATTTAAGGATTTTTTCAATCAGTTGAAATGCCTATAAAAATTGTGTTTGATTGTTTTTGTATGTATTACAGTATTCAAATTTTATAGTTACTTAGATATTAAGTCATTTGACTTTCTCCTACGGCGATTAACACTTTGTGCATCGTAGGAGCACCCGCATGATCCGAGATACCGATAGTCCAACTTTCGCCAGAGATGTTGCCCGCAGAGTTCGGCGCGGCCGACGTGCACTTGTGCTCAAGTCCATGAAGAGTAAGGGTGGCGATTTGCGCGTTGAGAGCGCGCTTGAACGCGACATTGGCCTGATGCTGGATATTGATCCACGTGTAACCGAACTTGCCGCGCAACCCTTCACGCTCGAAATGCAGAGCAACACCGTACTGCCTTCTCGCCAGCATTATCGCCCACGGCCAGGCGTCAAACCGCGCTTCTACACCCCCGATTTCCTGTGTCGGCTGATGATGGAAGCGTATTGGCCATTGAAGCCAAGCACTCTCGATTCCTCGAAGCGTTCGAAGCTAAGCGTGAGGCGATCGAGAACTGCCTGAATTCGTACGGTATTGGCTTCATGCTCGTGTTGGACACCACCGTTTCTCCTACGGTCATGCAGGCGCTGCCTAGCCTGCACTTGCTCCGAGCGGGCTATCTTGAGCCACTTCGTGCCACAGCGGAGAGAGAGATCAGCGCCCTGCTCAACTCCGCAACCTGCTGGTCGGTTGAGGAGCTTGCCCTGCGCTTGACGTCTGGCCGCGTCGGCGTGCTTGCGGGCCTTCTGGCGGGCCTGTTGAGCGCCGACTTTTCCAAATCGCTCTTCTCGCCCACCAGCGAGGTTCACGCGGCCTATGGCGATCTGTCGCACTTTCAGCTTTTGCAGGTGCGCCCATGAGTCGCGCGCTGGCGGTCGATAGCATCATCTTGGAGCGCGACCAAGTGCGCCGGGTGGTGTCCATTCGCCCCGAAATTTCCCAGATCGTTTTGCAAGGGTCGCTAGGCGAAGAGTTCGTGTTGAGAATCGACGATTTTCAGCAGCGGTTCGCACAGGGTCAGTATCGCCGCAGCTACGGTCCAACAGTATCCGCTGTCCAGCCCATGCCGGTGCGCAACCTAACGCAGACGGAGCGCGGTGGGCTCGACCAACGACTAGAGCTGCTCGAATACATTAAAGAGGCGCGTCGTGATGGCTGTTCTTGGACGGCAACGATTGAGCGTCTTCAAGCCCACTGTGTCGAGCAGAACCTGCCCCTACCCTCCATACGGACGATTCAGCGCTGGCGCAAATCGTCCACGCTTGCTGGTTCAACGGACCAACTGGCACCCCGTTTCAGTGCCCGTGGTAACAAACGTCGGATGCAGACCCCGGATGATCTGGATTTCGAAGAAACCGTGGTCGATGAAATCATGCGGTCGTATTTTCACACCGACAAGTTCAACGTCACCCAGATCACCAAGTTGGTGAATGATCAATGTCGGGCGCGCGCAGCCCAACGCAATACTCGATTTCGTGGGATTTCGCGCCGCAGTGTTTCTCGTCGTATTCGTGAGTTGGAGCAGACGCTTATTGCCCCTGGCCGCGTTTCGAAAGCCACACTTGATCAAGAGATGCGAGCGGCCATCCGCAAGTTGTTGGTGGAACGCCCCTACGAACGGGTGGAAGTCGATGCTACGCCCCTGGACATTTTTTGCTGCGATGTTCATGGCAAGCTGATTGGCAGGGCTAACTGTTATGTGGGTATCGACGTGGCCTCCGGTGGGGTAGTCATGGTGAAATGTTGCATCGCGAAACCCTCGCAGGACTTTGTACTGTCGGCGTTGGAGTTTTGCTTTTCGCCTAAAGGCGAGGCATTCAGCGAGCGCTACGGCCTGAATCACCCGTGGTTGGTTCCGGCGGCGATCGAGACGATGGTGCTCGACAATGCGCAAGAGCATCACGGCGGTCTGGTGTTGAACGCACTGCGCTACTTGAACACCACCATCGACTATCCGATGGCTGGCAAGCCCCAAGCCAAGCCCTTCATTGAGCGGTTCTTCGGCACGCTGAAATCCGGCCTGATCAATACGCTGCCAGGCTCCACCAAGTCCCAGTCGAAATTCGAGCGTGATCCGCTTGGCCGTGCGATGAAGGAGCGCTTGTATACCGTCCAGGAGTTGGAGGCCTTGATCATCAAGTGGGTCGCCGACGTGTATATGCAGACGCCTTCTCAACGTCTGGAGTACCGCTTTGAACCGGGCTGCTCGCCGGCACGGGCCATGGAGTTGTTGAAACAACGCTACGTCCTGATACCACCACCGGATCCTGAAGAGTTTAGGAATGCTTGCTTGCGCTACAACGTGGATGAACTGACGCTGAGCCGAGAGGGTGTCTGTTACCAAACCATGACGTACAACAGCCTTGAATTGAGCAAGCTGTACCAACGCAGGGGGCAAAAAACCAAGGTCAAGGTGCGATTCAATCCGCTCGACTGCCGCTCGGTTTTTGTGGTCGACCCCAGCGATGCTGGCGTATTGATCGAAGCCCACAACCGCCTAACAAGCATGCCTCTAATTAGCTTTGAAGAGGCTCGAAAGATCCGCCGTGCGCTTAGGAAGTCCGATGCCGAACTGTCGGGCGAGAACTATCAGATCGAGCATATGCAAATGCTCCGGGGAATACGTGAACGGGCAGCTGGGGGGCGCATGAAGGATCAGAATCGCGCTGCCCGAAGTCTGGAGCGCGAAGAAAAGCGGCTTGAGGCGCAGCGTCAAGAACCGCCCCGGCCAGTTGTTGAGGCGATCACTGAAACACCGTCATCGGTGGCCACGCTCACGGCTGCGCCGCGCCGTAAGAAATCAGGCCAAGGAGACGCCGAATGAATGCGCTGGTGAAGTACGAGTTGATCGAGCACGCCACCTTCAGTCAGGCATTGGACCGTTTGGAGTCGACGGTCAGGCGCGGCCTGGGCGGTGAATCGTTGATTCTGCCGATCTTCGGCCCGACTCGGGTCGGTAAGAGTGAATTGGTCAAAACAGTGTTGGCAGACCATCCACCAAAGGTTGTTGGCGGGATTCGGCAGATGCCGATCGTGCGGGTGGTGACGCCGGTTAATCCGACCCGTCGCTCGTTGCCTATCGCCTTGCTGGAGGGCCTGGGTTCCCCCCGCTACAGCCGTTCCAGCTCGGAGGAGCTGACCCGGATGGCCTGTGAGCTGATCAAAATCACCCAGACGAGAGTCCTGGTCTTCGACGAAATGCAGCATTTTGCCGAGCGTGGTTCTCGCACCGCCGCCCGGGAAGCGGCGGACTGGTTGAAGGTGCTGGGCGAAGAAATGAACCTGACTTTGGTACTCACCGGATTGCCTCTGGCAAACGAGGTTTTGACGCGTAATGAACAATTGCGCGACCGCGCTGAAGCCGTGTTCGAATTTCGGCCTTACAACTGGAACGATAACAAAGAGCAACTGGCATTTCGTGGTGCTCTGTTGTCGCTGAGCGAAGCCTTTATCGACGCAGGCTGGAGCGTGCCCGATGCCAGGGATCTGGACTATGCCAAACGTGTGTATGCGGCCTGCCTCGGTCGGATTGGCATGTTGGTGAAGTTGTTTCACGCTGCGGAGCACTTGGCCAAAGATCACTGCATCACTCTGAAGACCCTGGTTCGCGCCTATGCCGAAGCGGTGAATACCCGGTTTCTTGAGTTCAACCCCTTTGAAGGCAACCCGCCTGTAGAAAGCCTCCTCGGACAGGGCTTCGCCAAGATGCTGATCGAGTCTCACATGGCCATGCCTAAAGGCGTACTTCAAGGAGTGAAGTCATGAGTTTGATCGTTCGCCTTCAACCGCATTCTGACGAGTCGCTGCATGGCTTCCTGAGGCGTGTGAGTGAGCATAATTGGGCGCCAGGGGTTAAGTCGCTCTTGGCCAGCTTCGGGATGAAGTTCCGGTTGACCTTCAACGAGGCTGAACTCGCACGACTGGCGGATATGCTGCATGTCGACGTCGTGGACTTAGCCTCTCGCCAGCTGGATCCAGACAGCGAGAACGTAATCCTCCGGCCGAAATACCAGTGTCGCAATGGCGACAAAGTCTGTCCGCAGTGTATGGCGGACAAGCCTTATCAACGCCTCGGGTGGAGTCATGTACTGGTGACCGCTTGCCCACGTCACAACATCCAACTTGTGGCCAGTTGCGTGGCCTGTGGCCAAGGCATCAATGCTGACAGTCCGCTTGATCGCTGTGCGTGTGGTCAGGCCTACGCCCTGGGCCCAGCCGTCGCGGCCAGTGAGGAGTCGCTGGCGCTGTCAGCCTTCCTGCTGGGCATTGAGCACCCGGCACGGCACTCGCTACCACCGGCATGGCGCACGGGCTCACCGCCCGCCAATGTAGTCGACCTCCTCTATCTGCTCGGCAAGCATTTTACGGTCAAGTCCGAGGGCTCCCGCGAGAACAAATCCTCGCGTGGCAAAGCGTCGGTCGGTGCATTGATCGTATCGGCGCAAACCGGCTTTGGCCTCCTGTGGTCATGGCCGACGCGCTTTGATGAGGCCCTGGGCGCTCGCTTGACCAGTACCGAAGGACCCGGTCTGGCCAAGCGCTTGGGCGGTTGGTACCGCGAGCTGCATCAGCGCTATACCGATCCTGCGTATGACTGCCTACGGCAAGCGTTGGTCCAGCACCTGTCGCTCAATTTTGACGGGCACCTTAACCTGAGAATCAGCACCATCGATCCCCAGCACCTACAGGACAAGTGCTGGCTGTCTTCGGAAGAAGCTGGACGCCTGATCGGCATAGGCTCGGAGCTGGTTCGATCTGCCGTCACCACAGGCGAGATCAAGGGCAAAGTGACCGTTAAAGGCAAGAATCGATTCGTGTCGATTCACCGCGACGTGGTTGAAAAGGTCCGTCAAGACCGCCTGCGGTTTCTGACCACCACGGAAGTTCGTCGTTGGCTGGGTGTCAGCAAGCTGGTTTTTGAACGGCTCATGCAATCTGGAGCCTTGGATAGAAAAACCAAGTCTCAACGTCCGCCACTGGTCTCCGCAGAATTTCTGGCGGCGGATGTCGAGGCGCTGGTGGTTCGCCTTCATCAGGGTATTCAGCACAGAGATGTGGATAAGTCGACGTGGACTGGACTCCAAGATATTTCGATCCGACGAGGTATCCCGGACAGGGCTATTTGCCTAGTCCTGCAAAAAATACTGCACCAAGAAATCCTCCCTGTGGCGGTCATCGCTGGAGTACCGGGCATCTCTGGACTTCGCTTCGACCTGGCCGAACTCAAAGCGTGTTTTGACGATGAACAGCCAGAAATGGTGTTGAGCATCACCCAGCTCGCACGGATGCAAGGTTGGAAGCATGAGTCGATCAAGGAATGGATTGAGAGCGGCCTTCTGGCCGCTCGCCAAGAGTCAGTCAACGGCAAACCGCATTGGGTGATTCCCCTGGCTGATCTGTTGAAGTTCACGTCGGAGTTCGCGGTGCTCGCCGATCTTGCCCGCCGAACCAACACCCGGTCGATCTGGCTGTTGAATCGATTGAAGCCCGTAGGGGTTCAGCCTGCGCTGGCCCCCAGAACGGGTCAGGGAACTCGCCGTGGCATGTTGCTTCGCATCGACGACCTTGTAATCGCTGCGCAGTCCAGCAAACGTGCACAACCCAGTGCTTGTACCGGGTCAGCGTAGCGCGATGGTTTGCGTAATGTGGAGCGGGTTGCACAACACCACTCACCCTCTGATCGCTGAGGCCTGGGTTAAACCGCTAGTTCAGGAGGCAAGCAATGTTCACCGCCAGTCGTTATGCCTTACGCCAGTTGGCACGCGCTACGCGCACTGAATTCGAGGGGCCGGTCACGGGTTACATCGTCAATGCGCGGATTGTCGCGTGTTGCTGTGTAGGGCAGGTATACGGTCATGTCAGAGCGAGGGCCGATGGCTGGTTTCAAGATGGGCATACCATTCGCACCTCCGATATTTTCCGCCTCGAAGAATGCCGACGCCATTGGATTTGTGAAACGGAAAGTGGCAGCCGTTATGTGATTGCCAGTTTTGCCGCAGCGGGTGGCCGTCGATCATTGGGCGTGTTTATCGAGATCTTGCAGAGGGGGTTTCATCCGACCGCTCGCCACCGTCATTGAGGGCCGAGGGATTGACGGTTCAAGGCCGCTCCCACGCCAGTATCGCCGTGTATGGCTGATCGGCGGTGGGAAGCCGCCTTGAGGGTAGTGCGCCGCGCCGTGACAGGTCGATCATCAGGTCAGGGAACAGCATGAACGGGTTGCGTAAATTGACGCCGCATAAAAAAAGCCTGCTGCTCACCGCCCTGCTGGAGAACTACCCCGGAGCGTTCATTACGGGGTACGTGCTGGACGCTTACATCAGCAGCTATTGCGTGGTCGGACGGGTGTATAAAAGCCCTACCTATCCCGACGGGACCTTGATCCTGTCCGAGCCGATCACTCAGGTCGTGGAGTACACACGCCGGTACCTAATCGAAACCTGTGAACACGAATGCTTTTTGGTGGTGAGCTTTCACTCGCATGGCGGGCGACAATCGTTGGAGCATTTGCTCGCTTTGTTCAAAACGGCCGCGAGGCTCGGCTCGCGTTACTGCCTACATTGACGCGGTCTATCCAGGCAGGGGGTCAACATGCGCTATTGGATCGTAGACGGCTGTGCCGAGGAAGCAGGCTGGGTACGCTTGGGAATCCCTGCACAAGGTGATGCACTGCTGACCCTGATTCGAGCGGGTTTCCCCTTCTGCATCCTTGAGCGTGTGGGCCATGAGTTCCAGCTGACGCCGAAGCAGCTACGCGAGCGACTGGCGATACCCGCTTCAACGCTGCGACGTCGACGTCAATCGGGACGGTTTACGCCCGGTGAAAGTGATCAGCTCTTTCAATTGGTTGGAGTCCTCACGTGCGTCTACGCCCTATTTGAAGGCGATGTGGCTCAAGCTCAGGCATGGATGGGCAAGCCGATGTATGGCCTCGGTGGCCGCTGCGCAAACGACATGCTCGGCACTCAGGTGGAGCGACAGGCGTTACTCACGTTGGTGGGGCAAATTGAGCACGGGGTTTTAAGCTGAAGTCGGTGATGTCGTGTTGCGCCTGCCTCGCCTTGAGTGGTTGCGGCGAGTGAACCTGAAGGAATCGGATGGAATGGCGCCTGACGGCGTTCACCCCAGTTGAGGATTAAATCATGAGCACAGTTGTTCTTCGTCGTTGGCACGGGGCGCTGGTTTTTACCGTGCCAAATGCGTTTGTGTTGCAAAACAACCTGGTGGCCGGTTCAGCCATGCACTGCGCCGTGTTCGAGCAAGACACCTTGGTGCTCAGGTCGGTACGCAAGCAGCTGACACTGGATGAGCTGATGGCAGAAACCCCGGCCGGCGCGCGAGTGCCTGGTTGGTCGTCCTAGGCCCCTGCCACGAAGGGGGACAAAGCGACCGCTGCGGAGTCTCGTGATGAGGCAGCGCAGCGGTTTGGCTCCTCTAGCGGGCAGCGACGGCGGCGTCGAAGGCACGCTGAAGGTCCGCTACGAAAAACGGCTGGGAGATGTGTCCCGGCTTAAAAGCACCAGGCGGCAAAAAGGGGGTGTGATTGGCTCCGCGATAGGTGTTCACGGTGCCATTGGGAAAACACACTTGATAATTGGGGTGTATGCCCTGCCCCATTTTCCCGAATTGCACGGTTGCCCCGTCAATGCATCGCAGTTTCGTCTTCACCTCGTGCAAAAAAATACGACCCAGCGAAGCGAGGGTGTCGATATTCCACTGGAAACAGTTCATCGCAGAGTTCCTTATTGAGAGTGGGTAAGCAAGCGTTGGGTCGGCTAGTTAAACGGTGAACCAGTGTGGTTATGCGTGCGCTGACGGCGCCAGCAGCTGCGCTTCGATGTCAAACGCCTCCGCCACCGACAGGCCGTTCATGATGTTTTCGATAATGGCTTCGCGCAGAGCGCGAATGCCGCTCGGGTAAACATTCGCCGGATCGTGGTAGTGGGCGGCCATCAGCTGTTTCGCTTGCTCACGGGGGACACGCCGCAGGGGCGTGACCGCTTTTTCACTGTGCTGGCCGTACAGGTCAAAGGCCTGATCGACCGTGGACCAATCGAACGCAAAGCAGCGTTGTTGTTCGGCGAGGCAATCGTGCTGCCACATGGCGCTGCCGGGGTACTGATCCCCGCGCTGACGATGATCAGGGTCAAACGCGGCAGTTCGCGCGCGACCACAAAGTCGTAGATCACCCACAGGATGCGCCCCATGCGCACCGGAATCAGGTTGGCCACCCGTTGATCTTCCGGGTAGCGCCCCTGGGCGCGCTCGATCAGTTGTTTGTAGGTCAGGGTTTGGCGAGCGGTGGCGAGTTCGATCAGCAGCGGGTACAGCAGGCGGGCGAGTTGGACATCCAGCAAGGTACGAGCCATGGTGCATTCCTTTTAGGGGCGTAACGTGAGGCGCTCTACGGGGCGGTAGGACGCCATCGCCGTCGCCTTCAATTGAACAGTAGGGGCTGGTGGGGTCGAGGATTATTCCAGCGCCAACTCGATGGTGACTTTACCGTTGTTAGTCTCAAGCTTTACGATAGTGCAGGTGCTGAGGCCGATGCCCAACAGTGCTTCCAGTCCTTCTTTGATGCAGGTCTGGACTGCCAGCGGAGTGACCGCACGCAAGGCATCGGCGGCGTTGCCTGCGGGCCGCACGGCAGCCCCTGCCGGTGCAGTGAGGAGGGTCTGGGCAAAGTTCACCAGGGCTTGGACCCGCGACGCTTGGCCCGAGTTGTTTTCGCGCCAGCGGCGCACGCCCTGTTCGGTCACGCCGGCCGCGTCGCCGATTTTTTTATAGGACAGGTGGGTGTGGGCTTTGATGCTCTCGACCAAGGCGGCGGTGCCGTGGATCAGATCGCCCTCGGTGGTGAGTTGGCTCAGTGCGGCTTGGATGGCGTCGACCATGGTTATGTCCTGTTTGGTAAACGGTTGATATGGTCTGCACGGTATGTGAGCCATGCCTGACTGTCAACGTCTGTTTATCAACACTTTGGTTTACCACTATACAGTGCTCACCTTCTGCTGCACGAGGTTGCATGGGGCGCTGGCGCGGGATCCGGGGGACTCGATCGTTGGACTGGATGCGCTTTAGGACGCGGAACAGGGGATTCGAACCGCACTGCGCATAATCGAGGATGAGTTAAATGGTGGAACTCTATGACCGAGCGAAGCTGCTGGAGGAAGTCTGGTCCGAGCCAGTGCAGGCGTTAGCGCCCCGCTATGGCCTGTCCGACGTGGGGCTGAAAAAGCTCTGCACGCGCCTGCAAATCCCCACGCCGCCGCGTGGTCATTGGGCCAAGGTTAAGGCCGGTAAGCGCGTGTCCACCCGCCCCAAGCTGTGCGAATACACCGGCCATCCCGGTTATTTGTATCGCACTGCCGCACCTCCCTCTGCTCAGGATCCGGTCGCCGAAGTCGTTGACAGCCGACTTCAGCGCGTGCTGACCTTTGAGCAGCAGCCGGAAAATCAGATTGTGGTACCGGAGCGCATCAAGGTGTGGCATCCGTTGGTGGCTGCTGCTCGCGAGGCATTGGTGCGACCGATCATTGATCAGCGCGGAATGCCGCAGACGCGCGGCAACGGGCTGAATATTTCGGTTTCTCCCTCGTTACAGAGTCGCGCACTGAAGGTAGCGGACACGCTGCTAAGAGCCTTCGAGAAGCGGGGATATACCGTTCAACAAGGGCAGCACCGCGTTGAGATTCTGATGTTTGGCCATGCCCTGCATTTACGTTTGTTTGAAGCGTCACTGCGCTCCGCATATGTACCCACAGCCAAGGAGCTAGCAGCCCAGGCCAAGGGGGAATGGAGCTATTGGGCGAAATGGCAGTTCACCCCATCCGGTAGGCTGCAAGTCCTGGTAAGTGAAGGTTACGGAGGGAAAATTGTTGACTCAGACAGCCGGTCTGTGGAGTTGCAGCTCAATAAACTGGTTGAGTTAATGGCTACCCGGGCGGTGGAGTTTTTAGTCCGCAATGAACGTCAAGCCATTGAAGACGCCGAGCGCCAGCGAGTTCGCGACATCGCGTTGGAACGCAAACGCCGGCAAGACGCTGAAAAAACAGCGGCTAGCGAAACTTGAAGGTGATGCACAGAACTGGCAGCGGGCGCAGGCAATTCGTGAGTACCTCAATGAGCTGGAACAGAGCGCCGAGCGGCACGAGCTGTCGGCGGAGCAAACCGAACTGCTCCGTTGGGGACACGCCAAAGCCGACTGGATTGATCCTCTCAAACCGGATGTGGTGGACCTATTAGACGAAGAAATTTTGATTCCTCGATAGCAGGCGTACCAGTGAGTGAGGTGGGTCATGGTCGGTTGAAACCCCTGGGGGGTGAATTGCCCTGTCACTACGGCCGGGCGAGACGATGAACGCTTAAAAGAAATCTTGAATACACCCAGGCTCAAGAAGAGCTATGCGGATACGAACCAAAAAGGCATGCTGGCTTTCTTACATCAGTTCGCGAAGGATTGCCCCGATGGCGGGTTCAACATTTCAAACCAACCCTATCGACCTGTTGAAACTTCTGTCCGATAGTCATCAAGGTGTTCTTCAACTCCCAGATTTTCAGCGGAGCTGGGTTTGGGACGAAGACCGTATAAAAAGCCTCATAGCTTCGATTTCACGGGCTTTTCCTGTAGGTGCTCTTATGACCCTAGATACAGGGGGATCCGTGGATTTCAAGCCGCGCCTTATTGAGGGCGCACCCTCCGCGTCCAAATCTATGCCACCTCAATCACTGCTGTTGGACGGGCAGCAGCGTATGACGTCAATGTATCAGGTCACGTTACGTGGCCAGGTCGTTGAAACAGTGACGCCCAAAAAGAAG
>NZ_JAAHBU010000100.1 GCF_010671725.1 Pseudomonas brassicae | reverse complement strand
AGTACGCCGACCTGGGCGCGGCTGTGGACAAGGGCGAGGGACATGCACACTCCATGATCGAGACGACGCCGCGTCCTGCGGCAGGGGCAAGGATAGTGGAGCGCGGCGCTGGGGTCGGGGGGAGAGTGAGTCGGGGTTTTGCAGCGGTTGACGCTTCAGGCGCCGCTGCTGAAGAATGCGGCGCCTGTGCCGGGACTGCGGTGCAACCCTTTGCCGGCGACGCCGGCGCCTACAAAAGCACAGCCGACAGGAGTCCGCCATGCCTGCGCGCATACGCCTCGCCACCACTTGCGACATCGAAGCGCTGTTCCAGATCCGCACCAGTGTCGTCCAGAACCACCTTTCGCGTGAACAGATGCTGGAAATGGGGATCACGCCCTCACGTCTGGCTGATGCGATAACGGCGGCGCCCTGCGCGTGGGTGGCCGAAGTCGATGACACGCCGGTGGCGTTTGCCATGGTCGATCTGGAGGATGCCTGTGTGTTTGCCCTGTTCGTCACACCCGCCTTCGAAGGGCAAGGGCTGGCGCGTCGGCTGATGCTCGAAGCCGAAGCTGCACTGTTTGCCCGGCACCCACGTATCTGGCTGGAAACGGATGGCCGCGACACGGTGCGCGCGAATGGTTTCTACCAGCGGCTGGGGTGGGCGGTGGTGGCGCAGTTGGATGAGGGGGATGTGCGGTACGAAAAGGCGCGCTGATCGCGTGCCCTCGGTAGAGCGTGGTTGGCGCGACATTCAGCCCGACCTGTGCAGCGAAGGTCATGCAAGCATGCTCCACGCTGGGCGTATCAACGGCGTCATGACGGTCACGCGGCTTGGCCAGGATGAGGCGTTTATCGTCACGTAAGGTCATAGCGCTTGCCGGTAAGACCGGGCTGCGGGATTACTCGGCAGCCACCGGGTTCAATCGCGCTTCCATTGCCTCGACCTTGGCTTCCAGCGCCTCCAGCCGCGCACGGGTACGCGCCAACACCACCATCTGGCTGTCGAACTCTTCACGGCTGACCAGTTCCAGCTTGCTGAAACCACTCTGCAACAGCGCCTTGAACTGGCTCTCCAGTTCGCTGCGCGGCTGCGCGGTGTCACCGCTGAACAGGCGCGAGGCCTGGTCGCTCAGGGCATCGAGAAAGGCTTTGGGCGCGAGCATGTTGGTCCGTCCAGTAAATCCAAAGAGGCCGCCAGTGTATCACGCACCCCGGCAGCCCTCGCCCCGCACGCTTTTCGCGCACCGCCACAATTTGCTGTGCACCGTTAGTGTGCACGCAACCCCTGCTGGCGACTGGCCAATCCCTGGTATTGCACGCAAGTCGTTGTAAATGATGGCTTTGGCAGACATGGCAAGGTTTCTGCTTAGACCCTGGTGACCCATGCACTGGTGTCGGGCCTTGGGGATAAAGGCCAACGACGCGTTACAAAGCCAGGCGCTGCGCTTAGACTTGAGTCGGGTTTGTTTTCCTGGGGCAAGTCCACCAATTCGGGAGAGAGTTTCATGAAGCTAGTCACTGCCATCATCAAGCCATTCAAGTTGGACGACGTGCGCGAGTCGCTGTCGGAAATCGGCGTGCAGGGCATTACCGTCACGGAAGTCAAAGGCTTCGGACGGCAGAAAGGCCACACCGAGCTGTATCGCGGCGCTGAATACGTAGTCGATTTCCTGCCCAAGGTGAAGATCGATGTCGCCATCGACGACAAGGACCTGGACCGGGTCATCGAGGCCATCACCAAGGCGGCCAACACCGGCAAGATCGGTGACGGCAAGATTTTCGTGGTCAATCTGGAACAGGCCATCCGCATCCGTACCGGTGAAACCGATACCGACGCGATTTAAGTAACGCCGCCCCAAACCCAACGCCCCAGGAGAAAACAATATGACTCTGCGTCAGTTCGCAGGGCTAGGAGCCCTTTTGTCCCTCGTAATGCCTGGCCTGGCCATGGCAGAGGAGGCAGCTGCCCCCGTACTCAACTCCGGCGACACCGCCTGGATGCTGACTGCCACCGCGCTGGTGCTGTTCATGACCATTCCGGGCCTGGCACTGTTCTACGGCGGCATGGTGCGTTCCAAGAACGTGCTTTCGGTGATGATGCAGTGTTTCGCGATCACCGGCCTGATCAGCATTCTGTGGATGGTCTACGGCTACAGCCTGGCCTTCGATACCACCGGTATGGAAGAGGGCGTGGTCAACTTCAATTCGTTCGTCGGTGGTTTCTCCAAGGCCTTCCTGGCCGGCGTCACCCCCGACAGCCTGACGGCGCTGTTCCCTGAGGCGGTGTTCATCACCTTCCAGATGACTTTCGCCATCATCACCCCGGCCCTGATCGTCGGTGCCTTTGCCGAGCGCATGAAGTTCTCCGCGATGCTGATCTTCATGGCCGTGTGGTTCACCCTGGTCTACGCCCCCATCGCCCACATGGTCTGGGCGGGTGCCGGTGGCCTGATGTGGGACTGGGGCGTACTGGACTTTGCCGGCGGCACCGTGGTGCACATCAATGCCGGTATCGCCGGCCTGGTAGCGTGCCTGGTGCTGGGCAAGCGCAAAGGCTTCCCGACCACCCCGATGGCGCCGCACAACCTGGGTTACACCCTGATGGGCGCGGCCATGCTGTGGATCGGCTGGTTCGGCTTCAACGCCGGTTCTGCCGCCGCCGCCAACGGCACCGCCGGCATGGCCATGCTGGTGACCCAGATCGCTACCGCCGCCGCCGCCCTGGGCTGGATGTTCGCCGAATGGATCACCCACGGTAAGCCCAGTGCACTGGGCATCGCCTCGGGTGTGGTTGCCGGCCTGGTGGCCATTACGCCGGCCGCCGGTACCGTGGGCCCGATGGGCGCCCTGGTGATCGGCCTGGCATCGGGTGTGATCTGCTTCTTCTGCGCCACCAGCCTCAAGCGCAAGATGGGCTACGACGACTCGCTGGACGCCTTCGGCGTACACGGCATCGGCGGTATCGTCGGCGCCATCCTCACCGGTGTGTTCGCAGCCCCTGCACTGGGCGGCTTCGGGACCGTCGAAGACATCGGCGCACAAGTCTGGATTCAGGCCAAGGGCGTCGGCTTCACGGTGATCTACACCGCGATCGTCACCTACGTGATCCTCAAGGTGCTGGACCTGGTGATGGGCCTGCGGGTCAACGAAGAGGAAGAGTCGGTCGGTCTGGACCTTGCACAACACAACGAGCGTGGCTACAACCTGTAACACCCTCGAAAAAAAGGTGCCCGGTACGCCGGGCATTTTTTTGCCCGGATTTTGTCCATTCGGTCAGGCGCAAACGGTTTCTTCGGGCACTTTTCCGGTGCCTTGGCGCTGGCGGTGCAGATAAGCATAAAACTTACAGCCCACAAGGATGTTTAGGCACTTTGCTTTTTCCCACAGCACGCTAGAATGCGCGCCGTGGGGTGCTGATGACCTGTCCGCACACTTCGACACCCTTTGCTAGGCTTGTCGTTGAACGGGCCGCTCACGGCGGGGTCAGCTGGTGATACCGTGCCAGCCGCTCTTTATTTCAGTCGAGCCCGACAAGGGCTCGCACGGTGCTCGCCAGGCGTTCTGGCGGGCGCTGCCGGTCACGGGTCACCCGTGGCCCTGGATTGTTCCGGCAGTGGCCATACGCGGCGCTGCTGGCCTATAACTAATCTGCTTTTCGCAAGTCATGAGGTAGAACATGAGCGACGATGATCTGGAAAACGACGACCTCGAAGTAGGCGACGATGACGAAGCCGATGAAGGCCTTGAAGCAGCTGCTGACGACGTTGCCGATGATGGCGGTGACGACAGTCCCGCACCGGTAGCCAAAGGCAAGTCCAAGGCTGCAGTGTCGGTTGACGACATGCCCAGCATGGAAGCCAAGCAGAAGGAGCGTGATGCGCTCGCCCGTGCGATGGAAGAGTTCCTGTCGCGTGGTGGCAAGGTGCAGGAAGTGGAGGCCAACGTGGTCGCCGATCCGCCCAAGAAGCCGGACAACAAATACGGTAGCCGCCCTATCTGAGTGGCGCCGTTGAACAGAAGAGCCCGCCGTCGCTGCGGGCTTTTTTGTGGGTGTCGGTTATGGGTTGTCGGTACCGGCCCTTTCGCTGGCAAGCCAGCTCCCACAGCATTTATGAGCACTGCAAAACCCTGTGGGAGCTGGCTTGCCAGCGAAGGCTGCGCCGCGGTCTAGCGCCAGCTGTGCAGCAGCTCAGGCAACTGCGACAAGCGCTGTATTTCTGCATCCGGGCGCTTTTCGCCCGCCCACGCCTTGCCCTGCGGGTTGAACCAGATCGCACGCAGGCCGGCCTGCTGGGCGCCGGCGATGTCGTCCCCCGGGTGATCGCCGATGTGCACGGCATTGCCGGCGTCGGCCTGCCCCTGGCGCAGTGCCTCAAGGAAGGGCTGCGGGTCGGGCTTGCCGATGCCCAGGTCCTCGGCACACAGGGCAAACTTGAAATAGTCGGCCAGCCCCAGGCGACGCACGTCGGCATTGCCATTGGTGACTACCCCCAGGGTGTAGCGGTGGCGCAGGATCTCCAGCACCGGCTGCACCTCGGGGAAGATGTCGATCTGGTGCCGCGCCTGCAGGAACACTTCAAAACCTTCGTTGGCCAGCGTGTGGGCCTTGGCCTCGCTGTAGCCGACGTCGCTCATGGCATGGAACAGCACCTTGCGCCGCAGTGCGCTGATACGGTGCCTGAGCCCGGGCTCGGCCTGCACCAGGCGCTCGCGAATGGCGTACAGGTGCTCGACCGGCACCGCGCCCAGGTCCGGCGCATTGGCCGCCAGCCAGTCGCGCAGCACGGCCTCGGCACTGACAATGACCGGTGCGGTATCCCACAGCGTATCGTCCAGATCGAAGGTGATCAGCTGGATGCTCATGCGTCGTTGTCCTTGCTGCGTTTGGCCCGCGGATGGGCGCTGTCGTAGACGGCCGCCAAATGCTGGAAGTCCAGGTGAGTGTAGATCTGCGTGGTGGCGATGTCGGCATGCCCGAGCATCTCCTGTACCGCACGCAGGTCCTGGGACGATTCCAGCAGGTGGCTGGCGAAAGAGTGTCGCAGCATGTGCGGGTGCAGGTTCTGCCCCAGCTCGCGGGCGCCGGCTGCCTGCACGCGCAGCTGGATCGCACGCGGGCCCAGGCGCCGCCCTTGTTGGCTGACAAACACTGCACCATCCTGCGGCGCGCTGATGCCGCGCAGCGCCAGCCACTGTTCGAGGGCCTCACGCGCCTTGCGCCCCACCGGCAGCACGCGGGTCTTGCTGCCCTTGCCGTGTACCTGCACCAGGCCGGCCGGCAGGTCGAGCTGGTCCAGGTTCAGGCTGGTCAGCTCCGACAGGCGCAGGCCCGAGGAATAAAACAGTTCGAGCATGGCCTGGTCGCGGCGCGCGAGGAAGTCATCGTCCACCGCACCTTCCAGCAGTTGCAGGGCACGGTCGGTGTCGAGGGTCTTGGGCAGCCGGCGTTCGCCCCTGGGCGCTGCCAGGCCGTTGGCCGGATCGTGGTCGCACAGGCCTTCACGGTTGAGGTAGCGGTACAGGCCACGCACCGCCGACAGCATGCGCGCCAGGCTGCGCGCGGACTGGCCGGCATGGTGCTGGCGCGCGACGAACTGGCGCAGGTGCTGGATCTGCAGTGCGCTCCAGCTGACTATGCCGGTCTTGGCACAGTAAGCCAGCACGTTGGCCAGGTCGCGCCGGTAGGCCAACTGGGTGTGCTCGGACACCTGGCGTTCATTGCGCAGGTGCGCGATGAAGGCGTCCAGCTGGCGCTCCATCAGCGTACCGGGCGCAGGGTCTGCGTGAAGCGCGGTACAACGCGCCCCAGCACCTCGGCGATGTAGCTGAGGAACAACGTGCCGACCGTGCTCTTGTAATGCTGCGGGTCGTGGCTGCCAATCGCGAGCACGCCATGCAGGCCCTGGTAGTCGAGGGCCGCCACGGCGCTGGAGCCGACTTCCTTGCGCTGGGCTTCGCCGAAGAGGAAGTCCAACTCATGGTCGCGCAGGTTGCCGCTGACCGTCTTGCCCGCGCACAGCAGGCCGCCAATGGCCTGTTGCGCCTCGGTCGGGTTGACCCAGCGGCCCACGGGCGCGGCGCTGTCGCCGAACAAGATCAGGCTGACGAAGGGCACCTTGAATTCCTGGCGCAGGCTGTCTTCGACAGCCATGACCACCGCTTCCAGGCTGTCGGCGTCGAGCAGGTCGAGGATCAGGCGGCGGGTCTTCTCGAACAAGCGGTCGTTGTCGCGGGCCACGTCCATCAGGTGCGAGAGGCGATGGCGCATCTCGATGTTGCGCTCGCGCAGCAGCTTGAGCTGACGCTCCACCAGCGACACGCTGTCACCCCGCTGGTGGGGGATGTGCAGCTCAAGCAGCAGTTCATCCTGGTCGGCGAAGAACGCCGGGTTGGCACGCAGGTACGCAGCCACGTCCTGGGCCCCGACGCTGAGCGTCGAGTCCGTGGTGTGAACATCGCTGGGCTCTGGGGCGGGCGTCTGGGGCTGATCGGTCATGGCTGGTACTCACTCATAGGCGAACCTGTCCTTCATACACGCGTACGGCCGGGCCTGTCATCAGTACCGGCTTGCCCGGGCCGCCCCACTCGATGGACAGGCGTCCGCCGGGCAGGTCGATGAGCAGGGGCGAGTCCATCCAGCCCTGGCTGATCGCGGCGACTGCAGCAGCACAGGCGCCGGTACCGCAGGCCTGGGTTTCCCCGGCGCCGCGTTCCCACACGCGCAGTTGCGCACGGTGGCGGTCGATGACCTGGATGAAGCCCACATTGACCCGCTGCGGGAAGCGCGGGTGATGTTCGATCTGCGCGCCGAGGGCGTGCACCGGGGCGCTGTTGATGTCGTCCACGCGCAATACCGCATGCGGGTTGCCCATGGACACGGCGGCGAGCTGCACTGTGCGGCCGTCCACCTCCAGCGGGTAGCTCAGCGCTGGGCCGGGGCCTCGAACGGGATCTCGGCCGGCACCAGGCGCGGCGGCCCCATGTCGACGCTGATCTGCCCGTCGCTGCGGATATCCAGCTCGATGATGCCGCTCTTGGTCTCGACGCGGATACGTTTTTTGGCGGTCAGGCGCTTGTCCAGCACGAAGCGCGCAAAGCAGCGCGCGCCGTTGCCGCACTGTTCCACCTCGGAACCGTCGGCGTTGAAGATCCGGTAGCGGAAATCCACTTCCGGGTTGCTCGGTGCCTCGACGATCAGCAGTTGGTCGAAACCGATGCCGGTGTGCCGGTCGCCCCATTGCTTGGCGTGCTTGGGCAGGATGTGCGCGTGCTGGCTGACCAGGTCAAGGACCATGAAGTCGTTGCCCAGGCCGTGCATCTTGGTAAAACGCAGCAGCATGGGGTCACTCCGGCAGCAGGCTTTCGCCAGCAAACAGCTCGGCCACAGTCTCGCGACGGCGCACTTCGAAGGCCTGGTCGGCATCCACCAGCACTTCGGCGCAACGACCACGGGTGTTGTAGTTCGAGCTCATGACAAAGCCATAAGCACCGGCGGAATGCACCGCCAGCAGGTCGCCTTCGGCCAGGTTCAGCGCGCGGTCCTTGGCGAGGAAGTCGCCGGTCTCGCAGATCGGGCCGACCACGTCATAGCTGCGCGGCGCGCCGTCACGCGGCTGCACTGCGGTGACGTCCATCCAGGCCTGGTACAGCGCCGGGCGGATCAGGTCGTTCATCGCCGCGTCGACGATGGCGAAGTCCTTGTGCTCGGTGTGCTTGAGGTACTCCACGCGGGTCAGCAGCACGCCGGCATTGGCCACGATGTAGCGGCCCGGCTCGAACACCAGCGCCAGGTCGCGCTCGCCCAGGCGCTCGCGGATGGCCTTGATGTATTCACCGGCCAGCGGCGGCTGTTCGTCGCGGTAGCGCACGCCGACACCGCCGCCCAGGTCCAGGTGGCGCAGGTAGATGCCGCATTCGCCGAGGCGGTCGATCAGGCCCAGCAGGCGATCGAGGGCGTCGATGAAGGGTTCGAGGGTGGTCAGCTGCGAGCCGATGTGGCAGTCGACCCCGACGATTTCCAGGTTCGGCAGTTGTGCGGCGCGCACGTAGACTTCTTCGGCATCGGCAATGGCGATACCGAACTTGTTCTCTTTGAGGCCGGTGGAGATGTACGGGTGGGTGCCGGCGTCGACGTCCGGGTTGACGCGCAGCGAGATCGGCGCGCGTACGCCCATTTCGGCGGCCACCACCTGCAGGCGCTCCAGCTCGTCGGTGGATTCGACGTTGAAGCAGTGCACGCCCACTTCCAGGGCGCGACGCATGTCTTCGCGGGTCTTGCCCACGCCGGAGAACACCACACGGTCGGCTCGCCCGCCGGCGGCCAGCACACGTTCCAGCTCGCCGCCGGAGACGATGTCGAACCCTGCACCCAGGCGCGCCAGTACGTTGAGCACGCCCAGGTTGGAGTTGGCCTTTACCGCAAAGCACACCAGGTGCGATACGCCCTGCAGGGCGTCGGCGTAGCTGCGGTACTGGGCTTCGATGTGGGCGCGCGAGTACACGTAGGTCGGCGTGCCAAAGCGTTCGGCGATCGCCGACAGCGCCACGCCTTCCGCGAACAGCTCGCCGTCGCGGTAGTTGAAAGCGTCCATGGGGATCCCTTAATCAGTGCTGGTGCGATTGCGACTTGGTGCCGTCTTTGCCGTCTTCAGGCAGGTACAGTGGGCCTTTCTGACCGCAAGCGGAAACGAGGCAGGCAATCGCGACTAGCGCCGCGAGGGAGGAAATCAGGCGCTTCATGGCGAAATCCTTTGAATTTAAGCAGTATTGCGCCCGAGTATACCGAGCGCCCGGCACCTTGCCTATGTAGCCGTCCAGCCGTCGGGCGGGCACAGCTGCACGCTATCGGCTGCGGGCGTTAACCTTTGCATTCGCGGCGCTGCGCTCGTATCTTGCCCGGCTTGCGTGTGTGCAGACATTTTTCGAGGTTCTTGCAATGAGTTTGACCGAAGCGCGTTTTCACGACCTGGTCGATGCGACCCAACAGGCGCTGGAAGACCTGTTCGACGAGACTGACCTGGACCTGGACATGGAGAACTCGGCAGGCGTGCTGACCATCAAGTTCGAGAACGGCAGCCAGTTGATCTTCAGTCGCCAGGAGCCGTTGCGCCAGTTGTGGCTGGCCGACAAGTCCGGTGGTTTCCACTTCGACTATGACGAAGAGAGCAAGAAGTGGACCTGTGAAAAGACCGAGGAGCTGCTGGGCGAGATGCTGGAGCGCATCGTCTGGGAGCGGGCCGGGGAAAAACTCGATTTCGACGAGATCTGAGATGAGCACCGCAGCCAAACCGACCAAGCCGCTCTACAGCAATGTCAGCCCCGCCGTACCGTCGCCGTGCATCAGCCTGTGCCGGCTGGACGACGCCAAGGTGTGCCTGGGCTGTTTTCGGCATGTGGAGGACATTCGCCAGTGGCGTGCGGCCGATGACCAGCGTCGCCGCGAGATCTGCGCCCAGGCCCAGGCGCGGCGTCAGGCCGCCGGCTAGGCGCCGGCAGTCAGCCCCTTGTGTATTTATGGTGCTGTGGTAGTGTCGAGGTTGATCGGCCTGGCCGAAAAATCTGAAAACCCCGCCCTTGGGCGGGGTTTTGCTTTATAGCGCCCAGCACATTTGCCCACGAACAAGGAGTCTGACTGGATCATGAGCACCAAGCCTTCCCTTATCCTCACCCGATTGGACGTACAGCGTCTCGAGCGTCTGATCGACAGCCTCGATGAAAAGACGCAGGACTCGCCAGGTGTGCTCGCCCTGCAGGACGAGCTCGACCGCGCCGAACAGGTGGTTGGTCACGAGGAGGTTCCGGCGGGTGTCGTGACCATGAACTCGCGCGTGCATTGCCGCGATGAAGTCAGCGGCAAGGACTACCACCTGACCCTGGTATACCCGAAGGATGCCGGCCCCGAAGGCACGGTCTCGATCCTGGCGCCGATCGGCAGTGCCTTGCTCGGCCTGTCGGTGGGCGAGCAGATCGACTGGCCCGTCCCCGGTGGCAAGACCCTCAAGCTCAAGCTGCTCGAAGTCGAATACCAGCCCGAGGCGGCCGGCGATTACGACCTCTGATCAGGCCGACGCCAGCGCCTGGTTCAGCACCTGCTCCAACTCCTGCTTGTAGCGCAGGTACAGGATGCTTGAGCCCTGGCCCTCGGCCAACAGGTCGGAGAGGTCCAGGTCGGTGATGTAGCACCGGTAGCGCTGGGCCTCACGGCGCTGCCCGATGATCTCGCGGGCGACCACCGCATACAGCTGGTCGCCGTGCTCAAGCTCGGAAAACTCCTTCTGGTTGCAGTACAGCGTCACCTGCAAGGCATCGTTGACGCCGGCCTGGATGATCGCCTGCACCTGGTAGTCGGGGTTGTCGAGCGTGCTCGCCGGCACCTGCCGAGCCTCGACCTGGCGCGCCTTGCCACTGCCGCCCGGCAGTAGCTGGTAATAGAGGATGTCCAGCGCACCCTGTGCCTGCAGGCCCTCGAAAGGCAGGCGCGCGTTGTGCCGGAACACCACCGACTGCAAAAAGCGCTGCAGCGGCAACAGCAGGCTGCTGTCGTCGTGATACGGCAGGCGCTGCTGCCACAGCGCGTTGAACTCATCGAGGATGTATACGTCGGCCCAACTGTCCTGCACCCGGTAGAACAGCTGCAGGCACTGTGGCTGGCCCTCGGGCAGCACCAGCGCCAGGTCATGGTCTTCCAGCACGTTGGCGTCCAGGTGCAGCGGGCTGTACTCGGCACGCTCTTCGCCCAGGTAGGCGAACAGGGCTGTCTGGCTGTCCAGGCTGACCAGGTTGACCGCGCCCTGGTGCAGCTCCAGCGCGTGCGTGTGGTCCTGCACCTGTATCAGGTAGCGATGCCCCAGGCCCTCGGCCAGCAACCCTTGTGCGGTGGCGAAGACCGCTTCGACCCGCTGCGCGATGGCCTGTGCACGGTTGTGGCAGAAGCAGCGCACGCGCAGGGTCGGCAGGTGGCCCCGGGTGCCGAGGGTATTGAGGTAGTCGCGCAGGCTGCGCAGCAGCGCGTGCTCACCGTCGTAGCGGTGCACCTGCACTTCGTTCCAGCTGTTGAGGGTGACCTGGTCCAGGGTCAGTACCAGGTTTTCGCGCACCCCGGCGTAGCTGAGCGAGTCGGTGCGCTCGGTGGTCATCAGGATGTTCAGGTCGCGGTGATGCTGCAGCGGGTCGATACCCACGTTCACCAGCAACAGGACCTGATCTGCCACGGCAGGTTGCAGCAGGCGCGCCTCGCTGACTTCGGCAAACGGCAGGGCCACGCTCTGCTGCAGGCTGCCCAGCAGGTTGAACAGCTCATACTCGCTCAGGTCGCTGCTGCCGGGGTTCAGGGCCACGCGCGTGCTGCCGTCGATCACCCCGTTGCGGTGCGCCCAGGCCAGCAGTTCGAGCAGCTCGCGGTAGCGCTTGAGCGGCACGAACTGTTCCCACTCATGCGCGGCCAGGTTACCGCTGTACAGGCTCCAGTGAGACTGCCCGGGCTCCTGGCGGTTGGGTGCCTGTACCAGCGTGACGGTGTCTTCGGCGAGGTCCGGGGCAATGCCCGGGTTGATGAACTCGACCTTGCCGGCGCGCCGTTCGAACGCGGCATACAGCCGCCGGCCAAGCACGTTGAGGTCGCGCTGATCGAGACGGCTGGCGGCGTGCGGGTTGCGCGCGAACTGGCCGAGAAAGCGGTAACTGTGGTTGAGTTCGGCGACCAGGATACGTCGCTCGGCTTCGACCTGGCGAACCTTCCACTGGCTGCGGCTGTCGAGCAGCATCAACTGGCGTTCGTCCCAGCCCCATTCGCGGGTCAGGCGTTCGAGCAGGTCGCGCTGCCAGCCGTTGCTGCGCTGGCGCGCCAGCAGGCTGATCTTCTTGTTCACCTTCAGGTACAGGCTGCGCCGCACCAGCTCCAGGCGCTGGGCTTCGCCGCGGTGTTGCAGGTACTGCTCGATACGCCGGTACACCAGCATGTACGGGTCGAGTTCGTCGAGGTCGGTGCGGTTGGCAAACACCGCCTGCTTGAACTGCAGGCTCAGGCATTGGACATGCGGATGTTCGCTGGCATAGACCTCGGTCAGCAGCAGCTTGAGCAGCGACTTGTAGGGCGACTCGATACCCTTGAACAGTTGCCACAGGCCGGCCCCGACGAACTCGCCGGGCGGGATGTGCGCCAGGTGGCCCAGGTCGAGGTTCTCGTCGGCGCGGATGAAACGCTTGGACAACAGGGTCTGGGTGTAGCGCGCGTAGCTGCCTTCCTCGTAGACCGGCACCAGCCACCACAGCGGCGTGCGCCCGGCCAGCCACAGGGCGGTGCGATAGAACTCGTCCAGCAGCAGGTAGTGCTGGGTGGTGCCGCAGTCGTCGGAGCTGAGCGTGGCGTTGCGCTCGCCGGTGACAAAGCGCTCGGGTTCGATCAGGAACAGGTGCAGCTCGGCGCCCTGTGACGCGGCCCAGATCTCCAGCAGCAGGCATTTCTTGCGCAGTTCGGCCAGCTCGCTGTCACTCAGCCCCGGGGCGTGGCACAGCCATACATCCATGTCGCTTTCATCGGCCTGGGCCAGGGTGCCCAGGCTGCCCATCAGGTACAGCCCCAGCAGCGGGCGAGGTGGTTCGCCGTGGCGCTTGCGGTAACTGAACGAACGGGTCAGGCGCTGGGCTTCGGCCAGGGCTTCGGCGTCTGGCTCGTAGCGCGAGATACCGGCCGGGGTGTTGCCCGAGACGTAGCCGGGCAACAGCGGATGATTGACGTGAAAGAACAGCGCCAGCAGGTTGAGCACCTGCTGCTGGCGGCTCGAAAGGCCCTCCATGGCCCGCGCCAGCCGACCCTGGTTGATCGCCAGAAAACGCTTGCGCAGCTGGCTGAGCACCTTGCGGTCGATGCCTTGGTCGAGGTCGGGTCGAATTTCGTGGGGGTGGTTCATTGCGGGCTCTGACTGGCCATCACGGGAGCAATGGCGAGTTTAGCCGCTGTAGGGCGAGGGGCTGAAATCTATTTGATTTCTGGCGCCATTTTGTCAGCGCACAGGCTGAGTGCCGTGCTGCAGCCATTCGCTGGCAAGCCAGCTGCCAGCGAATGGGGCAAAGAAGGTCTCAGGCCGGCTCGGCCACCGTGGTCAGGATCGTCAGCAGTTGCTGCACGTTCTGCGCCGCATCGCGGCCCAGCGGGGTCAGGTAGCCGCCATCTCTCTGATCAATCAGTTCCTTGTCGAACAGGCGCCCGGCGGCGGCAATCGCCTCGGGGGCTGCAGTGGCGTGGACCTTGAGGCCCTCCTGAGTACTGTCCAGGTTGAACAGCGCAAGTATTTCCAGTTCGGCAATCAGCTCGGGGGTAAACGACATAGGTACTCCGGACTTTCCTGAATTGGACGGCAGCACCCCGCAGGGGGTACATGGAATTGCAGTGTAGCCACGCTCGACGGTTGTTGTCTCAGTTCTTTTCGGGGGGCAATTCAGGCAGCGCACGCAGGGCCGTCTCGTACCACTCGGTGTCGAAGGCACGGTCGTCTTCGAGCATCGCATCGATTTCGCAGGCCAGCACGTGAGCCATGAGATTGAGGATATCCTCGCGCTCGTAGCCTACCAGGGTCAGCTTGTTGAAGGTGGCCTTGGCCGCCGGCGGGTTGTCGCTTTCGATCTGGTTCTCGATGGCCTGGGTCAGCGTCGATTCGGCGAATTCTTCTTCATCATTGTCGATGTCGGTGGGCTCGCTCATGGGCGCTCTCCTTGGAATGGGCCCCCAGTTTGCCATGGGGCAAGCATCAATGCCGCGCTATCGACACGCAGCATGATGCTGGTCAGTGCCGGGGGTTCGGTCTATAACTGCCCGGCCAACCCCTATCGGCCTGGAGGCAGTTTCATGCTCAAGCTTCATGGTTTTGCAGTCAGCAACTACTACAACATGGCCAAACTGGCGTTGCTGGAGAAAGGCTTGCCCTTCGAGGAGGTGCTGTTCTTTGGCGGCCAGAAGCCCGAAGCGCTCAAGGTCAGCCCGCGAGGCAAGGTGCCGGTGCTGGAAACCGAGCAGGGTTTCCTGAGCGAGACCGACCTGATCATCGACTACATCGAACAGACCCAGCCTGGTAAGGCGCTGCTGCCCAAGGACCCGTTCGCCCGCGCCAAGGTGCGTGAGCTGGCCAAGGAAATCGAGCTGTACATCGAGCTGCCGGCACGCGCCTGCTACCCGCAGTCGTTCTTCGGCATGCAGGTGCCGGACGCGATCAAGGCCAAGGCCCGCGACGAGTTGATCGCCGGCATCGAAACCCTCAAGCGCAACGGCAGGTTCAGCCCCTATGTGGCGGGTGACAGCCTGAGCATGGCCGACCTGTTCTTCTGCTTCAGCGTCGACCTGGCCTGGGCGGTGGGCAAGAAAGTGCACGATCTGGACCTGCTCGAAGACTTCCCGCAGGCCAGGGCGCTGCTGGAGCAGTTCAGGAACAATCCGAATGTGCAGAAGATTCTGGCAGACAAGGAGGCGCAGATGCCGGCCTTCCTCGATATGGTGCGCAGCGGCAAGCGCTGAGCCGGTGT
>NZ_JAAHBU010000010.1 GCF_010671725.1 Pseudomonas brassicae | reverse complement strand
AGCCAGCTCCCACAAGGTTTGGTGAGCGCTGCAAGAACCTGTGGGAGCTGGCTCGCCAGCGAAGGGGCCATCACCCGCTATCCACAAACCCGAGCATCAATCACCCTTTGGTTTACCTCCCCCCACTGCTTATGCCTAAGTAGCAGTGCCAGCCCTTCGCGGACATGGTTAACTTGCACCTGTTGGCGGAGCGCAATCATGCCCCCCGCTGCAGACGCCAGGGCCCGGCATCTGTACTGAAAAGCACGTGCACTTTCGATCGAGACCCCCATGAAAAGCCCTACCCTGGACACCGACATCAAGGTTACCTGGCCTGACGGCCACCGCTCCTACAGCCCAGGCACCACCGAGGAGCTGTTCATCATCGCCGCCGACCTGCTGGTGCAGGACCTCGGCCACGAAGCCGCCCGCACCTTCGTCGACCAGGTGTTCGAACGCTACTGGCCCGCCGCCGAGGCCGAGCTGAGCAGCGCTACTGCAACCGAGCAAGACGCGCGCTGAGCAGGTCGAAAAAGCCCTGCGCATCACCGCTGTCGATCCACCTCACATTGGCCGGCTGCTTGAGCGTGCCATACCAGTCGGCGACGGTCTGACCAAAGGTCGGGCCTTCGCGGCTGTCCACACTCATGTAAATCTGCCGCCCACTGAACAGCTCGGCTTGAGCAGGTAGGCAATCACGCTGGCATCATGCACCGGGCCACCCGGCAAGCCGTAGTGCTGCATGTCGGCTTTGACATAGGCATCCAGAATGTCACCCACCAGCTTGCTCGCGTGGTTGTTCACGCCACGAATCTGCTTCAGCCGCGCCTCGCTGGTCAGCACCTTGTGCGTCACATCCAGCGGCAGGTAGGTCAGCTTGACCCCGCTGCGCAGCACTACCTCGGCCGCCTGCGGATCGGCATACAGGTTGAACTCCGCCACCGGGGTGATATTGCCGCCATTGAAGTGCGCCCCACCCATCACCACCACTTCGCGGATGCCCGTGACGATCTGCGGCGCCTGGATCAGTGCCAACGCCAGGTTGGTCTGCGGGCCGAGCATGGCCAGGGTGACGCTGTGCGGCTCGGCAGTGCTCAAGGTATCGATCAGGTACTGCACCGCCCCGCCCTGCTCCAGGCCTTTTTTCGGTTCGTGCACAGCCACCCCAGGCAAGCCCTCCTCGCCATGGATGTTCTCGGCATAGATCGGCGTGCGCACCAGCGGCGTCGGCGCGCCGGCATACACCGGCACCTCTTCGCGCCCGGCCCACTCACGGGCCAGCCGTGCGTTGCGCGAGGTCTTGTCCAGGCGCACATTACCGGCCACCGTGGTGATGGCGCGTACATTGAGCGCTTCAGGCGATGCCAGGGCGAACAACAGCGCCACCACGTCATCGGCCCCCGGGTCGGTGTCGATGATCAGGTCGCGGGGCGCCGCCAGGGCGGCCGTGCTCGACAGGGCTGACATCAGCAATACACCTCGCAGCAGACGTTTGGCTTTATGGGCAAGTTCAGGCATCGGGCACTCCTTGTGCTCAAGGGGGGAAGGTTCAAAAGGTCACACCCGCCACCAGCGCGATGTTGGTGTAGGGCTGGCATTCGCCCGTGCGCACGATGGCTTTGGCCTGCGCACTGAGCTGCTTGAACGCCGCGTGGCTCATCAGGTGTCGTGCGCCCAGCTCGCCGCGCGCGTTCATCTGCTCGATGTGCGCCAGCGCCGGCGGGTTATGCTGCAGTGTTTCCTCGGCCAACACATGGCTCTCGACCTGCATCTCCGCCAACACGGTACGCAAGGTACTGACAAAATCCGGGATACCGGGGGTCAGCGCCAGGTCGATCAACTCCACGCCAGCCGGCACCGGCAAACCGGCATCGCCGATCAGCAGTACATCACCGTGGCCCAGCGAGGCCACCAGGCGCGACAGGGCAATGTTGAGCAGTGGGGTTTTCTTCATGGGGCCAGCCCTTGCAGTTCGTTCAAGTGAGGAATCGACGGTTGCGCGCCGGCCCGCGTGACCGACAATGCGGCAGCTTGCTGACCGAATGCGATCGCCTCGTCCTCCGGCTTGCCCTGCGCCAACGCGGCGGCAAACCCGCCGACAAAGGTGTCACCGGCTGCGTGGTGTCCAGCGGCTGTACCACCGCCGCAGGAAAATGCCGATAGCCCTGGCCATCAGCAAACAGCGCGCCCTGCGCCCCAAGGGTGACGATCACCTTGCCCACGCCCATCGCCAGCAAGCGGGTGGCTGCCGCCTGTGCACTGTGCAGGTCGTTGACCGGCAGCCCGGTCAGGGCACTGGCCTCGCTCTCGTTGGGGACCAGGTAGTCGATGGCGGCAAACCAGTCAGCCGGCAATGGCCCGCTGGCGGGTGCCGGGTTGAGGATCACAGTCTTGCCCAGCGCCCGGCCACGGGCCAGGGTGTACGCCACGGTAGCCTGCGGCACCTCAAGCTGACAGATGATCACCTTGGCGGCCTGCAGCAGCGCATCGAAACGCTGCACCGATGCCGGCAGCAACTGGCCATTGCCGCCCGCCACGATCACGATGGCGTTCTGGCTGCTGGCGTCCACCACGATCAGCGCCACACCGCTGCTGACGCCCGCCGCGGTGTCGACACCCTGGCAGTCGATGCCCTCGCCCAGCAACGCCTGGCGCAACTGGTCGCCGTAGGCGTCCTGCCCCACGCAACCGATCATCGCCACCTGTGCGCCCAACCGCGCGGCGGCCACCGCCTGGTTGGCACCCTTGCCGCCCGGCACCGTGCCGAACGACTCGCCGGCCAGGGTTTCACCCGCCACCGGCAGACGCTCGGCGCGGGTCACCAGGTCCATGTTCAGGCTGCCTACCACTACTACATTCGCTTGCATGGCCATCTGGGTCCTAGCGGTAATCATTGAAAAGGTCGGGCCGTGGCCCGGTCGACTCGCGCAACACGATGTTCGGCGCGACGATGCGTTGCTCCACGCCACTGCGCGCCGGTTCGCCGATGCGCCGCAGCAACAGCTCGGACGCCATTTCGCCCAATTCACGGATCGACTGCCCGACCGTGGTGAGCGCGGGGTACACGTACTGGCTCATCTGGATATCATCGAAACCAATGACCGACAGCTCGCTCGGCACGCCGATATTGCGCTCGGCGGCCGCGCGCAGCACGCCCATGCCGATCATGTCATTGGCGGCAAAGATCGCCGTTGGCCGGTCATGGGCCAGCAGCTGCGCGGCCGCGCCATAGCCGCCCAGGCTGGTGAAGTCGCTTTCGACCACGCGCCCCTCACGCAGCGTGACGCCGGCCTGCTGCAGGGCCCGCCGAAAACCGGCCAGGCGCATCTTGGCCACGCTGGTGTGTGCCGGGCCATTGATGCAGGCGATGTCCTCGTGCCCTAGCGCCAGCAAGTGCCGGGTCGCCAGGTAAGCGCCCTGCTCGTGGTCGATGCGCACCAGGTCAGCCTCGACCCCGTCCAGCGCCCGGTCGACGATGACCATGGGTGTACGCACGCTGGCCAGGCTGTCGAGCAAGTCGGCATCCTCGCCCACCGAGGCCACGATCAGGCCGTCGATGCGCTTTTCCAGCAACACGCGCAGGTAGCTGCGCTGTTTGCGCGGGTCGTCGTCGGAGTTGCACAGGATCACGCAGTAGCCATTGCGCTCGCAGCCGTCCTCGATACCCCGCGCCAGTTCGGCGAAGTACGGGTTGACGCTGTTGGGCACCAGCAGGCCGATGGTGGCCGTGCAGCGCGCCTTGAGCGAGCGCGCCACGGCGCTGGGCACATAGTCCAGTTCGGCGATGGCCGCCTCCACCTTGCGCCGCACCGGTTCACTCACAGGGCGGGTCTTGTTCAGCACATGGGAGACGGTGGTATAGGAAATACCCGCCAGCGCCGCTACATCTTTGATGGTTGCCATTGTTCAGGTCCGCCGGCGCGCACGCCGGCTGCGGTAGGTGTCGAGAACCACGGCGATCACGATGACCGCCCCGGTGATAATGCGCTTGGTCGGCTCGGACGCACCGATCTGCGCCAGCCCGGCGGCCAGTACCGAGATGATCAGCACGCCGAAGAAGGTACTGATGACCGAACCGCGACCGCCCATCAGACTGGTACCGCCGATCACCACGGCGGCGATCACCTGCAACTCCAGCCCGGAGCCGGCGTTGGGATCGGCCGCTTCCAGCCGCGAGATCTGGAACAGCGCCGCCAGGCCCGCCAGCAACCCCATCAGCGAGAACACCAGTATCTTGTACGGGCGCGGGTCGATGCCGGCCAGGCGCACGGCCTCTTCGTTGGTGCCGATGCCGATCAGGTAGCGGCCGAACACGGTGCGGGTCAACACCAGTTGCGCCAGCACAATCACCAGCAAGGCAATGATGAACGACGGCGAGATGCCGAACGCCACCGGCTCGGACAACCAGGCGAATGCATCGCCGATGTACGCGGTGCGCGAGTCGGTGAGCTGATAGGCCATGCCGCGTGCCATTTCCAGCACGCCCAGCGACACGATGAACGAGGGGATGCGCCAGGCCACGGTGATCGAGCCGGTGATGGTCCCGGCCAGGGCCGCGCAGCCCATGCCCAGCAATGCGGCCGGCAGCACGCTCCAGCCCCAGCCCAGGATCGCCACGCTGACCGCCGAGGCGGCCAGGGCCAGCACCGAGCCCACCGACAGGTCGATGCCGCCGATAATCAGCACGAAGGTCATGCCCACCGCCAGCACCATCAGGTCGGGGATCTGGTTGGCCAAGGTACTGAAGGTGCCGTACGACAGGAAGTGGCTGCTCAACAGCGAGAACAGCACCACCAGCGCCAGCAGCGCACCGGCCAGGCCCAGGTAAGTACCCAGGCCGAGGTAGGTGGCGCCGCGTTTGGCCGGCACGTTGGTCGGGGTGTGTATCGGGGAGGTTTTCATACGGGGTTCCTGGGCGCTGCGTCGTGGAGCAGCGCATCACGTTTCTGGTAGCCGGCAAAGGCAGCGGCCAACAACTGGTCCTGGCTCCAGTGCTCACGTTCGAAGGTGTCGATCAGGCGACCGGCCGACAGCACGCCGATGCGATCGCAGATCAGCATCAGTTCGCGCAGGTCGCTGGACACCACCACCAGCGCCTTGCCCTGACGGGTCAGCTCGGCGAGCAGGCCATAGATGTCGAACTTGGCCCCCACATCGATACCGCGCGTGGGCTCGTCGAACAGCAGCACGCTGCAGTCGCGCTCCAGCCAGCGGCCGATCACCACCTTCTGCTGGTTGCCGCCGGAAAGCTCGCCCACCGGCTGCTCGGGCCCGGCACTGCGAATGCGCATGGCCTCGATCTGGCGCTCGGCCAACGCCCGCTCGGCGCCGGCATCCACCAGGCCCGCACGGGAGAGGGCCGGCATGTTGCCCAGCGCCAGGTTGGCGCTGATCGACTGCGACAGCAGCAGGCCTTCGCCCTTGCGGTCCTCGGTGATCAGCGCCACGCCGTGGCGTACGGCGGCCACCGGCGAGTCGATGCGCACCGGGCGCAGCGGGTTGCCCAGTTCGATGCTGCCGCTGTCGGCCATGTCGGCGCCATAGATCAGGCGCAACAGTTCAGTGCGCCCAGCACCGATCAGGCCGGAAATACCGAAGATTTCACCGCTGCGTACCTCGAACGAGACATCCTGCACCTTGTCGCCACGGCCCAGGCCTTTGACCCGCAGCACGGGCGCGCCGATCGTACGGCGCCCCAGGTCGATATGCTCGCCCAGCTCGCGCCCCACCATCAGGTTGACCAGTTGCTCGCTGCTGTAGCGCTGCATCGGCTCCACGCACACCAGCTTGCCATCGCGCAGCACGGCGATGCGCTGGGCGATGCGCTTGAGCTCTTCGAGGCGATGGGAGATATACACGATCGACACGCCGCGCTGCTGCAGGCGCTCGATCTGACTGAACAGCAGCTCGACTTCGCGGGCGGTGAGCATCGCGGTGGGCTCGTCGAGAATCAGTACATGGCAGTCACCGATCAGGTTGCGCGCAATCTCGACCATCTGCTGATGCCCGATACCCAGCTCGCCCACCAGGGTGTCGGGGTCGATGGCCTCAAGGCCCACCTGCGCCATTGCCGCCGTTGCCATCTGGCGCAGCGCTTGCGGTTGACCCAGCCGGCACGGCTGGGCAGGTTGTCCAGGAACAGGTTCTCGGCCACGCTCAAGGTCGGCAGCAGGTTCAGCTCCTGCATCACCATGCGTACGCCCAGGCGCTCGGCCGCCGTGCGGCTGGCCGGCTGATAGGGCTTGCCGTGGTAGTGCATCTGGCCAGTGGTGGGCACTTCGAGGCGCCGATGATCTTCGACAGGGTGCTCTTGCCAGCGCCGTTCTCGCCAGTCAGGGCCAGCACTTCGCCGCGCAGCAACGACAACTCGATTTCGCCAAGCACAGGCTGGGCATAGGTCTTGCCGATCGCACTGACCGACAACACAACCTCTGCAGTCGCAGACATAACGCATTCTCCTGGCGCCCGCCCGCAGGCAGGCGCCGTCAACTGACTACGGCTGTTTGACCAGTTCTACCGGGGTCTGGATGACGTTGTCGGCATCCACGTTCGGCGTCTTGCCGCTCAGCATCTGCAGGGCCGCCTCGATACCGAACACCGCCTGCCTGGCAGCATACTGGTCGGCCGTGGCCAGCACGCGGCCGTCCTTGAGCATCGGCTGGATAGCCTTGATATTGTCGTAGCCCACCACCTGCACCGCGCCCACCTTGCCTGCTGCGCGCACCGCAGACACGGCGCCCAGCGCCATGCTGTCGTTGCCGGCCAGCAGCGCCTTGAGGTCGGGGTATTCATTGAGCATCGCCGAGGCAACGGCGTTGCCCTTGTCGATTTCCCAGTTGCCCGACTGTGTGGACACGACCTTAATCCTGGCCGCGTCCATCGCGTCCTTGAAGCCGGCGGTACGTTGCTGGGCGTTTGTGGTGGTGGGCACGCCCTCGATGATGCCAACCTGGTCGCCCTCACTCAGCCGGGTCGCCAGGTATTCGCCCACCAGGCGCGCGCCCTTGCGGTTGTCGGGGCCTACAAACGGTACGCTGAGGTTCTTGCTCTTGAGCACGCCCGGGTCGAGGCGATTGTCGATATTGACCACGGTGATGCCAGCGTCCATGGCCTTCTTGATTACCGGTACCAGGGCCTTGGAGTCGGCCGGGGCGATCACCAGCGCATTGACCCCGGAGACGATCATCTGCTCGACGATACGGATCTGGTTGCTGGTGTCGGACTCGTCCTTGATGCCGTTGGATACCAGGTCGAACTCGCCAGCGTGGTCTCGCTGGTAGGCCTTGCGCCGTCCTCCATGGTCCGGAAGAACTCGTTGGCCAGCGACTTCATTACCAGCGCCACTTTGGGCTTGGCCGTGTCGGCATGGGCCTGGCTGAAGGGTACGGCAGTAGCGAAGGTGGCAAGCATGGCAATGGCCAGCAGGCGTCCAGCGAAGGGCAGCGTCATGGGTTCACTCCGAATCTTATTGATTATTGTCGGGTCGCAAACGTTTGCGGCTAACAACTATGGAAACGCCACCGGGTTTTGTCAAATCAACCTGCGGTCATCCCTTGCCGCAACAGTGACGGGAATTATCCTCAAAATCTTCGGAAAACCGAACAGTCCTACAGCAATAAATTCGGCTTTCCGATACACCGGCGCTGTGGGTGCAGGCTATAAACCTCAATAAAAACCATAAAAATCAATTAGTTGACGTCAAAAAGCAGCTCATTCGATAACTGGTACGCTTTCTGCTGAACTTGTCTATGCAACACAGCGAGTTCACTCATAGGGAAAAACAACGATGAAAGCTGCGCTTCACTCCTTTGCTCCAGCCGCCCTTACCCTGTTCATGTTGTTCCCGGCAGGCGTCAACGCCAAGGAAGCCGAAACCCAACAGAAACTGGCCAATGTGGTCATCCTCGCCACCGGTGGCACCATTGCCGGCGCGGCGCCAGTGCTGCCAACAGCGCGACCTACCAGGCCGCCAAGCTGGGCGTCGACAAACTGATCGCCGGGGTACCGGAACTGGCCAACCTGGCCAATGTGCGTGGCGAACAGGTCATGCAGATCGCCTCCGAAAGCATCACCAACGACAACCTGCTGCAACTGGGCAAGCGTGTCGCGGAACTGGCCGACAGCAAGGACGTCGACGGCATCGTGATCACCCACGGTACCGACACCCTGGAAGAGACCGCCTACTTCCTCAACCTGGTCGAGAAGACCGACAAGCCGATCGTGGTGGTGGGCTCGATGCGCCCGGGCACCGCGATGTCCGCCGATGGCATGCTCAACCTGTACAACGCCGTGGCCGTGGCCAGCGACAAGCAGTCGCGCGGCAAGGGCGTGCTGGTCAGCATGAACGACGAGATCCAGTCGGGCCGTGACGTGAGCAAGTCGGTCAACATCAAGACCGAAGCGTTCAAGAGCGCCTGGGGCCCGATGGGCATGGTCGTGGAAGGCAAGTCGTACTGGTTCCGCCTGCCAGCCAAGCGCCACACCAGCGGCTCGGAATTCGACATCAAGACCATCAGCAGCCTGCCCGCCGTAGACATCGCCTACGGTTACGGCAACGTCAGCGACACCGCCTACAAGGCCCTGGGCCAGGCCGGTGCCAAAGCCATCATCCACGCGGGTACCGGCAACGGTTCGGTGTCGTCGCGGGTTGTGCCGGCGCTGCAGGAGCTGCGCAAGAACGGCGTGCAGATCATTCGTTCGTCCCACGTCAACCAGGGTGGTTTCGTGCTGCGTAATGCCGAGCAGCCTGACGACAAGAACGACTGGGTAGTGGCGCACGACCTCAACCCGCAAAAAGCGCGCATCCTGGCCATGGTCGCCCTGACCAAGACCCAGGACAGCAAAGAGCTGCAGCGCATCTTCTGGGAATACTGAGTTCAGTACCCCGGTCAGGCCGCCCGCCCTCGGCTGGGCGGCCTAACCTCTTGTAACCTCGACACTTTTATTTTTTGCACAGCGCAGCAGTCTGCGCTGTGTGCGGTCACATGGGTTCTTTCACCGACGAGCTGTTGCGAAAAGCCTTACAGTAAAATACTGTATGCGCATACAGCAAAACAAGGAACCGACCCCGTGGCCACCTCCTCCGCCGCCAAGCCTGCCAGCAGCTATGAGCAGCTGGGCATTCGCATCCAGAAAATCATCAACTCACCCACGGCACAAAAGTCCCGCGCGGCGCTGATCTTCCGCCTCGAGCACGAGACACCTGCCGACTGGGAAACCCTGCTCGAAGAAATCGCCGAGAACGACAACGTCACCCTGGCGTACCGGGATGACGGCGGCGTGCAGATTTTCTGGGTTGTGCCCAAAGAAGATTGAAACGCCAACACCGCTCCTGCGCCGACTTGCCGCCAGCCTGCGGGCATTGGCGTTATCCGTAAAAAACTGGACGTAACGATGTTTAAGAATTTTGCAGCAGCAGTGATGCTGCTGATGCTGTTGTGTGGCCAGGCATTGGCTGAAACGCGTATTGGCACCTGGAACCTCGAACACCTGAGCGAGCGCCCCAACAAGGACTTCAAGGCCATCGCGAAAGTCGCGAAGAACGTCGACTTTCTGGCCGTGCAGGAACTGATGAACGCAGCCGCCCTGGACAAACTGGCCAAGGAACTCACGCGCCAAAGCGGCGAGCACTGGAGCTATATGGCTTCCGATGCAGTGGGCCGTTCTTCGTACAAGGAAATGTATGGTTTCGTATGGAAAGATAGCAAGGTCGCCTACGAAGACGGTGCCTTGTCCTACATTGACCGCAAGAACATCTTTGCACGCGAGCCTTATTCCGCACGCTTCAAGTCATTGACCGACAATGCCTACTTCGTCGTCGCCACGGTGCATATCGTGTACGGCAAGAAACCTGCCGACCGGTTTGAAGAGATCGAGGCACTGTCGAGCTACTGGGGTTGGCTCAAGGACGTCTACCCGGGCAACAATCACATCATGCTGATGGGCGACTTCAACATGCCGCCTTCGTCGCCCGCCTGGGCGCCGCTCAATGCAAGCGCCAAGCCGCTGCTGGCCAAAGGCGCCAGCACGCTCTCTACAACCGACGGCAAGTTCGCCAACCTGTACGACAACATATTTGTCAGCAAGGCTTCGTCGATGAAGGTCAACAGCGTTGGCGTGTACGAATACCCCAAGCATCTGGGTATAACGCACCAACAGGGCCGGGCAAACATTTCCGATCACGCGCCGGTGTTCCTTCGCGCCGAACTGGGGCATGGCAAAGGTACGGCAACTGCAAGCACCGCTTCGCCAGCCAGCCCCACCGCGGCCACCCCTGCCAAATCCGCAACCGTCGCCGCCACCACGCACGTGCGAGGGCATCGCGGCTCCAAGCGCTACCATCGCCCGGACTGCCCGTCGTACAACGCCATTGCGGAAAAGAACCGGGTCGAGTTCAACGACGAATCGGCGGCCAAGGCAGACGGCTACAGCATTGCGCTGAACTGCCAGAACGCTGGTTGAGCGCATACCCGTGCAGCCTTGCGCAAAGGCTGCACCCGAGGGTCAGTTGAGCAGTTGAAGCTGGCCGCTACTCTTCAGTTCGATACGCGGCACACCCTTGTACTGCTCGATGCGCCCGATCACGCACACATTGCGCCCCTCCAACGGCTGCGACAGCAACGGCGCGAATGCTGCGCGATGCTCGCCCCACACCACCAACCCCAGCCGTTGCGTGCTCGGGAAGCCAGCACCGAGGTCGATCCAGGTCGGCTGGCCCTTGGCGGTTGGCTTGTAGGTCACCTTGATGATCGGCCCCACCACGGCGGCGCTCTGGCCGACATGGCGCGCGGCCTCGCGCCAATCCAGCGGGTTGTCGCAGGTGGCGCCTTGCAACGCCGCTGGCGCAGCAGGCGCTGCCACGGCCGAGCTGGCCAGCACCGGGCCAGCGCTCGATTCATTGCCCTTGAACGCAAACACGACGATCAGTACCGCGATCAGCGCAGTGAATGACATGATCGTGTACTTCATGACCGAAACCTCCTTGTTGAGCCCTTTGATCTGACTGCCCTGCACCGCAGCCAATTGCTGTGCACCCGCATGCTGGCGTGTGTGCGACAACAGGCTATGGGCTTTTTTACGCTCCTCTTCGAGCAGCGCGCGGATATGGCCAGCGCAGCGTGCCGGCTCGTCCCTGACATCACGATTGGCAAACCGCAATACCCGCCAGCCTTGCGACGTCAGCGCAGCCTGGCGACGCTGCCAATCGATGAAGTCGTCGTGCGACATGCCTGTGCCGTCACCGCGCTTGTCGTAACCATCGATTTCGATGGCAATGCGCACACCGCCCTCTTCGCTGATGACAAAGTCGCAATAGCGTTGCTTGCCATCCACGTCCTTGAAGGGGAACTGCAGGCTCAACGACTCGTAACGGATCTCGGCGACAAGGCTGAGCACCTGCAGGGCAAACAGTCGTTCGAACTCGCTGCCGAACTGCGCAGCGTTGCGCGACAACCACTCATCTTGGTTCATGTCTTTTCGTCTGGGCAGTGGAAAGTCGGGCCGGTACAACGCTGATTCACTCGACCGATACAGTCAAAATGCCATTGCCCAGCCGAGCCAACCGATTCTGGCTGACTGCGTAGGAAAAGTCGATTTGCCTGGCAACCCCCTGGTTAGATGCCTACGTCCACCTTCTTCAGCATGGCGTCGCTCATCGCCGCATTGCCAACCGTCAGCAGCCCTTGCGCCGCGCCGTGTATGTCCCGCGCCGCCTTGTTCTGGCCCAGTTTGAACTTGCCGACCAACCGGGTGATTTCGATTTCCACGCCGACGATGGCCTTGAGCATGTCGCTCATGTAGTCCTTGGGCGCATCGGTCATTTTCCACGGCTGCGGCTGGGACGCTTCGTGGGTACGCGTGAGCAGCGCCACCAGGCCACGCACATAGCGCTCGTCGTCATGCAGGGTGACCCGGCCATGGGCGTGCACCACCTGGTAGTTCCAGGTGGGCACCTGCTGGTGGGTCTCGTGCTTGCTGGGGTACCAGTTGGGCGAGATGTAGGCCTCGGCCCCGCGAAACACCACCAGCACCTCATCACCGTTGTTGAGTTCGCGCCACACCGGGTTGGCCCGCGACACGTGGGCCTGCAGCACGCCGTGCGCACCCTCGGCCGGCTTGAGGTGGAACGGCAGGTGGTTGGCATCCAGCCCGCCCTCGCCGTGGCTGACCAGCACACCGAGCGGGTTTTGCATGATCAGTTCATGCAGCACTTGGGGGCGAGATTCGTTGAAAGACTCGGGAACATACATGGCTTGTCCATCCATCGTGCAGAAGAGCGAAGGCCGATTGTGTTGTGCAATTGGCCCATGGTATAGAGCCACTATCCAACATAATCACCGGACCAGAATCGATGGCGCGCAAGGCCAATGTAGTGGACATTCCGTCGCTGGGCACGCTGGACCGCAGCAGTGGCCAGCTCGGGCGCCAGCTGGCCCAGGCGTTGCGTGCAGCGATCCGACGCGGTGATCTCAAGCCCGGCGAGGCACTGCCCTCGACCCGAGTGCTGGCAAAGTCGCTGATGATTGCGCGGGGCACGGCCATCGAGGCGTTCGAGCAACTCACGGCAGAAGGTTTTCTGGAGTCGCGCGGGCGCGCAGGCACGCGGGTAGCGCACAGCCTTGAACAACCCGCCGCGGCACACGTTCCGGCCCTGCCCAGGCCGACCGCGGCCTCTGCGCGCATCGAGCGATTTGCCCAGGTGGCACGGCACTTCGGCGCCGTGCCGCAGGTACCGTTTGCCGTGTCGGTGCCACTGGGCAAGGCCGCACCGGATGATATCTGGCGCCGCCTGGGCAACCGCATTCGCGCCCGTGGCCCAGGCGCCCCCACCGGCTACGGCGACCCCATGGGCGCGATCGAACTGCGCGAAGCCGTTGCCGACTACGTACGCAAGTCCCGCTCGGTACGCTGCGAGGCCAGCCAGGTGATCATCACCTCCGGCACCCAGCAGGGCCTGTACCTGGCGTGCCAGGTACTACTCGACGTGGGGGACTTTGCCTGGGTCGAAGACCCGGCCTACCGCGGCATCACCGCCATCCTCGAAAGTGCCGGGCACAGCGGGCAGATGGTGCGTGTACCGGTGGACGCCGAGGGGCTGGTGGTGGAGCACGGCACCGCCACCTGCGCGCACGCCCGCGCAGCCTTCGTCACCTCGTCGCACCAGTACCCGCTGGGCATGCCGATGAGCATGCGCCGGCGCGAGGCCTTGCTGGCCTGGGCCCGAACCCAGGATGCCTGGGTCGTGGAAGACGACTACGATGGCGAACTGCGCTATGCCGGCCACCCGTTCCCGTCGCTGCAGGGGCTGGACCCACAGCGGGTGATCTACCTGGGCACCTTCAGCAAGATCCTGTTCCCGTCCCTGCGCCTGGGCTACGCGATCGTGCCGCACGACCTGGTGGAGGCTTTTTGCGGCGCGCGCGTGCTGATCGATCGCCACCCGGCCAATGCCGACCAGCAGGTGCTGGCAGCGTTTATCAACGAAGGGCATCTGGACCGGCATATCCGCCGTATCCGCGGGGTGTATGCGACGATCCATCGGCAGGTGAACGAGGCCGTGGCGCGCTGGCTGGCGCCGCAGCTGGCGTGGCTACAGCCGACTGATCAGGGCATGCACCTGGTGCTGTGGCTGGCAGCGGGTATCGATGACAAGCAGGTAGCGATCAAGGCCGCTGCAGCCGGTGTGGTGGTACGGGCCGTATCGCCCATGTATGCCGGCGCGCAGGGCAAGCCCGGATTGCTCCTGGGCCTGGGTGGGTTCACTGACCAGGCCATCAACGCGGCGATGCAGCGCCTGGCCGCCGTGATTGGCGCGGCCAGCGCTCAGGCCAGCGCCTGAAGGTAGGCGCTGGCCTGCTGATAGCGTTGCAGGCGGGCCAGGTCTTCCGGGCCGGGCATGGCGATGCGCGAGAGGTCGCTGTTGTCGGCCAGGTCGGCCAGCTTGACCACCCGCGCCAGGGGGTCGCCGCCCAGGCGCGCGACAAAGGCTTCATAGCTTTCGTCATCGCGTCGGCTCAGCGCCTGCACTGCCGCCAGAATCTTGAGCGCGAAGCCCTCACGGGCCAGGTCCGCCAGGCTCATGCTGGTGTCTTCAAGCACGTCGTGCAGCACGGCGACAATACGTTGCTCGGTGGTCTGTACCCGCAGCATGACCCGCAAGGGGTGCAGAATGTACGCCGTCCCCCCTTTGTCCTGCTGCCCCTCGTGGGCCCTGGCGGCAACCGCAATGGCTCGCTCCAGCGTGGACATAAGCCTCCCTCCTCTCAACCCTCGCGTCGTCGCAGACGCGCCATGCTGCAGGCGTCGGTCAACACACCGTCACGCAAAGCATAGTCGCGCAAATGCCCTTCAACCTCGAAGCCGTGGCGTCGATACAACGCCAACGCCGGCTGGTTGTCGGCGTACACGGTGAGTTCGACACGCTGCAGGCCCATCCAGTTGTCTGCCACCTCCAGCACCGCGGCCAACAGACGACTGCCCACGCCCTGCCCTTGCCAGGCCGGGGCGACCCCCATGCCAACGCCACCGCAGTGGCTGCGACGCACACGCAGGGCCTGCTCCAGCGAGCAACTGCCGATCACCTCACCTTGATGTAGGGCCACCAGAAACACCATTCGTTCGTTGTCGGTGGCGATGCGCTTGCGCCACAGGTCGGCGCTTTGATACGGCATCTGCAGCACCTGGCGTGCTACCTGCGGATGGTTGTACAGGGCGGTCAGCCCATCGATGTGCTGTTCCCCGCAACGCTGCAGGGTAATGGTGGGAGGTGACTCACTCATGACGGCTCATCCTTGAAGACAAGCCGCGAGTGTAAAAGGCGCGGGCGCGCGGTGGCTAGCGTTCGGCGCCGTGCTGGATGACCACCGAGTCGGTACCCAGGCGGGCCATCACGTCGTTCTTGCTGGCTTCGGCAGTGGGTTTGTCGGGGTATGGGCCCAGCAACACCACTGGCTTGCCGTCGCGGTACACCACCGAGGAGGGGATCTGTTTTTCGATCAGGCGTGCGGTCATGTCGCTGAGCGCGCCCATGTTCGGCCCCTGCACGATCTCGACATCCCACCCTTCGGGGGCGGGCTGGTCGGCCAGGGCATTGGCACGGCGCTGCAGCTCGGCGCCGCCGCAGATCTCGCGGATGCGCAGATCGCCAGCGGTTTGGTCGATGATGATCTGGTAGTCGGTGCCTTGCTTGATCGCCACATAGCTGCGGTAGGGCTGGAACACGCCGGCCGCGTCCTTGCCACGGAACTGGCCGCAGATGTCGCCTTGCTTGTTGAACCGCACGTTGGCGAATTTGGCCGTCTTGGGGTTATCCAGATGCTCGGCAACCTGCTTGTGAACCCGTTCGGCATCATTGTCACAGCCGGCCAGGGCCACCACTGCCATTACCACCGCCACTTTGCGCACGCGTTTATCCTCTGGTTTCGAGCGGCGGATTTTAGCACCTGGGGCGGGGCTTGAGGTGCATGTCTTGGATTCAGCTGCGCCGTTGAGATCGAGCGCCGCCCGGCGGCGCATCGCGGCTCAAGGCCGCTCCCAATTTGTTGCAACGTACCATGGCCTGCAGAATCAGGGTTGTCAGCTTTGGTGGCTCGACGCCAACTCTGTGTGCAGCACCTGCTGGCTCACCACCACCCGATTGCGCCCCGCCGCCTTGGCCGCATACAGCGCCTGGTCAGCCGCCGCCACCAGTGCCAAGGCGGGCCCGCCCTCCCCGCGCAGGCACGCCACACCAATACTCACCGATACCCGCCCAAACGGGCTATCGGCATGCGCCACGTTCAACGCCTCCAGATGCGCCAGCACCGAATCGGCCACCACCACCGCACCCTCCAGGTCGGTATTGGGCAATACGATCGCCAACTCCTCACCACCGTAGCGCGCCACCAGGTCAGATGGCCGACGCACGCACGCCAGCAACTGCGCACTCACGGCCTTGAGGCATTCATCACCGGCAATGTGCCCATAACGATCATTGAAGCGCTTGAAATAATCGATATCGATCAACAGCAACGCCAACGGCTGCCCCTCGCGCTGCGCACGCCGAGTCTCGCCATCCAGCACGTCGTCAAGGCGCCGACGATTGGCCAGCCCGGTCAACTGGTCATGGGTCGCCAGCACCTCCAACTGCTGGTTGGTCGCCAGCAACTCCTCCCTGGCAATCAGCAACTGCGTGTCCATTTCGATACGGTGACGAATGTCGCGGATCAGCAACCGCCCGATCGCACCAATCACTCCCAGCAAGGCCAGCACCAACCCGACGGTCAACCCGGCCTCCACTCGCCAGGACGCCAGCGCCTCGTGCTTGCCGATGGCCACGTGGTCACCAGCGGCAAATGCTCGTTCTTGCGAAACGCGTACAGGCGCTCTACCCCATCCAGGCTGGAGGCGAACGACGCCGTGCCCACCGAGTTCTCTACCAGGTAATGCGTATAGATCGGCGACTGCGAAAAATCACGCCCCATGTCCTGCTGGCGGAACGGATAGCGCACCAGCATGCGCCCACTGGTATAGGTCAGGGCAATGGCACCGTCCTGACCCACGTCGATCTTGCCGAACAGGCGCAGGAAGTTCTCCACCCCCAGCGTCACCGCGATCACCCCGGCAAACTCCCCCGGCGTACGCTCGAAGCGCCGGCTCACCGTAATCACCCATTCCTGGGTGGAGCGGCTCTGGATCGGCGGGCCGATGAACACCTCGCGCGACGGGCTGTCGCGGTGATGAATGAAGAACTCGCGGTCGGCACTGTTGGCCCCGGCCGGGACCGGGCCGTTCGACGACATCAACCAGCCTCCATCAGCGTCGTAGATGGTGATGCCATGCAACTGCGTGAGCAGGTTGTCCTGCTCCTGCACCAGCGAACGCAGCCGTTCGAGCTGGCGCGGCCCGTCACCATCCACCTCGAGGCGCTCGCCAATCCCCAGCAACAGCATCGAGCTCTGGCGAATGACGCCTTCGGCATAGGTGTCCAGTGCCTGGGTCAGGTTGAGGCTGTGCACATTGACCTCGCTCAAGGCACGCTCGCGCGACGACCAGACTTTCCACCCGGTCAGCGATGCCAGCGAAAAACAGATGACCAGCAAGAGTAAAACCGCAAGACGCACATCACGTTTGCGGGGCGCCATTCCTGGCAAAGAGGGGGTGGTCATCATAAAGCGCTCCGGCGATGCCACAACTAAAGGCATCCTGCCATCACCTGTAACCCGGAATGCCGCGCACTGCAAGGGTTGCAGCTCAAACAACGGCAATTTCCATCACCGTCATGCGCCCACTAACACGATAAGACTTCGTTTATGAGTTTGCGCACGCTGTAGAACACTCCTACAGCTACTCCGCCACGGCCAATTGACATCGATACTTTGCGGGGGCAGGAGCGACACATCGCTACTCGTCAACCACCACCCGATTGCGCCCCGCCGCCTTGGCCGCATACAGTGCCTGGTCAGCTGCCGCCACCAGCGCCAAGGCAGGCTCGCCCTGCCCGCGCAGGCACGCCACACCAATACTCACCGACACCCGCCCGAACGGGCTGTCGGCATGCACCACGTTCAACGCCTCCAGATGCGCCAGCACCGACTCGGCCACCACCACCGCACCCTCCAGGTCGGTATTGGGCAATACGATCGCCAACTCCTCACCACCGTAGCGCGCCACCAGGTCAGATGGCCGACGCACGCACGCCAGCAACTGCGCACTCACAGCCTTCAGGCACTCATCGCCGGCAATGTGCCCATAACGATCATTGAAACGCTTGAAATAATCGATATCGATCAACAGCAACGCCAGCGGCTGCCCCTCACGCTGCGCACGGCGCGTCTCGCTTTGCAGCACTTCATCGAAACGCCGACGGTTGGCCAGCCCGGTCAACTGGTCATGGGTAGCCAGCACCTCCAACTGCTGGTTGGTCGCCAGCAGTTCCTCCCTGGCAATCAGCAATTGCGCATCCATTTCGCTACGGTGCGGATGTCGCGGATCAGCAACCGCCCGATCGTGCCGATCACCCCCAGCAAGGCCAGCACCAACCCCACCGTCAGCCCCGCCTCCACCCGCCACGACGCCAATGCCTCGTGCTTGCCGATGGCCACGGTGGTCACCAGCGGCAAGTGCTCGTTCTTGCGAAAGGCATACAAGCGCTCCAAACCATCCTGGCTGAATGCAAACGATGCGGTGCCCACCGAGTTCTCCACCAGGTAATGGGTGTAGATCGGTGAACGAGAGAAATCACGCCCCATGTCCTGCTGGCGAAACGGATAACGCACCAGCATGCGCCCGCTGGTGTAGGCCAGGGCAATCGCACCGTCCTGGCCGACGTCGATCTTGCCGAACAGGCGCAGGAAATTCTCCACCCCCAGCGTCACCGCGATCACCCCGGCAAACTCCCCCGGTGTACGCTCGAAGCGCCGGCTCACCGTAATCACCCATTCCTGGGGGGAGCGGCTCTGGATCGGCGGGCCGATGAACACCTCGCGCGACGGGCTGTCGCGGTGATGAATGAAGAACTCGCGATCGGCACTGTTGGCCCCGGCCGGGACCGGGCCGTTCGACGACATCAACCAGTCTCCGTCAGCGTCGTAGATGATGATGCCATGCAACTGGGTGAGCAGGTTTTCATGCTCGTCCACCAGCGAACGCAGCCGTTCGAGCTGGCGCGGCCCGTCACCATCCACCTTGAGACGCTCGTCAATCCCCAGCAACAGCATCGAGCTCTGGCGAATGACGCCTTCGGCATAGGTGTCCAGTGCCTGGGTCAGGTTGAGGCTGTGCCCATTGACCTCGCTCAAGGCACGCTCGCGCGACGACCAGATTTTCCACCCGGTCAGTGATGCCAGCGAAAAACAGATGACCAGCAAGAGTAAAACCGCAAGACGCACATCACGTTTGCGGGGCGCCATTCCTGGCAAAGGGGGGGTGGCCATAAAGCACTCCAGCGATGCCACAACTAAAGGTATCTGCCACCACCTGTAACCCGCAATGCCGCGCACTGCAAGTAGTGATCGATAATGCCCGACCACACACATCGGGCATTTTCATTGCACAGCGTCAGACAAACGCATCGGCAAAGAAGTTGTCGGGCGCAGCGCACGGTCCTGGACAAAGTCACGCCGCGCCGAGTCGACCACGATCGGCGCACCGCAGGCATACACCTCGAAGTCCTTGAGGCTGTGGAAGTCCTGCAGCACCTGGCGATGCACGAACCCGGTGGCGCCCTGCCAGTCGCACGCCTCTCCCGGTTCGGACAGCACCGGGGTATAGCGTAGCCAGGGCAACTGCGCCTGCCAGGCCAGCAACTGTTCATGGCGATACAGGTCCTCGCGTCGCCGCCCGCCCCAGTACAGGTACACCGGGCGCCGGTTGTCACCCTGCTCGCGCAACTGTTCGAGCAACGCCTGGATCGGGGCGAACCCCGTACCGCTGGCCAGGAAAATCATCGGCCGCTTGCTGTCACGCAAGTAGAACGAGCCGAACGGCCCTTCCAGGCGCAAGATCGCCTTGGGCTGCAGGGCATTGAACACATGCCCGCTGAACACGCCGCCAGGCATATGGCGGATGTGCAGTTCCAGCTGGTTGTCGTGCGCGGCACGGGTCGCCATCGAGTAGCTGCGCCGGCTGCCATCCTTGAGCAGCACCTGCACATACTGCCCCGGGAAGTAAGCGAAGCTTGCCCCTGGGGCGAGCATCAGGCGCAGCACGGCAACGTCATGGCTGACCTTGTCGATACTGGCCACCCGCACGCCCATCTGTTGAATGCTGACACCCCGCAAAGCGGTCACTTCCGGCGCCTCGATCACCAGGTCCGAACGCGCCCGGGCGCAGCAGAACAGTGCCAGGCCCTGTGCACGCTCGGCGTGGCTGAGCACCTCCAGCGGGCTGTCGCCATGCTCCACCTCGCCACTGAGCACCTGGCCCTTGCAGCTGCCGCAGGTGCCGGTGCGGCAACTGTGCTTGAGCATCAGGCCATCGGCCAGTGCGCCATCCAGTACGGTTTGCTGCGCGGTGAGCGGACAGCTCAGGCCCACCGGCAGAATCTGCAGTTGAAAGCTCATGCTCGGTGCCCTCAGTGTGCGTGCTTGCCAGCGGCCAACAGGTCCAGCGCCACATCGACGATCATGTCTTCCTGACCGCCAACCATGCGCCGCCTGCCCAGCTCGACCAGGATGTCGACGGTTTTCAGGCCATACCGGGCGGCAGCGATTTCGGCGTGGCGCAGGAAGCTGGAGTACACCCCGGCAAAGCCCAGTGCCAGCGACTCGCGATCCACCCGCACCGGACGGTCCTGCAGCGGGCGCACGATGTCGTCGGCCGCGTCCATCAGGGTGTAGAGGTCGGTGCCGTGGTTCCAGCCCAGACGCTCGGCGGCGGCGATGAACACTTCCAGCGGCGCGTTGCCGGCACCGGCGCCCATGCCGGCCAGGCTGGCATCGATGCGGTCGCAGCCCTCCTCCACGGCGGTGATCGAGTTGGCCACGCCCAGGCTGAGGTTGTGGTGGGCGTGCATGCCGGTTTCGGTCTCGGGCTTGAGCACGGCCTTGAAGGCACGGAAGCGATCACGGATGTCCTGCATGTTCATCGCACCGCCCGAGTCGGCCATGTACACGCAGGTGGCGCCGTAGCTTTCCATCAGCTTGGCCTGGGCCGCCAACTGCTCGGCCGGGATCATGTGGCTCATCATCAGAAAGCCCACGGTGTCCATGCCCAGTTCACGGGCATACTCGATATGTTGCCTGGCGACATCCGCCTCGGTGCAATGGGTGGCCACCCGCACCACCGCGCACCCGCGTTGTACGCAGCCTTCAGGTCATGCACCGTGCCGATGCCGGGCAGCAGCAAGGTGGTGATCCTGGCATGCGAGATCACATCGGCCACCGCCTCGATCCACTCAAGGTCGGTGTGCGCGGCGAAACCGTAGTTGAAGCTGGAGCCTTGCAGGCCATCACCATGGGCGACCTCGATGGCGTCTACCCGCGCCTTGTCCAGCGCGCGCGCGATGTCTTGCACGTTCTGCAGCGAATACTGGTGACGCACCGCGTGGCTGCCGTCGCGCAGGGTCACATCGGAAATGTACAGCTTCTTGCCGGGGTTGAAAGTCATGCGGGCGTCCTCAGTGGTTGGCCATGGCCTGGGCCATGCGTTCGGCGGTCGCCATCGCGGCGCAGGTCATGATGTCGAGGTTGCGGCGTAGGCCGGCAGGTAGTGCGCAGCGCCCTCGACCTCGAGGAACACCGAGGTCTTGAGCCCGGCAAAGGTCCCCAACCCCGGAATGTGCAGGGGCTTGTCGGCCGCAATCGCCTCGAACTGCACCTTCTGCTTGAGCCGGTAGCCCGGCACATAGGCCTGCACCGCCTGGGCCATTTCCTCGATCGACGCCTCGACCCGGGCCTGCGCGCAGGCCTCGGACAGCACGAACACGGTGTCGCGCATGATCAGCGGCGGCTCGGCCGGGTTCATCACGATGATCGCCTTGCCCTTGCCCGCACCGCCGATCACCTCAATGGCCTTGGAGGTGGTCTCGGTGAACTCGTCGATGTTGGCGCGGGTACCGGGGCCGGCGGACTTGCTGGCGATGGAGGCGACGATCTCGGCGTAGTGCACCTTGGCCACCCGCGAGACAGCGGCGACCATCGGGATGGTCGCCTGGCCACCGCAGGTGACCATGTTCACGTTCAGTTGCCCCAGGTTCTGCTCCACGTTCACCACCGGCACACAGTAGGGGCCGATGGCCGCCGGGGTCAGGTCGATCAGGCGGATACCGGGCTTGAGCGCGCGCAGGCAGGCGTCATTGCGCACGTGCGCACTGGCCGAGGTGGCATCGAAGACGAAGTCGATGCTCGCGAACTCGGGCATGCGGCTCAGCCCCTCGACGCCTTCATGGGTGGTCGCGACGCCCAGGCGCCGAGCGCGTTCCAGGCCGTCGGAGGCCGGGTCTATACCGACCATCACGGCCATTTCCAGGTGCTGGCCGTGACGCAGGATCTTGATCATCAGGTCGGTGCCGATATTGCCGGAACCGATGATGGCAACTTTGTACTTGGCGGGGCTCATACGGCTTCTCCGTAGACTTCGGCGAGGAGGATGACGCTCGGGTCGAGGCTGTCGGCGTACAGCCGCTGCACGGCCTCTGCACGCAGGCTCAGGGCGGTACGTTGGTTGATGTAGCCTTTGTCGGTGATCTCGCCCTCGTTGAGGCTGGGCGGCGAGTCCAGAATCACCAGGCGCACGGCATGCTGGGACGAGGCCGGGTACTCCCTGGCCAGCGCCTGCAGGCCCGCACACAAGGCCAGGCGCACTTCAGGCTGCAGGGCCAGCTGTGCGCCGCTCATGCCCTGGCCCGCGGCGCCCAGCAGGTCGCGCAGCGCCTGGGTGGGGTACACCAGTGCGCCGATCACATCGCGATCATGCCCGCCGATCACGCAGTCGCTGGCATACGGCGCCAGTGCACTGACCAGTCGCGGGCGCAGGGTGCCGACCGAGACCCAGGTACCGCTGCTGAGCTTGAAGTCTTCGGTCACGCGGCCATCGAACTGCACGCCAAGTTCCGGGCGCGCCGGGTCGACCAGCGACCGGCGTCACCGATGCGGTAGAAGCCCTCCTCGTCGAACGCCGCCAGCGTGCTGGTGGGGTCGCCCAGGTAGCGGGGGAACACCGAAGGCCCGCGTACGCGCATTTCCAGCTTGTCGCCAGACGGCACGAACTTGAGCTGGGTACCCGGCACCGGCAAGCCGATGATGCCGGCCTTGTCGGCGGCGAAATGCACACTGGTGACCACCGGCGAGGTCTCGGTCGAGCCCCATTCGGTGGCGAAGAACAGCGGCGTCTCACGCACCTTGTCGGCGCACGCAACCAGCCGGCTCCAACTGCTCTGGGGCAGCGCGGCCGCTGCATAGAAGAGCATGCGCAGGCGCCCGAACAGCGCCTGTGCCAGCGCCGGGTCACGCTCCAGGTACGGCAGCAGCACCTCGTAGCCGCGCGGCACGTTGAAGTACAGGGTGGGCCTGACCGACCGGAGGTTCTCCAGGGTGCGGTCGATCTGCCCCGGCACGGGCAGGCCATCGTCGATGTACAGGGTGCCGCCATTGCGCAGCACCAGGTTGAAATTGTGGTTGGCGCCGAACACATGGCTCCACGGCAACCAGTCGAGCACGATCAGTTCGCCCTGCTCCAGAAACCGCCAGCACTGCGCAATCGCCTGTTGATTGGCGCACAGCATGCCGTGGGTGTTGACCACGGCCTTGGGCGCCCCGGTGGACCCGGACGTCATCAGGTAGCGCGCCGGGGTGTCGCCGTCCAGGCGTTCGAACGCCGCCATCACCGCCGGGCTCTCGGCCTTGTACAGCTGCGACAAGGGCAGCGCGCCGGGGATTTCCTGGGCATTGCGCGCGACCACCACCGGACAGTCCGGGCCCAGCAGTTCGATGGCACGGCAGTAGGCATCGCCGTCGTTGACGAAGATCAGCGCCGGCTTGAGCACCTCGACGATGGCCTTGAGCTTGCTGCAGCCACTGGCGGTGTTGCGTGAATAGGCCACCGACACGGTCGATACCGCAATGCCCACATGCATCGCCGCCAGGGTCAGCAATGCCTGGTCCAGGTCGTTCTCCGAGAGCATCAGCAGCGGTCGGCCCGCCGCGGTGTCAAGCTCCAGCAGGCCCTGGGCCAGGGCGCCGACACGCTGGCGCACCTGCGCATAGTTCAGGCTGAACCAGCCGGCACCGCGCCGCTCGGCCAGGTAGGCGCGCTCCGGCGCCTGCACCGCCCAGTGCTCCAGCCACTGCCCGATACAGCGGGCATAGGGTTGCAGCGGCTCGGGCGAACTGAGCACGAAGCTGCCGTCGGCACGTGGTTCATACAGCACCCTGGCGGGGGCCAACTGGGTGGGATCGTTATGGAAATCGTACATCGCACGCCCTCGCAAGCGCGGCAGGCCATCGGCCCGCTGCTCACTGGTTTTATTGTTGTCATCGCCACCGGACGGTCAGGCCGGTGGAGGGGTACAGCCCAACGGGCTCAATCGAAGCGGCAGCTCACTTCGCCAAGGCGGGTCAGGCGCAGGCGCAGGCTGTCGCCTGCCACCACCGGCACCATCGGCCCCAGCGCGCCGGACAACAGCACATCGCCCGCCTGCAACGGGCGGCCCGCCAGGGCCATGGTGCGCGCCAGCCACAGGCAGGCATCCAGCGGGTTGCCCAGGCACGCAGCGCCCACGCCGATGGCCGCCTGGGCACCGTTCTTCTCCAGCAACATGCCTTCCAGGGCCAGGTCAGCCCGCGCAGGCTGACCGGCGTCTTGCCCAGTACGTACAGGCCAGAGGACGCGTTGTCGGCCACGGTGTCGACCAGGGTGATGCGCCAGTTCTCGATCGCCGAATCGACGATCTCCAGCGCCGGCAGCACGTGGTCGACCGCGCGCAGCAGTTCACCCAGGGTGGTGTCGGGGTTGGGCAGGTCACGGCTCAGCACGAAGGCGATCTCGCCCTCGGCCTTGGGCTGGATCAGCCGCGTGCTGTCGATGGCCTCGCCATCGCGGCATTCCATGTCGGCGAACAGCATGCCGAAGTCGGGCTGGTCGACACCCAGTTGCTGCTGCACCGCCAGCGAGGTCAGGCCGATCTTGCGCCCGCTCAGGCGCCGACCGGCGGCCAGCGCGGCCTGGGTATTGAGTTCCTGCACGGCGTAGGCATCGTGCAGCGACTGGATATCGAAGTGCTCGCTGATGCGCCCGCACGGGGTGCGGCTCGAACGCGCGTGGGCCAGGGCTGCAGCCGCAGCCTGAAGGTTTTGCTGAGTCATGGGGTTGCTCCTGAACGGATCCGGATGGCTTACAAGGCGCGCGCGCGACTGTCGCGATAACCCTGGTGCAGTTCGTCGACCAGTTCGGCGACGCTGTAGGTGCGGGTAATCTGGCCTACCCCCTGCCCGGCCGACCACACGTGCTTCCAGGCCTTGTTGGCCGTGGCGATGTCGCCGGAAAAGTCGATGCTCGGTCGGGTTTCGCTGCGCGGGTCGATACCGGCCTTGTCCAGCGACGGCTGCATCCAGTTGGCCAGCACGCCGCTGACCGCCTTGGTGGTGGTCACTTCATCCAGCGAGCACGCCACCAGCATGTCGCGATAGGCGTCTTCGACCAGGCTCTCGTGGGCCGCGATCAGGCGCGTGCCGACCAGCGAGAAATCGCAGCCCAGCACCTGCGCCGCATGAATGTCGCGGCCATTGGAGATCGCCCCGGCCAGGCCCAGCGGGCCGTCCCAGAACTCGCGCACTTCGGCCACGAAGGCAAACGGGTTGTAGCTGCCGGTGTGCCCACCCGCGCCGTTGCACACCAGTACCAGGCCATCGACGCCGGCGGCCACGGCCTTGCGCGCCAGCGCCGGGCTGATCACGTCGGCAATCACCACGCCGCCGTAGGCGTGCACGGTATCGAGCACACGCTTGGGGCTGCCCAGCGCCGTGGAGACGATCGGCGGCTGGAAGCGGCGCACCAGCTCAAGCTCGGCGTCGAAACGGTCATAGGTGCTGTGCACGATCATGTTGAGCATCCACGGCGCCCACTGCTCGCCACGCTGCTGCGCGGCGTCACGCTCGGCAACGATCTGTTCCAGCCATTGCTGCAACTGCTCGACGGTGCGCGCATTGGGCGCGGCATGCTGCCGACGATGCCGGCCTGGCAACAGGCGCCCAGCAGGCGCGGCCCCGACACTAGGAACATCGGCGCCGCCAGTACCGGCAGGTCGAGCCCGGCAAACAGGTTGAGGAGTTGCTGTTGCGGTGCACTCAGGCTTGTTGTTGTCATCACGCATCTCTCTTGTTCTGGTTATCAAGGCTCAGGCCTTGCGCGGTCTTGCGGGGCCGGCGCTGCGGATCTCCCAGCCACCATCGCTGTGGATGATGGTGGCGGTGGTCAGGCCGGCGTTCTCGCGTGAGGCCAGCAGCACATAGTGCCCGGTGTGGTCCTCGGGCTCGGCAATCCGTTGCAGGGGCACGGCCTGGGCCGCGCCGTCCTCGAAACCGGGAATCTGGTTGAGCGGTACGCTGCGACTGTTCAAACCCTCCAGGCTTTTCATCGGTGTGTTGGTCGCCCCCGGCGCCACCCCATTGACCCGGATGTCCGGGGCCAACTCGTAGGCCAGCTGGCGAATCATGCCCACCAGCGCATGCTTGGCGGTGACGTAGAGAATGCCACCTCCGCCGGCATAAAAGGCACTGTTGGACAGGGTAAAGATCATGCTGCCACCGGTTTGGCGCAAGGCCGCGATCGAGGCCTGTGCGCCGAGCAGGTAGCCCTGCACGTTGGTGGCGAAGAGTTTCTGGAACGCGCCTTCGAAATCCTGCGGCGCGATACGGTCCAGGCGCGTGAAATAGTCGAATACCGCGGCGTTGCCGACGAAGGTGTCGAGCCGGCCGAAGGCCTCCAGGGTCGCCGCCACCGCACGCTGGTTGTCCTGATAGCGCGCCACGTCGCCCTGCACGGTGATGACCGCCTCGCCCAGCTCGGCGCTCAGCGCTGCCAGCTGCGCCGCATCGCGCCCCATCACCGCGACCTTCGCGCCTTCGGCCACGTAGCGGCGCACGATGGCGCTGCCGATGCCGCCGGTACCGCCGGTGACCAGTGCCACCTGCCCTTTCAACCAAGCCATGTGCAGGCCCTCATAGGAACGTGTTGATGTTCTTGCACAGCAACATCGCGTTGGGGATCAGAATCTTGCGCTTGAGCAGCTTGAGGCCGTCGGCCTCCAGGCGCAGCACGTCCTCGCGCCTGCCGGCGATCTGGTGGTGCTCGTCCAGGCCACGGCTGCGCACGTTGATGAAGCATGAATAGGCCAGGTACTGGCCCGGCTCGGCGCCGGCATACACCTCGATGTTGCTGACCAGGTGCACGTTGCGCGTGGGCGGGTTCTCGGCCCAGGCCGAAGGCTGCTTGAAGCGCGCCACGCGGCGCTTCAACTCGCGCATGCCGTCGTCGAAAAAAGCCATGTGTTCCAGCCGATACGGCCCGGACTTGTCCTCGCGACGACGGTTCTCGATGCCCGGCATCCAGTAATGGATCGCCTCGCTGAGGCTGTGCAGCCACGCGTCCCAGCATTCGTCGTCGAGCAGGCGCGCCTCGCGCAGCAAGAACTGTTCGACCCGGCGGCTTTCCTCGACTGAAACGAGGCTGTCGTGTTGTGCGTATGTCATCTGGCCCCCTCAGCGCAGCGTGCCATTGCGGTCTGGAACGTCGGCCCAGGTCGGTGCCTGCAGCAGGTCTTTCCAGCGTTGGTAGAACGCCCGTGCATTGCATTCGTTGAGCTGGCCCTTGAACACGTTGCCCGGCAGCTCGCTGTCATCGAGCCGGGTGTGCATGCCCAGGCCGACATACAGGTCCTGGTAGCGCGTGACCACGCCACGGCTGGTCTTGGTGCAGTACTCCCAGTTTTCGCCATCGTCCATCTCGAACACACCGGTCGGCGAGAACGTCATCATTGCGCCGCGCCGCCATTTGTCCTTGATGTCCTGCGGTGCGTTCTTGTTGACGATCACCCAGGTGAACAGCTCGATCTTGTGCGGGCCGCGTGGCTGCCAGATGCGCACCGTGTTCTGCCCGGGCAGGAACGAGAAGTTGGGGAACACGGTGAACGAGGAAATCGCCCCGATCAGCCTGGAACGGAACTCGCCCAGCCGGTCGGCGACCTTGGGGCGCAGCACGTGCAGGTACTTGTTGATGTCTTTCTCACCCAGCGTGGCGGCGTTGCCGACCACGTCGGTGGCGAACTCGTAGCCGTGGCCGTTCCAGTTCACCGAATAGGATTCGGGCAGGTCGCCGACGTTGGCCACCGGTCCGCCGAGCATGGCCTTGGCCGCCGAGTCGTGGGTCCAGCCACCGTGCAGGATGTCGCCGACGAAGTTCTCGGCGGCGATCTTCCAGTTGCATTCGATGGTGGAGCGGATGCAGCCACCGAGGAATTCGCTGCCGCCCTCGTCCATGTCGAGCATCACGTCCATGTACCAGGTCATCGGCCCCAGGTACTCCTCGAGCGTGGGCGCATCCGCGGCGAAGGTGGCGAACACCAGGCCCTTGTAGCTGGCCACGCGGGCCTCGCGCAGGCCATGCCTGGACTTGTCGAACTGGCTTTCTTCGTAGCACTTGGACTCGTGCATGCCCATCAGCCGCCCGCCATCGGCGCCGAACGACCAGCCGTGGTAGTTGCAGATGAAGCCGCGCGCATTGCCGGCCTCGGCAAAGCACACCTTGTTGCCACGGTGCGGGCAGGCGTTGAGGAAGACCTTGATCGACGCATCTTTCTGGCGCACCACCAGCACTTCGTCCTCGCCCATGGAGGTGGTCAGGTAGTCACCAGACTTGGGCAACTGGGACTCATGCGCCACGAACAGCCAGCAGCGCGCGAAGATCTTCTCCAACTCCTGCTCGTAGATCGCCTCGTCCCAGAACACCTTGCCCGACAGGCGCCCTTGCTGCATGTCGCAGAGACGGTCGAGGTTGCCCAGGGTGGGCGTGCTTTCAATGGTTCTGAGCGGTATGTGCTTGTTGTTATCCATGGTTCAGACTCACAGGAATACGGTTGGACAACGGCCCGGTCACACCGGGCTGTCGGCGTCGGCCAGCGCCTCGTCGGCCTCCAGGGCCATGTCGGCATACACTTCGCGGTCGGTGACGATGACCTTGTAGGTACGCAGGTGCCGCTCGCAGGGGAAGGTCACGGCCTTGCCGCTGGGCACGTGGAACTGCCCCCAGTGCACCGGGCAGGTGATCAGGTCGTCTTCCAGGTCGCCTTCGGCCAGCGAGGCGGTGGCGTGGGTACACATGTCGGTGGTGGCATAGAAAGTGCCGCCCAGGTTGTAGACGCAGATGGCATCGCCGTCGCTGTGGGCGACCTTTTTCAGCTCACCCGGCGCCAGCTCGTCACGTTGGCAAAGTAATACGCGGCTCATGCTCGGCCCTCACACTCAGTTGCACAAAACCCAGCCCGGTGACCCAGGCAGGCACGGCTTCATAGGCGATCACTTCTCCCTGCGGGCGCTCGATGGCCGCCAGGGCGCAGGCGAAGTTGCGAATTTCCATCGCGCCGTTGCCGGCCCGACGCAGAATCTCTTCATCGCTGTAGGCGCACAGCGCCTGCAGGTCGCCATTGACGCCATGGGCGAGAATCTCGAGATCGAAGTCTTCGGCCACCCGGCCCATCTCGACCGTGCCGACCCAGTGACTGATACCGCCACTGCCGATGATCACCACACGCTCGTCGGCATCGAACGCCTCCACCGCCGCGCGCAGTTGCCGGCCCAGGTCGGCCGAGCGCTTGAGCGAGATATACGGGTCGACGCCGCACGCCAGGTACACCGGGATACTCGGCAGCTCGCGCCCCAGCAGTGCTTCGGCCGGCTTGACCACCAACTGGTGCGGGATCGCGAACGAGTGGTCGACGGTGAAACTGCGCGCCACCGTCCAGTCCACGCCCTGCCCTTCGCCATGGGCGACGATGTGCCCGGCCAGCGTTTCATGGTTGCGCACCGGGCCACGCGCCAGCCCCGGCAGGCGGTCGATCGGGCCGTCCACATCGCCGGTGCCGATCACGTAGCGCGGCAGGCAATGGGTGCCAAACAGAATGTAATGGTCACACCCGACGATGATCACCGATGTCGGCTGCAACGCTGCCAGACGCTCGGCACACTGCGCATACGCCGCCCATACCGCGTCGCGCTGTGCTGGCGGCGGCGCATTCGGCGCCACGAACATCACCGGGTCATGCGGCATCCAGAAGCCGCCGACTATCTTGCCCATTGGTTCACCCCTTGAGCGCAGCGGAAAACCCTGCGCCTTGTTCGTTGGTAGCGCCCAGGCGCTGCTTGTAGAGGCGCATGTCGCGCTGCGGCGCAAGTTCCTGCCAGAAGCCCATGGTCAGCATCGGGTTGACGCCGGCTGCCTGCAGGCCGGCCACGTCGAACTCGACGATCATCTGCACTTCGCCAGGTTCGAGGGCAAAGCGCGCCAGGAACCCTGCGGGGTCTTCGCCAAAGCGCTGCTTGGCAGCACGCTCCACGCACAGTTGCCACAGCACACGTTCCATCAGGTTTCTGCTCATGGCGGCCTACTCGCTGAGGAAGTCGCGGACCAGCGCAGCAAAGCGGCGCGGCTGCTCGCTCTGTACCCAGTGCCCGCAGCGGCCGAACAGGTGCAGGTCGGCATCGGGAATACTGTTGGCGATCAACAACCCGCACTCCGGCGGTACCACGCGGTCTTCGCGACCATGCACCACCAGGGTCGGCGCGACGATCTTGGCCAGCGCGGCGGCGGGGAAGCCTTTGACCAGGGTCTGGCCTTCGGCAGCCGGTTGCGGGATCAGCTTGCGCAGCGCCTGCTGGGCACCGGGCCGTGCACTGGCCTCGTAGCGGGCCTGCACCATCGCATCGGTGATCAATGAAGCGTCGTAGGGAAACAGCGTCATCAACTGGCGCATGTTGTCCAGCGACGGCTCGTATTCCCAGGCGCCACGCAGGCCCGGGGTCTGCACGAACTCGCCGGCCGGCGTGCCGAGCAGCACCAGTTTGTCGACGCGCTGCGGCGCAAACACCGCAAGGCCAATGGCCAGCGCCCCGCCAAACGAGTTGCCAACGAACGAGGCCTTCTCGATATCCAGGGCATCCATGATGCCCAGCAGATGGTTGACCCACAGCTTGATGTCGTACTTGGCGTCGTCCTTGAACTCGGTGAAACCGAAGCCGGCAATGTCCGGCACCACCACCCGCCAGCGATCGGCGAACACCGGTACGGTCGTGGCCCAGTTGGCCCACCCCGAAACGCCAGGCCCCGAACCGTGCAGCAGGAACAAGGCCTCACCCCGGCCGGCTTCGTGATAGTGGGTGTGGTGCCCTGCGGCGAGCAGGGTCTTGGCTGTTGCGCTCATGGCGGCCTCCGGTTCTTATTATCAACATACAGATGTGTATCTGTATGCTATTTACCGATTTGACCTGAGTCAATGAAAAAACATGACTTGTGTTAAATAATCGAAAAGTAAACCTACACAGATGTACTCTTGAACACGAACAGCCACGCACCTCCTGCGCGGGCCACAGGGCATGCAGCGGTAATAGCTTCGTCGTTGCGCCGGGCGTTAGAATGACGGTTTGCCGCCAAGGGCATGCGTCGGACGCTGCTGTGCCCTGGCGCTTATCCAGCTTGTTGGACAAGGCCCCTACACAATGTCATCACGCACCAACCTCACACGCGAAGACTGGATTCATGCGGCACAGGAAGTGCTTGTCACCAGCGGCGTCGACGCCGTTCGGGTCGACACCCTGGCCAAGGAACTGAAGATCACCCGTGGCAGCTTCTACTATCACTTCAAGAGCCGCAGCGAATTGCTCGAGGGTATTCTCGGCAACTGGCGTGCACGTGCCACCGAAGACGTCATCCTGCACCTGCGCAACGCCCACAGCTCGCCGCTGCAGCAGCTGCAACGCCTGCTCGAACTGCCCTCGCACGGGCAAACCGCCAAGGACGCAGCCTCCATCGAACTCGGCATTCGCGGCTGGGCGCGCCGTGACAAGCAGGCCCGCCAGGCCATCGATGAAGTCGACAGCCATCGCCTGAGCTATATCGAAGGCCTGCTGATCCAGGCCGGCGTGCCCGACAGCGAAGCCCAGGACCGCGCCTACCTGATCTACGCCTACCAGATCAGCCTGTCGCTGCTGCACAGCGAGGACACCCCGCAACAGCGCCTTGAGCGTAGCCAGCGCATGGCAGGCATCCTGATCCCCGAAGCCGGCAGCACCGCGGCCTGAACGCACGATGCCGGCGCACGTCGGCATTTTCGTCACACCAGATACATAAATGTATCTTTGTTTATCAAAAACCGCGTTACCTCCCTTCACAAGCGACCGCCACGCAAAATTTATTGATTTATTTATTCCATATAAATCAATCATATAAATCAAAAAACCTCGTTTGCTCGGCCCCTTCCGGTTGCGCCTATTGACAACGCGCCCACCCCCGCGCGTAGTCTATACATACACATTCACATGTGTATTTTAAGCGGTGCTTTGGCCCCTCGGGGCCCGCCACACAACAATAAGAATGGAAACGGGTACCTCAACTATGCACTTGCCTGCACCCCCC
>NZ_JAAHBU010000001.1 GCF_010671725.1 Pseudomonas brassicae | reverse complement strand
CTGTTCCTGATCGCCGAGCGCCTGCGCAACCTGGGCAAATACACCTTTGCCGACGTGGTCTCCTACCGCCTGGAACAAACCCCGGTACGCCTGACCTCGGCCCTGGGCACCTTGACCGTGGCACTGATGTACCTGGTGGCGCAGATGGTCGGCGCGGGCAAGCTGATCGAGTTGCTGTTCGGCATCAGTTACCTCTACGCGGTGATGCTGGTCGGCGTGCTGATGGTGTTCTACGTGACCTTCGGTGGCATGCTCGCCACACCTGGGTGCAGATCATCAAGGCTGTGTTGCTGCTCTCGGGTACCAGTTTCATGGCGTTCATGGTGCTCAAGCATTTTGGCTTCAGCACCGAAGCGATGTTCAGCGCCGCCACGCAAGTGCACGCCAAGGGCACCGCGATCATGGCGCCGGGCGGGCTGCTGTCCAACCCCATCGACGCGATATCCCTGGGCCTTGGCATGATGTTCGGCACCGCCGGCCTGCCGCATATCCTGATGCGCTTCTTCACCGTGAGCGACGCCAAGGAAGCGCGCAAGAGCGTGTTCTACGCCACCGGCTTCATCGGCTACTTCTACCTGCTGCTGATTCTGGTGGGCTTCGGCGCCATCGTGATGGTCGGCACCGACCCGGCCTACCGCGACGTCAACGGCGCGATCATCGGCGGCGGCAACATGATCGCCGTGCACCTGGCGCAAGCCGTGGGTGGCAACCTGTTCCTGGGCTTCATCTCGGCCGTGGCCTTCGCCACCATCCTGGCGGTGGTCGCCGGCCTGGCCTTGTCCGGTGCCTCGGCGGTGTCCCACGACCTGTATGCCTGCGTGATCCGCAAGGGCCAGGCCAGCGAGAAAGAGGAGATGCGTGTATCGCGTATCGCCACCCTGGTGATCGGCGTGCTGGCGATCATCCTCGGGTTGATGTTCGAGTCGCAGAACATCGCGTTCCTCTCCGGGCTGGTGCTGGCGATCGCCGCGTCGGTGAATTTCCCGGTGCTGTTCCTCTCGATGTACTGGAAGGGCCTGACCACCCGCGGCGCGGTGATCGGCAGCATGAGCGGGCTGGTCTCGGCCATCGTGCTGCTGGTGCTGAGCCCGGCGGTGTGGGTCAACGTGCTGCACAACGAAAAAGCCCTGTTCCCCTACAGCAACCCGGCACTGTTCTCGATGAGCCTGGCGTTCCTGGGGGCGTGGCTGTTCTCGGTCACCGATACCTCGGCGCGGGCCGCCGAAGAGCGCGGCCGTTACCTGGCGCAGTTCATTCGCTCGATGACCGGGATCGGTGCCGCAGGCGCCAGCAAACACTGAAAACAACCACACGATTGTCGGGTATAAAAATAATGAACCACATTCGCCTTACACCGGCGTCGCTGCTGGCAAGCCTGGCCTTGCCGCTGGTCGCCACACCGGCCATGGCCGACTTCATCGGCGACAGCCATGCCAGGGTCGAGCTGCGCAACCACTACATCAACCGCGATTTCCGCCAGGACAACGCGCCGCAGTCCAAGGCCGAGGAATGGGCCCAGGGCTTCACCGCCAAGTTCGAGTCGGGCTTTACCGAAGGCCCGGTGGGTGTCGGTGTGGATGCCATGGGCCAACTGGGCATCAAGCTCGATTCCAGCCGCGACCGGCGCGGCACTGGCCTGTTGCCCTATGGGCGCAACAGCCTGGAGCCGGCCGACGACTACAGCGAACTGGGCCTGACCGCCAAGCTGCGCGCCTCCAAAAGCGTGCTGCGCCTGGGCACCCTGCAGCCGACATTGCCGGTGGTGGTGTACAACGACACGCGCCTGCTGGCCGCAAGCTTCCAGGGCGGCCTGCTGACCGGCCAGGAAATCGACGGCCTGACGGTCAATGCCGGGCGCCTGACCAAGGCCAACCTGCGTGATTCCTCCAGCCGTGACGACATCGGCTATGGCGCCGCCAGCAGCGATCGCTTCGACTTCGGCGGCGGCACCTATGCATTCACCCCGCAGCTGAACCTGACCTACTACTACGCCCAGCTCGAACAGATCTACCGTCAGCAGTTCGTCGGCCTGGTGCATACCCAGCCGCTGGGCGAAGGCCTGAGCCTGCGCAGCGACCTGCGCTACTTCGACAGCCGTGGCGATGGCGCCGAGCGGGCAGGGCGCATCGACAACCGCAACGCCAACGGCATGTTCACCCTGGCCAGCGGTGCACACAAAGTCAGTGCCACCTTCCAGCAGATGTCCGGCGACAGCGCCTTCCCGTTCCTCAACGGCGGCGACCCGTACACCGTCAACCTGGTGACCTACAACACCTACACCCGTGCCGGTATCGATTCGTGGCAACTGCGCTACGACTACGACTTCGTTGCGCTGGGCGTACCGGGCCTGACCTTCATGACCCGCTACACCGATGGCCGGCATGCCAGGACCGCGACGGTAGACAACGGCCGTGAGCGTGAGCGCGACACCGACATCACCTACGTGGTGCAGAGCGGCCCCTTAAAGAACGTCAGCCTACGCTGGCGCAACGTCACCTTTCGCTCGGGCAACGGGTTGACCACCGACCTGGACGAAAACCGCCTGATCATCGGCTACACCCTGGCGCTGTGGTAAGCGCGCCCCTTAAAAGAACCGGAGGACACCCCATGTCTGTTGCCCCAACCTTGCAAAGCTTCATCGCCGGCCGCTGGCTCGGCCAGCATGGCGCGCAACCCTTGCGCAGCGCCCTGGACGGGCATGTCCTGGCCTACAGCCATGAAGAGCGTCCCGACTTTGCCGAGGCCATCGAGCATGCTCGCCAGCAAGGCCTGAAGGCATTGATGGCGATGGACTTCCAGCAGCGTGCGGCGCGGCTCAAGGCGCTGGCACTGTACCTGGCCGAGCGCAAGGAGCAGCTTTACGCCCTGTCCCATCACAGCGGCGCGACCCGCGCCGACAGCTGGATCGACATCGAGGGTGGCAACGCCACGCTGTTCGCCTATGCCGGCATCGGCAGCCGCGAGCTGCCCTCGGGCAACCTGCTGCACGAAGGCCCGGCATTCCCGCTGGGCAAGCAGGGCACGTTCGCCGGCAGCCATATCCTGGTGCCGCGTGCGGGGCTTGCGGTGCACATCAACGCGTTCAACTTCCCGATCTGGGGCATGCTCGAGAAGTTCGCGCCGACCTTCCTGGCCGGTATGCCATGCATCGTCAAGCCGGCCACCTCCACCAGCTACCTGACCGAGGCGGTGGTGCGCCTGATGGACGCGTCCGGCCTGTTGCCGGTGGGCAGCCTGCAACTGGTGGTGGGGAGCACGGGCGATCTGCTCGACCGCCTGCAGGGTCAGGACGTGGTGACTTTCACCGGGTCTGCCGACACGGCGGCCAAGTTGCGCGTCAACCCGAACCTGATCCGCAACTCGGTGCCATTCACCGCCGAAGCCGACTCGCTGAACTGCGCCATCCTGGGCCCGGACGTGCAGCCGGATGATGCCGAGTTCGACCTGTACATCAAGGAAGTGGTGCGCGAGATGACCACCAAGGCGGGGCAGAAGTGCACCGCCATCCGCCGCGCCATCGTGCCGGCCAGGCACCTGGATGCCGTGGCCACGCGTTTGCGCGAGCGCCTGAGCAAGGTGGTGGTGGGCGACCCGTCGGTTGAGGGCGTGCGCATGGGCGCGCTGGCCTCGCACGACCAGCAGCGCGACGTGGGTGAGCGGGTGCGCAGCCTGCTGCAAAGCTGCGATCAGCTGTTTGGTGCCAGTGATGGGTTTGCGCCACGGGGCGAGGGCGTGGGGGAAGGTGCATTCTTTGCGCCGACCTTGCTGCACGCACGCGACCCGCATGCCGAGGGCGGCGCGCATGATATCGAGGCGTTCGGCCCGGTCAGTACGCTGATGGCGTATGACGACCTGGACGAAGCGCTGGCGCTGGCGGCACGTGGCAAGGGCAGCCTGGTAGCCAGCCTGGTAACCGCAGACCGCGAGGTAGCAGCCAAGGCGATCCCTGTCGCGGCGGCATGGCATGGCCGCCTGTTGATCCTGGACAGCGAGGCGGCGGTGGAGTCGACCGGGCACGGTTCGCCCCTGCCACAGCTCAAGCATGGCGGCCCTGGGCGCGCCGGTGGCGGTGAGGAGCTGGGCGGCCTGCGCGCGGTCAAGCATTACCTGCAGCGTGCAGCGGTGCAGGGTTCGCCGAGCATGCTGATGGCGGTGACCGGCGAGTATGTACGCGGTGCCCAGGTGTTCGAGAGCGACGTGCATCCGTTCCGTCGCCACTTCGAGGACCTGCGCATTGGCGAGTCGCTGCTGACCCATCGCCGCACGGTGACCGAGGCTGACCTGGTGAATTTCGGCTGCCTGTCGGGGGACCACTTCTACATGCACTTCGACGAGATTGCGGCAAAGCAGTCGCAGTTCGGCAAGCGCATCGCGCACGGGTATTTCGTGCTGTCGGCGGCGGCGGGGTTGTTTGTGTCGCCGGGGGAAGGGCCGGTACTGGCCAACTATGGGCTGGACACGTTGCGCTTCATCAGCCCGGTGGGTATTGGTGACACCATTCAGGCGCGCCTGACCTGCAAGCGCAAGATCGACCAGGGCAAATCCAGCCCGCTGGGGCAGCCCCAGGGGGTGGTGGCGTGGGATGTGGAGGTGACCAACCAGCTGGGTGAGCTGGTGGCCAGTTACGACATCCTGACCTTGGTGCTCAAGCGTCCGGTGTGACGGCGAGCGCTTTGCGCTCGTTCGCTGGCAAGCCAGCTCCCACAGGTAGTGCGCCGTCCTCAGGGGCTGCATTGTTCATGTGGGGGCTGGCTTGCCAGCGAAGGGGCCGGCCCACTGCACGCACCTGCTGCAATTTGTTGTGGTTATTTTTCTCATTGGTTGTACGATAACGTATCTCTAAATGAGACATCTGTCACACCACAATAAAAACAAGTGCCCGGCTGGACCGGGCCTATTGCACCAGGAAGGCGCTATGAAACTGCGTTACCGACTCGCGTTGATGGTTTTTTGTGCTGTGCTCGGTCTGCTGCTGATTGCCGGGTTCAGCTTGAGCGCGTTGCGCTCGAACATGGTGGAAAACAAGCGTAGCGAAATCTATACCGTGCTCAACCTGGCGGCGCAGCAGGTGGCGTACTTCCAGGACCTGGAGCAGCGCGGCACCCTCAGCCGTGAGGTGGCGCAGGCCAAGGCCATCGAAGCCCTGTCGAGCCTGCGTGACGGCAAGAAGACCTACCTGTGGGCGCGTACCGAGGGCGCTTTGGGCCTGGTCCATCCCAACCCCGACGTGATCGGCAAGGTCGATGTCGGCGTCACCCTGCCCGACGGGCGCAGCAAATGGCAGGGCTACCTGGATGGCCTGAAGAACACCCGCCTGGCGTATTTCGATGACCTGGCCAAGTATCCCGGTGCCGATCAGCCGGTGCCTAAAATCAACGGCATCGTCAAGATCGAGGGCTGGAACTGGTTGGTAGGCTTTGGCATTTTTGTCGATGACATCGATGCGGCGTTCTGGCGCCTGGCCTGGCAGATATTCGCGGTTGGCTTGCTGGTGGTGCTGGTGACCACGGTGCTGGCGGCCAGCCTGTCGCGGGGCATCTATCGCAGCCTGGGCGGTGAGCCGACGTACGCCACCGAGGTGGCGCGGGCCATTGCGGCGGGTGACCTGAGCCGGCCGGTGCAGGGCAGCTTTGGTGCGCAGAGCCTGTTGGCGGCGTTGGCGACCATGCAGGCCAGCCTGCGTGAGATGATCGTGTCCATCCAGAGCGGCTCGGTGCTGCTGGGCGAGGCTGCCAGCGGCCTGACCGGGCAGATGGGCCAGATCGACAGCGCTTCGCACAGGACCTCCGAGGCGACCACGGCAACAGCGGCGGCGATCGAGCAGATGTCGGTGACCATCGATCATATCTCCTTCAGTGCACGGGAGACCGAGACCAATTCTGCGCGCTCTTCGCAGTTGGCCGCCGAGGGCGAGCAACTGGTCAGCCAGGCGGCGGGGGCGATCCAGCAGGTGTCTGCGCAGGTGCAGGACGCGTCGTGCGCATTGCCGGGCTGGTCAAGCGCACCCATGAAATCGACGGCATCACCAGCGCTATCAGCAACATTGCCAGCCAGACCAACCTGCTGGCGCTCAATGCCGCCATAGAAGCGGCACGTGCCGGCGAATTCGGCCGCGGCTTCTCGGTGGTCGCCGACGAAGTGCGCAAGCTGTCGCGCCTGTCGGCCGAAACCGGCCAGTCGATGGATGCGAAAGTCGGCGAGATCAACCACGCGATCCAGTCCAGCATCGATGCCGCCACCGTGCTGGGCGCCGAGGAGCAGGCCAACCTGCAAGCGCTGGAGCAGGTACTCGATGAGGTGATCAGCGACCTGGGCACCAACCTTGATGCCCTCGACGGTGCTTCGCGTGCCTTGCAGCAGGACGCCCGCGCCACCCAGGCCGATATCCACGCGATCATGGTCGGCTTGCAGTTCCAGGACCGTGCCGACCAGATGCTCGATCACCTGCAGACCGACCTGCTGCAACTGCTCGACGCCCTGGCCCACGACGACACCCGCCTGCACGACCCACAGGCCTGGCTGCAGCAATTGCGCCAACGCTTTACCACGAGCGAAGAGCGGGCCGGCCACAGCCAGTCGACAAGCAACAGCGACGTGACCTTTTTCTAACTCCCGGAAGCCCTGAACATGGCCAAGACCATCCTCATCGTCGACGACTCTGCCTCGATGCGCCAACTTGTGAAAATCAGCCTTGCCAGCGCCGGTCATCAGATCATCGAAGCCTGCGACGGGCGCGACGCGCTGAAAAAGCTCACCGGCCAGAAGATCAACCTGGTGATCAGCGACGTGAACATGCCCAACCTCGATGGCATCGGCCTGGTCAAGGCACTCAAGGCCCGCAACGAGTACCGCTTTACCCCGATCATGATGCTGACCACCGAAAGCGAGCAGGCGAAAAAGGCCGAAGGCCAGGCTGCCGGCGCCAAGGCCTGGATCGTCAAGCCGTTCCAGCCGCAGCAGTTGCTCGCTGCGGTCGAAAAGCTGATTGGTTGACGGGCATGTTCAGCCTCGTCCCGGCCACCCCTGAAACGCCTGCCAGGTTGCGCCTGGACGGCGACCTGACCATCTATGAGGTGCGTGGGGCACGCGAGCAACTGCTGGCCTTGCTGCCCACCCAGCCCGTGCCCTGGCAACTGGACCTGGGCGGCCTGGACGAACTCGACAGCGCCGGCGTGCAACTGCTGCTGAGCCTGCAGAAAACCCTGTGCGCAAACGGCCACAGCGCCGAGGTGATCGCCCTGCCGGGCAACGCCCGTACGCTGCTGGAGCTGCTGCGCCTCCCCTCGTTATGCCCGGCCGGCCTGCCCGTGCCGTGCGAGGAGTAAGCATGTTCGACGCCGAACAATGGAGCCAGTTGCTACAGGGGTTTCTTGAAGAAGCCCGCGACCTGCTCAAGGAAGCCGAAGACAGCCTGCTGCACCTGGAAACCCGCCCCGACGACGAGGACGCGATCAATGCGCTGTTTCGTGCGGTGCATACGCTCAAGGGCTCGGCGGGGATCTTCTCGCTCGATCCGCTGGTAGCCCTGGCCCACCAGCTGGAAAACCTGCTGATGGGCGTGCGCGACGGGGTACGCACACTGGACGCGGCACTGACCTCGCTGATGTTGCAGTGCATGGACGAACTGGGCGTGATGCTCGACAGCATCGACCCGCAGTCGGCCAGCATGCCGCCACACACCGCGCGCCAGGCCGCGCTGTTGGCGGCACTGGCAGCGCAGCAGAGCACCCCGCCCGCAGTACCGGATCAACCGGTGCACGCCAGCCCGGTGAGCGGCGAACCGCTGACCTGGTACCTGTCGATTCGCTTCAGCAGCGAGTTGCTGAGCAATGGCTTCGACCCGGCAGCGTTTATCCGCTACCTGGCCCGGCTGGGCGAGATCCTCAGCCTGCAGACCCTCACCTGGGCGCTGCCCGACCTTGAAGCGCTGGACCCGGAAGCCTGCTACCTGGGCTTCGAACTGAGCCTGCGCAGCGATGCCAGCCGCGAGCAGCTGGAAGATGTGTTCAGCCTGGTGCAGGACTTCTGCACCCTGCGCCTGCAAGCCACGCAGGCACCTGATGAGCCCTCCACGGCCCCTTTGCCCGTGCCGACGCAAACGTTGGCGCCCCCGCCGGCACTCGCCCCCGCACCACCGGTACCGGCCGCACTGCCGCCCGCCACCAGCGACAGCCGCACGGCCCCCAGCAGCATGGTCAAGGTGGCGGCGCACAAGCTCGACGAACTCATCAACCTGGTGGGCGAGCTGGTCATCAGCACCGCCGGCGCTCAGATGCAGGCCTTGCGCAGCGCCCACGGCGCCTGTATCGAAAGCGTGCAGGCAGTACAGCAGCACGTCGAGCAGATCCGCGAGCGCGCGCTGAAGCTGCGCATGGTCGAGGTGGGCGAGACCTTCAACCGCTTCCACCGCGTGGTGCGTGATGTGAGCCAGGCGCTGGACAAGCAGATCGCACTGAGCATCCACGGTGGCGACACCGAACTGGACAAGACCCTGATCGATCGCATTGCCGACCCGCTGGTACACCTGGTGCGCAACGCCATCGACCATGGCATCGAAGCGCCTGCCGAGCGACGCGCGGCGGGCAAGCCGGAACAAGGCCAACTGCGCCTGAACGCCTACCACGACTCGGGCATGATCGTGCTGGAGATCCAGGATGACGGGCGCGGCCTGAACACCGCCAAAATCCGCGAGAAGGCCATCGCCCGCGGCATGCTCGACAGTGACACGCTGATCAGCGACCAGGATATCCACATGCTGATCTTCGAGGCCGGTTTCTCGACCGCCGAACAGGTGTCCAACCTGTCTGGCCGCGGCGTGGGCATGGACGTGGTGCGCAGCGCCATCGACCAGTTGCGCGGCGTGATCGAGATCGACTCAACGCCAGGGCTGGGCTGCACCTTCCGCATCCGCCTGCCGCTGACCCTGGCGATCATCGACGGCTTCCTGGTGAGCGTGGGGCCGGAGCACTTCGTGATCCCGCTGGACATGGTCACCGAATGCATGGAAGCGCCTGAAACCCAGGCCGAGCAGCACCACCTCAACCTGCGCGGCCGGCCGCTGCCGTGCATCGACCTGCAGCAGCATTTCGGCCTGCCACGCAGCGCCAGTACACGCCGCAACATCGTGGTGGTCAGCCAGGGCCGGCAGCACGCCGGGCTGATCGTCGATCAACTGCACGGCGAACTGCAAACCGTGATCAAGCCCCTGGGGCAACTGTTCCAGCACCTGAGCGGTATCAGCGGCTCGACCATCCTCGGCTCTGGCCAGGTGGCCCTGATCCTCGACATCCCCAGCCTCTTCCGCCAATCGCAGCACCGCGCCGAAGGCGAGACGCCGCACCTGTTGCCAAGCCCTTCCGGAGAATAACCATGCAAATGATCAGCAATATGAAGATAGGCGTGCGCCTGACCCTGGGTTTTCTGGTGGTGGTGGCGTTGACCGCGCTCATCGGGTTCATCGGCGTGCGCAACCTCAACCAGGTCAATGAGCTGTCGGACCGCATGTACGACTACGACGTGGTCGGCCTGAGCACCCTGCAAGAGGCCAATATCCAGCTGCTGGCGGCCAACCGTGCGGTACGCCAGAGCCTGCTGGCTACCTCCGTCGAGGAACGCGACCAGGCCGCCGCCACAGCACGCGCGTCGATGGAAAAGACCCGTGAGCTGCTGGTCAAGTCGCGCGAGTACTTCCTGACCAAGGATGGCCGCGCACAGGTGGAAAAAATCGAAGGCCCGCTGCAGGACTACATCAGCGTTGCCAACCAGTTGATGAACGTACACCGCCAGTCTGGCGAACTGCAGACCCTCACCGACGCGCTGGCACTGATGCCGAAAAATGTCGCAGCGGCAAACCTGGTGGACGAACTGCTGGGTGAAGCCAGCTCAGGCAAGCAGGCCCGCGCCGGCGAGGCCAACGCCGATATCACCGCCATTGCCGAAAGCTCGCGCCTGCAGATGATCGCCCTGGCCGCCGCCGCGACCTTGATCGGCATGCTCATCGGCGTACTGGTCACACGCAGCATCACCCGCCCGCTGGCCGGTGCGGTAGAAGCAGCAGACCGCATGGCCGCCGGTGACCTGAGCCAGGACCTGGTGGTGACGCGCAAGGACGAGACCGGCCAACTGCTGACCGCCATGCAGAACATGACCGTACGCCTGCGCAGTATCCTGGGTGACGTGCGCAGCGCCGCCGACGCGCTGTCGTCGGCCTCCGAGCAGGTCAGCTCGACCTCCCAGTCGCTGAGCCAGGCCGCCAACGAACAGGCCGCCAGCGTCGAGCAGACCAGTGCGTCGGTCGAAGAGATGTCGGCCTCCATCGCGCAGAACACCGAAAGCGCCAAGATCACCGACGGCATCGCCGGCAAGGCGGCCAACGACGCGGTACAAGGCGGTGGCGCCGTGGGCGACACCGTACTGGCCATGAAGCAGATCGCCGACAAGATCGGCATCATCGACGACATCGCCTACCAGACCAACCTGCTGGCCCTGAACGCGGCGATCGAAGCGGCGCGCGCCGGCGATCACGGCAAGGGCTTCGCGGTGGTGGCCGCCGAGGTGCGCAAGCTGGCCGAGCGCAGCCAGGTGGCCGCACAGGAGATCGGCCAGGTGGCCTCCAGCAGCGTGCGCCTGGCCGAACAGGCCGGCAGCCTGTTGAGCGAGATCGTACCGAACATCCAGAAGACCTCCGACCTGGTCCAGGAAATCACCGCCGCGTCGCAGGAGCAGAGCAGCGCCGCCGGCCAGATCAACATTGCCATGGGCCAGATGAACCAGATCACCCAGCAGAACGCCTCGGCCTCCGAAGAGCTGGCGGCCACCGCCGAAGAAATGAACGCCCAGGCGGGCCAGTTGCAGGAACTGATCGGCTTCTTCCGCTTCGAAGCACACAGCGCCAATGCCCGTCCGCTGCCACGCGTCGCGAGCTGCAAGGCGCCGCCTACAAGCCCACCCACAAGGCGCTGATCGATGAAGGCCAGTTCGTCAGCTTCAATTGAACGAGGCGCAGCCATGAACACGCTAGAACTTGCCACGCAGTCGCCGGACACGCCCGCCAGCATCCAGCACCTGACCTTTCGCGTGCGCCAGGCCGGCTACGCGCTGCCCATCGAGCTGGTGCGCGAGATCATCGAGTACGCCGAAATCACCCGCGTGCCGATGATGCCCGCCTACATCCACGGTGTGCTCAACCTGCGCGGCAATGTGGTGCCGGTACTGGACCTGGCCGCACGCTTCGGCATGGACCTGACCGTGGCCGGCAAGCGCACCTGTATCGTGATCATCGCCTTGCCGCTGGAAGACGGCGTGCAGCGCATCGGCCTGGTGGTGGACGCGGTGGACGCGGTGCTCGACATCGACCCGCGCGTGGTGGTGCCGGCGCCGCCGTTCGGCACCGGCATCCGCGCCGACTTCATTGCCGGCATGGCCCAGCAGGAACAAGGCTTCCTGATCATCCTGAACATGGCCCAGGTGCTCTCGCTGGAGGACATCCGTCACCTCAGCCAGGCGGCGAAGGTCTCCTGAGATGCCCTCGACCTTCAAACTGCCCGTGCTCGGCGAGCCAGAGTTTCGCCGCCTGCAGGCACTGATGAGCAGGGCCTCCGGCATTCACCTGGCAGACAACAAGCGCTCGCTGGTGGCCGGGCGCCTGATGAAGCGCTTGCGCCATCACCGTGTGGACAGCTACAGCGACTACCTGCACCTGATCGAGTTGCCTAACCACAGCCGTGAGCGGCGCCTGGTGATCGACCTGCTGACCACCAACGAGACGTACTTCTTCCGCGAGTTTGCGCATTTCGAGTTTCTTGGCCAGTGGCTGGAACGACGCCGGGGGCCGCTGCGGCTGTGGAGCGCAGCGTGCTCCTCGGGCGAGGAGCCCTACAGCATGGCCATGACGGTGGCCGAGCATGCCAGCGCCGGCGACTGGTCGATCCTGGCCAGCGACCTCAGCCAGAGCATGCTGGCGCTCGCCGAGCAGGGCATCTACGACATCGCCCAGGCGCGCTACTTTCCGCAGGACTGGATGCACCGCCACTGCCTGTGCGGGGTGGGCGACATGCACGGGCGAATGCGCGTGCAGGCGCATCTGCGGGCGCGGATAACCCTGCGCGAGATCAACCTGGTGCAAGCGTTGCCCGAAGGGCTGGGGCCGTTCGACGTGATTTTCCTACGCAATATCCTGATCTACTTCGACACCCAAGAAAAACAACGCATCGTGCAGCGCCTGGTCAGCCAGTTGCGCCCAGGCGGGCTGCTGTTCATCGGGCATGCCGAAAGCATCCACGGTTTCGACCTGCCGCTGCGGCTGGTGCACCCCTCGGTGTTCGAACGCACATGACCGAGCGCCCTGCTGCACCGATCCGGGTATTTATCGTCGACGACTCCGCGCTGGTACGCCAGGTACTCAACCAGTGCCTGAGCAGCCACCCGGGCATCCGCGTGATCGGCATGGCCGCCGACCCGCTGTACGCTATCGAAAAGATGCGCCGAGACTGGCCCGACGTACTGGTGCTGGACATCGAGATGCCGCGCATGGACGGGCTGACCTTCCTGCGCCAGATCATGGCCGAGCGCCCGACGCCGACCATCATCTGCTCGACCCTCACCGAGGCCGGCAACGACCTCAACCTGCAGGCACTGGCCGCCGGCGCCGTGGGCGTGTTTACCAAGGCGCGCCTTGGCCTGCGCCAAAGCCTGGAGAGCCTGGCCACAGGCTTGATCCGCAGCATCGAGGAGGCCGCCCGCACGCGGCCGGTCATGCTACCCGTGTCGCACGCAAAAGAAAAAACCAGTGCGCCGGCTGCAACTGTTATCAAAACCACCGATCGAATCGTTACACTTGGCTGCTCGACCGGAGGCACCCAGGCGCTGGAGTTCATCCTGCGCCAGTTGCCGCGTGATTGCCCGGGGATCGTGATCGTCCAGCACATGCCCGAGAAATTCACCGCCGACTTTGCCCGACGCCTCAACAGCCTCTGCCAAATCGAGGTACGCGAGGCCAGGCATCTGGATCGCGTGCACAGTGGCCTGGCGCTGCTCGCGCCCGGAGGCTTGCACATGCAGCTCAAACGCAGCGGTGCGCACTACCTGGTCGAAGTGCTCGACGGTCCCGCCGTCAACCGGCACAAACCTTCGGTCGATGTCCTGTTTCGCTCTGCTGCCCGGCACGCCGGGGGCAATGCGCTGGGCATCATCATGACCGGGATGGGCGATGACGCGCGCGTGGTTTGCTCAGCATGCGTGAGCACGGTGCTGTCACCGTGGCCCAGGACGAAGCCAGTTGCGTGGTGTTCGGCATGCCCAAGGAGGCGATACGGTTGGGCGGCGCCCAATCGGTTGAGCCGCTGGTCAGGCTGCCGGCGCTGATTGCCCACTTCGGCGATAACGTGCGTCACGGCTAGCCCGACACCGCCCCCTTATTTCGCGACACAGGCCAACCTATGCTTTGCCGATTACTCCTTGCAGACGAGTCGCCCCTGTTCAGAGCAGGTTTGCGCGCGCTGCTCGAACAAAAACAAGATTACGCAGTGGTGGGTGAAGCGAATGACGGCCTGAGTGCTGTCGAGCTTGCCGAACAGCTCAAGCCCGACATCATCATGCTCGACATGGCGCTGGACGCACTCGAAAGCGACGAGATCCTGCGCGAGCTGTGCCTGCGGGTGCCGGCGAGCATGGTGCTGATGCTCTCGGCGCGCTCGGAGCTGGAGTTCGTGATGAAGTGCCTGCAACAGGGCGCCCACGGCTTTCTGCTCAAAACCGCTACCGTGCTGGAGCTGGAGCTGGCCTTGCAGGCCCTGAAAAACGGCGGCCAGTACCTGTCGTCGGCGGTGTTGCCGCTGGTGATCGGTCAGGCGGTCAAGCACAGCCGCAAGCGGCATTCAGGCAACAGCAGCATGCAACTGACTGCGCGCCAGCTGGAGATCCTGCGCCTGATCGCCCGCGGCGAGTCGACCCGCTCGATTGCCGATGGCCTGGGCCTGAGCGTGAAGACCGTGGAAGCACATCGCTCGCAGATCATGCACCGCCTGCAGATTCACGACATACCGGGCCTGGTGCTGTTTGCGGTGCGCGAAGGGATCATCCGCATCAACGACTGAGGCGGCGCCTTTTCAGCCTTGCAGTGCCTGCAGGGCGCCTTGCAGGGCCACTGGCAGGCTGGCAGGCTGGCCGGACGCACGCTCGACGAACACCTGCACCATGCGCCCGGCCGCGCTGGGCTGGGCTTCGCCGACCTTGAACAGGGCCAGCTCGTACTCCACCGAGCTGCCGGCCACGCGCGCGACACGCAGGCCGACTTCGAGGCACTCGGGAAAGGCTGCCGAAGCGAAGAAATCACAGCCCGAACTGACCACGAACCCCACCACTTCCCCGTCTTGCGGGTCGAGACCGGCTTGCTCGATCAGGTAGCCCTGTACCGCGCTGTCGAAGAACGCATAGACCGTGGCGCTGGCGATATGGCCGTTGATGTCGTTGTCCTGCCAGCGGGTGAGCAGGGGGTGGAAGTGAGGGTAGTGGTGGCGTTCGGGGAGGTGGGTCATGGCGGGCCTGTACCGGGCGGAAAAGGTAGAGAAGCTTCCCACACTTGTGCTTCAACCGCCTCGTTGCGATTTGCTGTCGAGCCAACAAGGCTGACAACGCCGATCCATCAGGCGATGCTGCGTTGCAGCACATGCAGGAGCGGGCTTGCCGATGAAGACGCCGGGTGTAAACGGCCTCCCCCGCAATGAAAAAGCCGCCCATTCGGGCGGCTTTTTCTCAGCAGGCTGGCAACACCTTAGTGTTGTGGGCCGGCTGCCTTGATCGCGTCGGAAACGTCGAACTTCTTGAAGTTCTCGATGAACAGCGAGGCCAGGCCCTTGGCTGCTTCATCGTACGCCGCGCTGTCAGCCCAGGTGTTGCGCGGGTTGAGCAGGACGGTTTCAACGCCCGGTACCAGCTTCGGTACGTCCAGGTTGATGATGTCCAGGTGCTCGGTTTCGGCACCCACCAGCGCGCCACTCTGGATCGCTGCAATCACCGCGCGGGTGGTCGGGATGTTGAAGCGCTTGCCCACACCGTAGCCACCACCGGTCCAACCGGTGTTGACCAGGTACACCTTCGAACCGAAACCACGGATACGCTTGATCAGCAGCTCAGCGTACTCGCCCGCCGGACGCGGGAAGAACGGCGCGCCGAAGCAGGTGGAGAAGGTCGACTTGATGCCGCTGCCCGAACCCATTTCGGTCGAACCCACCAGCGCGGTGTAACCCGACAGGAAGTGGTAGGCAGCCTGCTCTTCGCTGAGGATCGACACCGGTGGCAGTACACCGGTCAGGTCGCAGGTCAGGAAGATGACGGCGTTCGGCTCGCCGCCCAGGTTTTTCTCGGAACGCTTGGCAACGTGCTCCAGCGGGTAGGCGGCACGGCTGTTCTGGGTCAGGCTGACATCGGCATAGTCAGCATGCTTGGCGTCGTCGATAACGACGTTTTCCAGCACTGCGCCGTGCTTGATGGCTTTCCAGATGACCGGCTCGTTCTTCTCCGACAGGTCGATGCACTTGGCATAGCAACCGCCTTCGATGTTGAACACCACGCCTTCACCCCAGCCGTGCTCGTCGTCACCGATCAGGTAACGGCTTTCGTCGGCCGACAGGGTGGTCTTGCCGGTACCCGACAGGCCGAAGAACAGCGTCACGTCGCCCGCTTCGCCAATGTTGGCGGCGCAGTGCATCGGCAGTACGTCGGCAGCCGGCAGCAGGAAGTTCTGCACCGAGAACATCGCCTTCTTCATCTCGCCGGCGTAACGCATGCCCGCGATCAGGACTTTCTTCTGGGCAAAGTTGAGGATCACGCAACCGTCGGAGTTGGTGCCGTCACGCTCTGGCACGCACTCGAAGTTGGCCACGTTGAGCACCTGCCACTCATCACGGCCCGCCGCGTTGTACTGCGCCGGGTTGATGAACAGGCAACGACCGAACAGGTTCTGCCAGGCGGTCTGGGTAGTCATGCGTACCGGCAGGTAGTGCTCGGCGGCCGCACCTACGTGGACGTAGGAAACGAAATGCTCTTGGGCGTTGTTGAACGCCTCGACGCGGTCCCACAGGGCATCGAACTTGTCGGCCGGGAACTTGCGGTTGATCGGGCCCCAGGCAATCGCGGCCGACGTGGACGGCTCGTCGACGATGAAACGGTCAACCGGCGAACGACCAGTACGGTGACCGGTTTTCACGACCAGCGCGCCAGTATCGGCCAGCTCGCCTTCACCGCGGTTCAGCGCTTCTTTTACCAGCTCATCGACGCTCAGGTCGGTGTACACGGTGTTTTTGGCTTGCGTCATGAGATTCCCCATCCGGCCTGCGGCCGAGTGCTCCAAACGTTTTGTAGTAGAGCTTTGAAAACTACTACAGCGAAAAAAGTGGCCGGATTATGCCAGAAACGCCCAAAAAAAGTAGGGCCCTCCTGTCAGAACGGCGTGTTTCCGGCGTTCGACAGGAGATTTACCTGAACTGAAACGTTTCAGTGACGAGTATCTGACGGCGAGTCAACCCCGCCTCCGGCGAACAATTGCGTGATATCGGTGCCATCGAACAGGTAGCGTTCGTTGCAGAACTGGCAATCGATCTCGACCTTGCCGCCGTGCTCGAGCAGCAGCTGCTGCGCGTCTTCCAGGCCCAGGCTGACCAGCGCATTGGCCGAGCGCTCGCGCGAGCAGCTGCAATGGAAGTGCAGCGACTGGATATCGAACAGGCGCAACGCCTCCTCGTGGTAAAGGCGGTGCAGGACCGTCTCGTTGTCCAGGCCCAGCAGCTCTTCGGCGGTCAGGGTGGTGGCCAGGGCGGTGACGTGCTGCCAGCTTTCAGCGCGCTCCTCGTCGTCCTTCTGGCGATCGGCCGGCAGCTGTTGCAGCAGCAGGCCACGGGCACGGCGGCCGTCGGCGTTGAGCCAGAAGCGTGTGCCGACCTGCTGCGACATCACGAAGTAGTTGGTAAAGCACTCCGACAGGTCCTTGCCATCCAGGTCCACGATGCCCTGGTAGCGCTGGCCACGGGTCGGGTCGATGGTCAACGCCAGCTGGCCATCTGGCATCAGGTCGGCGAGGCTCGCGCCCGCCTCGATCTGCGCGCCGTCATAACGTGCCAGGCCACGGATTTCGCGATCGCTGGAGCATTCGATCATCAACAAGGGGATCGGCCCTTGCGAGCGCGCCTGCAAGATCAGCAGGCCGTCGAATTTCAGCGCGCCCACCAACAGCGACGCCGCGGCCATCAGCTCGCCGAGCAGTTGCGCCACCGGCTGTGGGTAGGCATGTTTGGCCAGCACTTCGGCATAGCTGCGCTCCAGCGAAACCAGCTCGCCGCGCACATCGCGCTCGTCGAAAATGAAGCGTTGGGTGAAGTCGGTATCCGGCAAATCGTGCATGGCTTTGGCTTTCTGAAAAGGTGGCGGAACAAGCGCGTATTTTAGGGCTTAACCCGCGCTGTCGTGCAACTGGTGCAATTGGCGACGCTGTTTCTTGCTGGGCCGGCCGTCGGTACTGACGCCCAGGGCACCCGCCTTGCGCAGTGCCGCCGCCTGTTCGCGGCGCGCGACGCTCTGCGCGGTTTCTTCGTACAACGCCTGGGCTTCAGGGGCGCCACGCCGCACCACGGACAGCGCCTTGACCACCACGGTGCGCTCGTCGAAGCCGGTGCGCAAGACGAACTCGTCGCCCAGGCGCGGCTCCTTGCCAGGCTTGCAGCGCTCGCCGCGACAGTGCACCTTGCCACTTTCGATGGCAGCCTTGGCCAGGGCGCGGGTCTTGTAGAAGCGTGCCGCCCACAACCATTTGTCCAGGCGAACCTTGTCGTCCTCTTCCGGCTTTTGTGCCATAGCATTTCCCCGTTCCATTTCTTTCATGGAACTGTACTACCGTAACTGGCGGATGCAAAAAGTACGCAGCGTGCTTACAGTTCACCGACTTACTCGCAGGTTGTGCATTTTGAAGACATTTGACCATTTGAGCGTGATCGGCCTGCGCGAGTGGGTGGCCCTGCCCGACCTTGGCGTAGCCGGCCTGCGCGCCAAGATCGACACCGGCGCCAGCACCTCCAGCCTGCACGCCACCGAAGTGGAAACCTTCGAGCGCGACGGCGAGACCTGGGTACGTTTCAATGCGCACCTGGGTTCGGTGGTACAACTGCGCCACCGACGCTGTGAAGCGCCGCTGGTGACGATGAAGACCATCAAGAGCTCCAACGGCCACGCCCAGATCCGCTACGTGATCCGCACGCCACTGGCGTTGGGTGACCGGGTGTGGGAGGTTGAGTTCACCCTGGCCTGCCGCAAGGCCATGCGCTATCGCTTGCTACTCGGCTCCAAGGCCCTGGTGCACGGCCAACTGGTCGTCAACCCGGGCCTCAAATACGTTCAGGACAAGCCGGCATTCCCGGCCACCATTACCCCCTCCACAGGTGTTGCATGAAGATCGCTGTGCTGTCGCGGAACCCGCGTCTGTATTCCACTCGTCGTCTGGTCGAAGCCGGTACGCAACGAGGCCATGAAATGGTTGTGATCGATACCCTGCGCGCCTATATGAACATTGCCAGTCACAAACCGCAGATCCACTACCGCGGCCGGCCGTTGGAAGGCTTCGATGCGGTGATCCCGCGTATTGGCGCGTCGGTGACCTTCTACGGCTGTGCGGTACTGCGCCAGTTCGAGATGATGGGTGTGTTCCCGCTCAACGAATCGGTGGCCATCGCCCGCTCACGCGACAAGCTGCGCTCGCTGCAGCTGCTGTCGCGGCGTGGCATCGGCCTGCCAGTCACCGGCTTTGCGCACTCCCCCGACGACATTCCCGACCTGATCCAGATGGTCAACGGCGCACCGCTGGTGATCAAGGTGCTCGAAGGCACCCAGGGTATCGGCGTGGTGCTGTGCGAGACGACCAAGGCGGCCGAGTCGGTGATCGAGGCGTTCATGGGCCTCAAGCAGAACATCATGGTGCAGGAGTACATCAAGGAAGCCGGTGGCGCCGATATCCGCTGCTTCGTGGTCGGCGACAAGGTGATCGCCTCGATGAAACGTCAGGCCAAGCCCGGCGAGTTCCGCTCCAACCTGCACCGCGGCGGCACCGCCAGCCTGATCAAGGTCACCCCCGAAGAGCGCATGACCGCCATTCGCGCGGCCAAGGTCATGGGCCTGAGCGTGGCCGGGGTGGATATCCTGCGCTCCAACCATGGCCCGTTGGTGATGGAGGTCAACTCCTCGCCTGGCCTGGAAGGCATCGAGGTGACCACCGGCAAGGATGTTGCCGGGATGATCATCGAGCACCTGGAGAAGAACGGCGGGCCGAACCTGACCCGCACCAAGGGCAAGGGCTGACCGCCCAGGTGTGCCCTAGACCGCGTCGCGTGGCAGCAGCAGGCCCAGCGGCAAGCGCACCCGCGCCTCGATGCCGCCACCGGAACGGTTGCGCAGCTCGACATTGCCGCCGTGCTGGGCGGCAATGCGCTTGACGATCGCCAGCCCCAGGCCGGTGCCCTTGCCGCTGCGCGCCCGGTCGCCGCGGATGAACGGGTTGAAGATCGCCTCCAGCTCGCCCGGGTCGATGCCCGCACCGCGGTCGAGCACGCTCAGCACCACGTACGGCGCATTGCTGTCACCGGACACGTAGGCCGCCACCTCCACGCCCTTGCCGGCGTGGTGCAGGGCATTGCCGATCAGGTTGTTGAGCAGCCGCTTGACCGACACGCGCCGCAGCGGGAACGGCGGGATCGGCTCCAGGCACAGGCGTACCTGCTCTTCGGGCTGGTTGAACGGTGCAACCACCTCGCGCACCAGGTCGCCCAGGTCGACCTCCTCCACCGGCTCGTCACGGCCATCGCGGATAAACGCCAGGAACTGGTCGAGAATCGCGTCCATGTCTTCGATATCGCGCACCATGTCGTCGGTCAGGTCGCTTTCGTTGGCCAGCAGCGACAACGACAGGCGCAAGCGCGTCAGCGGGGTACGCAGGTCATGGGACACCCCCGCCAGCATCAGCTCGCGCTCACGCCCCGCCTGCTCGACGTCTTCAGCCATCTGGTTGAAGGCGCGGTACACCTCGGTCATTTCGCTCGGTGTATCGCTGATCGGCAGCCGCACGCTGCGCCCCTGCCCCAGTTGGCGGGCAGCGAACACCAGGCGCTTGAGCGGCTGGTTGAGCTGGCGCACGAAGATCCACGCCGAAGCGGTCGACAGCAGGCCGATGGCCAGGAACCAGCCCAGCACGTTCCAGATCTTCTGGCCACGCAACGGGTGCGGGTACAGCGGCACCTTCAGCCAGCCATCGCCCAGGCTCGGCGCCTGTACCCACAGCGCAGGCGGCGCATGGATGCGCAAGCGCACCTCGGTGTCCTCGCCCAGTTCGGCCTGCATCTGGCGCTGGTAGATCTCGCTGTAGGGCCAGTGCTGCTCACCCTCCGGCACGCCATCGCCGACCACCCGCTTCAACCCGGCGGCTTCGGCGATCTTCTCGCGGTTCTGCTCGTCGGCCGCCCAGTACGCGCGCAGGGTCAGCGCGACGCCGTGGCTGTACTGGCGGTCGACCAGCACGTCCTCGTTCATCAGCAGGTACACCAGGGTCAGCGCCTTGGAGAACAGCACCACGGCCAGCACCAGCCAGAGGGTGCGGGCGAAAAAGCTTTGGGGGAACCACAGTGGCGTTTTCATGGACGAGGGCTACACACTTGGCAGAAACGAGCGCGGCTCGCAGGCGTTGCGGATGCAGGCACAGGCTAAAGCAGGGCGACCCGAGGGCCGCCCTGCAGCTACCGACCGGTGCCTGCACGGGACATCACTTGCCGGCATTGCCGTCCGGCACGAAAACATAACCCACACCCCAGACGGTCTGGATGTAGCGCGGCTTGGACGGATCGGGCTCGATCATGCGGCGCAGACGCGAAATCTGCACGTCGATGGAACGCTCCAGCGCATCCCACTCGCGGCCACGGGCCAGGTTCATCAGCTTGTCGCGGGTCAGCGGCTCGCGGGCATGCATGACCAGCGCCTTGAGCACGGCGAACTCGCCGGTGGTGAGCATGTGCACTTCGTCGCCACGCTTGAGTTCGCGGGTGGCCAGCGACAGCGCGTAGTCGCCAAACGTGACGGTTTCGTCTTCGCTGCCCGGTGCACCCGGCACGATCGGTGCCTGGCGACGCAGCACGGCCTTGACCCGCGCCATCAGCTCATCGGGGTTGAACGGCTTGGCCAGGTAGTCGTCGGCGCCCAGCTCCAGGCCCTTGATGCGGCTGAGCTCGTCGCCCTTGGCGGTGAGCATGATGATCGGCACCTGGTTCTTCGCCGCGCGCAGGCGCTTGCAGGCGGTCAGGCCGTCTTCGCCGGGCAGCATCAGGTCGAGCACGATCAGGTTGAACACCTCACGTGCCAGCAGGCGGTCCATCTGTTCGGTATTGGGTACGGCGCGGGCACGATAGCCCTTGCTGGTGAAGAAACGCTCCAGCAGGCTGCTCAGGCCCGGGTCGTCATCGACGATAAGGATTTTCTCGCCTTCGGCGGGTTGTGCAGTGCTGCTCATGGGTAGCTCCTTTAATCACGGCGGGCATTATGGCTTAGCCGCCAATTGTCCGTGCCGTGTGCATTGTTAGCAGATTTTTCCCAAGGTGCCAGCGGCATCCCCCGACAGGCTGGCCTGCCGCTATCACCGCAAGCCCGGCACGCTGGGTATAATGCGCCGCTTTCATCCAGAGTCGCCCTGCTCAAGCGCCCTGCAGCGCCAGCCTGCGGCCTTTGCATTCACAATTTGTCAGGTGGTTTTATGGACAGCATCAACAGCCGCATCGCCGAGGAACTCGGTGTCCGCCCGCAACAGGTCGAAGCGGCCGTGGCTCTACTTGATGAAGGCTCCACGGTGCCTTTTATCGCCCGTTACCGTAAAGAAGTGACCGGCAGCCTGGACGACACCCAACTGCGCAACCTCGAAGAGCGCCTGCGCTACCTACGCGAACTCGACGAGCGTCGCACCAGCATCCTGGCCAGCATCGAGGAGCAAGGCAAGCTGACCCCGGAACTGGCCCGCGAGATCAAGCTGGCCGACACCAAGACGCGCCTCGAAGACCTCTACCTGCCGTACAAGCAGAAGCGCCGCACCAAGGGCCAGATCGCCCTGGAGGCCGGCCTGGGCGAGCTGCCGACAGCCTGTTCAACGACCCGCAACTGAGCCCGGAGACCGAAGCGGCGCGCTTCGTCGACGCCGAAAAGGGCGTGGCCGACGTCAAGGCGCGCTCGAAGGTGCCAAGTACATCCTCATGGAGCGCTTTGCCGAAGACGCCAGCCTGCTGGCCAAGCTGCGCAACTTCCTCAAGCAGGAAGCGGTGCTCAGTGCACGCCTGGTGGCCGGCAAGGAAGAGGAAGGGGCAAAGTTTCGCGACTACTTCGAACACGACGAACCGCTCAAGAGCGCGCCCTCGCACCGTGCCCTGGCGATTTTCCGCGGGCGCAACGAAGGCGTGCTGTCGGCCAGCCTCAAGGTCGGCGAAGAGTTGCCCGGCACCCTGCACCCGTGCGAAATGATGATCGGCGAGCACTTCGGCGTGAAAAACCAGAACCGCGCCGCCGACAAATGGCTGAGCGAGGTGGTGCGCTGGACCTGGAAGGTCAAGCTCTACACCCACCTGGAGACCGACCTGTTCGGCGAACTGCGCGACAACGCCGAAGGCGAAGCCATCAACGTGTTCGCGCACAACCTGCACGACCTGCTGCTGGCCGCGCCGGCCGGCCCGCGCACCACCCTGGGCCTGGACCCGGGCCTGCGCACCGGCTGCAAGGTGGCCGTGGTGGATGCCACCGGCAAGCTGCTCGACACCGCCACCGTGTACCCGCATGTACCGAAAAACCAGTGGGACCAGACCATCGCCGTGCTCGCGGCGCTGTGCGCCAAACACCAGGTGGAGCTGATCGCCATCGGCAACGGCACCGCCAGCCGCGAGACCGACAAGCTGGCGGCCGAGCTGATCAAGAAATACCCAGCCCTGAAAATGACCAAGATCATGGTCTCCGAAGCCGGCGCCTCGGTGTACTCGGCGTCCGAGCTGGCAGCGAAGGAGTTCCCCGACCTGGACGTCTCGATCCGCGGTGCGGTATCGATTGCCCGGCGCCTGCAGGACCCGCTGGCCGAGCTGGTCAAGATCGACCCCAAGTCCATCGGGGTCGGCCAGTACCAGCATGACGTGTCGCAGCTCAAGCTGGCACGCGGCCTGGACGCGGTGGTCGAGGACTGCGTGAACGCCGTGGGCGTCGACGTCAACACCGCCTCGGTGGCGCTGCTGGCACGCATCTCGGGCCTCAACGGCACCCTGGCGCAGAACATCGTCGCGCACCGCGACGCCAACGGCGCGTTCAAGACCCGCACCGCGCTGAAGAAGGTCAGCCGCCTGGGCGAAAAAACCTTCGAGCAGGCCGCCGGCTTCCTGCGCGTGATGAACGGCGACAACCCGCTGGACGCCTCGGCCGTGCACCCCGAAGCCTACCCGTTGGTGCAGCGCATCGCCGCCGACACCGACCGCGACATCCGTTCGCTGATCGGTGACAGTGGCTTCCTCAAGCGCCTGGACCCGAAAAAGTTCACCGACGCGACCTTCGGCCTGCCGACCGTGACCGACATCCTGCAAGAGCTGGACAAGCCCGGCCGCGACCCGCGCCCCGAGTTCAAGACCGCCGAGTTCCAGGAAGGCGTCGAAGACCTCAAGGACCTGCAACTGGGCATGGTGCTCGAAGGCGTGGTGACCAACGTCACCAACTTCGGTGCCTTTGTCGACATCGGCGTGCACCAGGACGGCCTGGTGCACATTTCGGCGCTGTCGGAGAAGTTCATCAAGGACCCGCGCGAAGCGGTCAAGGCCGGTGACGTGGTCAAGGTCAAGGTCATGGAAATCGACATCCCGCGCAAACGCGTGGGCCTGTCGATGCGCATGGGCGACACCCCCGGCGAGAAGATCGACGGTGCCCGTGGCAGCCGCCCCGGCTCCGCCCCGCGCCAGCCGCAGGCGCCACGGGTCAAGGACACCCCGGCACCGGCCAACAACGCCATGGCCTCGCTGTTCGCCAACGCCAAGCAACTGAAGAAAAAGTGATGGACGTGCCTGAAGACCTCGTCCAGAGCGCATTCAGCCACTTGCTCGGCTGCCGCCTGCAACGCCTCGACCAGGGCGTTGCCGAGGTGGCCCTGGCACTTGCGCCGCACCTGCGCAACCGTGGTGGCAAGCTGCACGGCGGGGCGATCTTCAGCCTGGTCGACATCGCCATGGGCCTGGCCTGCTCCAGCGCGCATGGTTTCGACCAGCAGAGCGTGACGGTGGAATGCAAGATCAACTACCTGCGCCCCGTCAGCGACGGCGAGGTGCTGTGCGTGGCCCGGGTGCTGCAGGCCGGGCGACGCATACTGGTGGTCGACGCCGATGTGCTCCAGGGCGACAAACTGATGGCCAGGGCGCAAGGCACCTTCGCCACGCTCTAGCCGCAAATACCCAATGTGCGGTACTTTCGGCAGTGCGCGGGCCCTGCCGGAACCCTGCGAAAACCAGGCGACCACGCCAGTTCCTCTGTCCACCCTTGTAGACCGTCATGTCCACCCCCATATTGGGGCGACTGACGCGTGAAGGAATCCATCTTGAGCGAACTTCTCAACCGCCGCCTGAGCCTGCTCGGCCAGGGCGACAACCTCTCCCTGCTCAAGCAGTGCCTGCACGGCATCGAGCGTGAATGCCTGCGCGTGACCGAAGACGGTCGTCTGGCCCAGACCCCGCACCCCGAAGCCCTCGGCGCGGCGCTGACCCATGCGCAGATCACCACCGACTATTCCGAGTCGCTGCTGGAGTTCATCACCCCGGCCCTGCCCGACCCGGCGCAGACCCTGGAAAGCCTCGAGAACATCCATCGCTTCGTCTATACCAAGCTGGGCACCGAGTACCTCTGGAGCCCGTCGATGCCCTGCCCGCTGCCGGCCGAGGAAGACATTCCGATCGCCTGGTACGGCAGCTCCAACATCGGCCAGCTCAAGTACGTGTACCGCAAGGGCCTGGCCCTGCGCTACGGCCGCACCATGCAATGCATCGCCGGTATCCACTACAATTTCTCGCTGCCAGAAGCACTCTGGCCGCTGCTGCGCCAGGCCGAAGGCCAGGCGGGCGACGACCGCGACTACCAGTCGTCGGCGTACATCGCGCTGATCCGCAATTTCCGCCGCTACAGCTGGCTGCTGATGTACCTGTTCGGTGCCTCGCCGGCGCTGGACGCGGGCTTCTTGCGCGGCCGCGCGCACCAGCTCGAGCAGTTCGACGCCGACACCCTGTACCTGCCGTATGCCACCAGCCTGCGCATGAGCGACCTGGGTTACCAGAGCAACGCCCAGGCCGGCCTCACGCCCTGCTACAACGACCTCAACAGCTACACCGACAGCCTGCGCAAGGCCGTGGCCACACCCTACGCGCCGTATGTCGAGGTCGGCACGCACAAGGATGGCGAGTGGGTGCAGTTGAACACCAACATCCTGCAGATCGAAAACGAGTACTACTCCAACATTCGCCCCAAGCGCGTGACCTACAGCGGCGAGCGGCCGATCCAGGCGCTGATGGCGCGCGGCATCCAGTACATCGAAGTGCGCTGCCTGGACATCAACCCGTTCCTGCCCACCGGCATCGACCTGCAGGAGGCACGCTTCCTCGACGCCTTCCTGCTGTTCTGTGCACTGCAAGACAGCCCGCTGCTGGGCAACGGCGAGTGCGGGCAGTGCACCAGCAACTTCCTCAGTGTGGTCAAGGAAGGCCGTCGACCAGGCCTTGAGCTGCAGCGTGACGGCCAGCCGGTGGCGCTCAGGCAATGGGCTGACGAGTTGCTGCAACGTATCGCGCCGCTGGCCGCACTGCTCGACCGCAGCCACACCGGCGACGAGCATGCCAAGGCCCTGGCGGCGCAAGCGGCCAAGGTCAGCGACCCGTCGCTGACACCGTCTGCCCAGGTGCTGGCGCGCATGACCGAGCACAAGCAGAGCTTCAGCCAGTTCTCCCTGCGTCAAAGCCAGGCGCATGCCGCGTTCTTCCGTGGCCAGCCGCTGAGCAACGAGGCGCAGCAACGCTTCGAGAACATGGCGCGCGAGTCGCTGGAGGCCCAGGCCACGCTGGAGCGCGAAGAGGACAAGGTCGACTTCGACCTGTTCGTCGGTGCGTACCAGGCCAGCATCCTGGCAATCAGCAACTGACATGACGCGTACCGCCCCACCCCGCAAACCGCGCGCGGCCAGCCAGGCGCGGATCGATTCGATCCTGCAGGCCGCCCGCGCGCTGCTGGCCAGCGAAGGCGTGGCCAGCCTGTCGATCTACAGCGTCGCCGAGCGTGCGCAGATCCCGCCGTCGTCGGTGTATCACTTCTTCGCCAGTGTACCGGCGTTGCTCGAAGCCCTGACTGCAGATGTGCACAGCGCGTTTCGCGCCTGCATCCAGGCGCCGATCGAGCCGGGCAGCCTGCAGCACTGGCGCGACCTGTCGCGGCTGGTGGAGCAGCGCATGCTGAGCATCTACAACCAGGATGCGGCGGCGCGCCAGCTGATCCTGGCGCAGCATGGGCTGAGTGAGGTGACGCAGGCCGACCGTCAGCACGATATCGAGCTGGGCGCGCTGATGCACAAGCTGTTTGCCGAGCATTTCCAGTTGCCGGTGCTGCCGGACGATGTGGATGTGTTTGCCCTGGCAATGGAGCTGGGCGACCGCGTGTATGCGCGTTCGGTGCAGCTGCATGGGCAGATCACGCCGCGCATGGCGGAGGAAGGGATGCGGGTGTTCGATGCGTATCTGGGGTTGTACCTGCCGCCATTCTTGCCTAAACGCTGACGGCCCTTTCGCTGGCAAGCCAGCTCCCACAGGTACCCCACTGCTCTGAAGATCAGTGATTAGCCTGTGGGAGCTGGCTTGCCAGCGAAGCCTTGCCAGGGGTTTCAGAGCTTGGCGATGGACACTTCGGTCGATTTCACGAAGGCAATCACTTCACTGCCGATGGTCAGCTCCAGCTCCTTGACCGAACGGGTGGTGATCACCGAGGTGACGATGCCCGAAGCGGTCTGCACATCGATTTCCGACAATACCGGGCCTTCCAGGATTTCTTTCACGGTGCCTTTGAACTGGTTGCGTACGTTGATCGCTTTGATGGTCATCTGCAGGTTTCCTTGTAGAGGCTAAAGATCAGTGGGCCCAACGCAGTTGCGTAGGCAAAGGTGCTACAGGCTCGGGCTCGGGCGGCGTGCCCGGTACCGACAGGACTCGGTTCAATACTTCGGTTTCCAGTGCCGCCAGGCGGTGTGAGCCGCGCGCACGCGGGCGTGGCAGGTCGACCAGCAGGTCCAGGCCGATCTCGCCGTCCTCGATCAGGATTACCCGATCGGCCACCGCCACCGCTTCGCTGACGTCATGGGTCACCAGCAACACGGTGAAGCCATGCTTGCGCCACAGGTTCTCGATCAGTTGCTGCATCTCGATGCGCGTCAGCGCATCCAGCGCGCCCAGTGGCTCATCCAGCAGCAACAGGCGTGGCTGGTGAATCAGCGCACGGGCCAGGGCCACACGCTGCTTCTGGCCACCGGACAACGCCGCCGGCCATTCATTGGCACGGTCGGCCAGGCCCACCGCCTCCAGCGCCTGCAAGGCACGCTCGCGCCAGTTGCCGGTGAGCCCCAGGCCGACGTTGTCGATGACCTTCTTCCAGGGCAGCAGGCGCGCCTCCTGGAACATCAGGCGGGTGTCTTCGCGGGCATCGCTCAGCGCCGCGGAACCGGCCCGCAGCTCACCGCCGCTGGGCTGGTCGAGGCCGGCCAGCAGGCGCAGCAAGGTGCTCTTGCCGCAGCCGCTACGGCCGACGATGGCGACGAACTGGCCCGCCGGGATGTGCAGATCGATATCGCGCAACACCTGACGTTGGCCAAAGGTCTTTTGCAGCGTGTGCACGGCCAGCGGTATTCCGCGCAGCAGCCGTGGCGGTTGTTCCTTGAGTACGGTCATGCGCCGTCTCCTTTGACTACCTGATAAGCCGGGTGCCAGCGCAGCCACACCCGTTCAAGGCCGCGGGCCGCGAGGTCGGCAAGCTTGCCGAGCACGGCGTACAGCACGATCGCCAGTACCACCACGTCGGTTTGCAGGAACTCCCGCGCGTTCATCGCCAGGTAGCCGATACCGGCGTTGGCCGAAATGGTCTCGGCCACGATCAGCGTCAACCACATGAAGCCCAGGGCAAAACGCACCCCCACCAGGATCGAGGGCAGCGCCCCCGGCAGGATCACCTGACGGAACAGCGCAAAGCCGCTCAGGCCATAGCTGCGGGCCATTTCCACCAGCGCCGGGTCGACGTTGCGGATGCCGTGGTAGGTGTTGAGGTAGATCGGGAACAGGGTGCCCAGCGCCACCAGGAAGATCTTCGCCGACTCGTCGATACCGAACCACAGGATCACCAGCGGGATCAGCGCCAGGTGCGGCACGTTGCGGATCATCTGCACCGAACTGTCGAGCAGGCGTTCGCCCCATTTCGACAGGCCGGTGATAAAGCCCAGTGCCAGGCCGATGCTGCCGCCGATGACAAAACCGAGCGCGGCGCGCCAGCCACTGATGGCCAGATGGGTCCAGATTTCGCCGCTGCGCACCAGCTCGACACCAGCGCTGAACACCGCGCTCGGCGCCGGCAGGATGCGCGTCGACAGCCAGCCGGCGCTTACCGCCAACTGCCACACGGCCAGCAGCAGCACTGGCAGGGCCCACGGCGCCAGGCGTTGCGACAAGGGGATGGAGGATCGACTCATGATTCGATCCTCACGCCTTGGCCGCAGCTTTGGGCAGGATGTCGTTGGCGACCATTTCGCCGAACGGGCTGACGTAGTTGGCGCCGGTCGGTACTTCAGGGCGCTGGATATCCAGGTGCGGGAACAGCAACTCGGCCACCCGGTACGACTCTTCCAGGTGGGGGTAACCGGAGAAGATGAAGGTATCGATGCCCAGGTCCGCGTATTCCTTGACCCGCGCGGCAACAGTCGGGCCATCGCCGACCAGTGCCGTGCCGGCCCCACCCCGCACCAGGCCTACGCCGGCCCACAGGTTGGGGCTGACTTCCAGGTTGTCGCGGTTGCCGCCGTGCAGTGCCGCCATGCGCTGCTGGCCGACCGAGTCGAAACGCGCCAGCGAGGCCTGGGCACGCGCAATGGTGTCGTCGTCCAGGTGCGAGATCAGGCGTTCGGCGGCTTGCCAGGCCTCGGCATTGGTTTCACGCACGATCACGTGCAGGCGGATGCCGAAGCGCACCGTACGGCCCTGCTTGGCGGCCTTGGCACGCACCTGCGCGATCTTCTCGGCCACGGCGGCCGGTGGCTCGCCCCAGGTCAGGTACAGCTCGACCTGCTCGGCGGCCAGGTCTTGCGCGGCTTCCGAGGAGCCGCCGAAGTACAACGGCGGGCGCGGCTGTTGCACCGGCGGGTAGAGCAGCTTGGCGCCCTTGACCTGGATGTGCTGGCCGTCGTAATCGACGGTTTCGCCTTCCAGCACGCGGCGCCAGATGCGGGTGAATTCCACCGAGGCCTGGTAGCGCTCTTCGTGGCTGAGGAACAGGCCGTCACCGGACAGTTCCTCGGGGTCGCCACCGGTCACCAGGTTGAACAGCGCGCGGCCGTTGGACAGGCGGTCGAGGGTGGCGGCCTGACGCGCGGCCACGGTCGGCGAGATGATCCCCGGGCGCAACGCCACCAGGAACTTCAGGCGCTGGGTGACCGGGATCAGCGAGGCGGCCACCAGCCAGGAGTCTTCGCAGGAGCGCCCGGTGGGGATCAGCACACCGCCGAAACCGAGGCGGTCGGCGGCCTGGGCGATTTGCTGCAGGTAGCCATGGTCGACAGCGCGGGCGCCCTCGGCGGTGCCAAGGTAATGGCCGTCGCCATGGGTCGGAAGAAACCAGAAAACGTTCAGGCTCATCGGAGTTGTCTCCTAAGGGTGGCGCAAAACCGGGGCGGCGCCCCGGCGCGGGCAAATAGTCAAGGCGCGGTAGCGACCTTGGCCGGTGGCGTCCAGATCACATCCTTGATGCTCAACGGTTTGGGAATCAGCTTCAGGGTGTGAAAGGTGTCGGCAATCTTCTGCTGCGCGGCGACCACTTCCGGGGTCAGGAAGTGCGCGCCGTAGCCCTGGCGTTTCACCGACGTCAGGGTGATGTCGGCCGGCAGGCCCAGCAGCGGTGCAACCTGGTCGGTGACCTCCTGCGGGTTGGCCTGCGACCACTCGCCCACCGCGCGCACTTCCTCGACCAGCGCGCTGATCACTTCGGGGTGCTGTTGTGCGTAGGGTTTGGTGGCCAGGTAGAACTGGTGGTTGTCGACGATGCCCTTGCCGTCACGCAGGGTGCGTGCCTGCAACTGCTGCTCGGCGGCCGCCTGGTACGGGTCCCAGATGACCCAGGCGTCGACGCTGCCGCGCTCGAACGCGGCGCGGGCATCGGCCGGCGGCAGGAATACCGGGGTGATGTCGGTGTACTTGAGGCCGGCGTCTTCCAGCGCGCGTACCAGCAGGTAGTGCACGTTGGAGCCCTTGTTGAGGGCGACTTTCTTGCCTTTGAGTTCTTTTACCGACTGGATCGACGAGCCCTTGGGCACCAGGATCGCCTCGCTGGTCGGCGCCGGTGGCTCATAGGCGACGTAGAGCAGGTCGGCGCCGGCGGCCTGGGCAAACACCGGTGGGGTTTCGCCGGTCACGCCAAAGTCGATGGAGCCCACGTTGAGCCCTTCGAGCAACTGAGGGCCACCGGGGAATTCGGTCCACTGCACCTGCACACCTTGGGCGGCCAGGCGTTTTTCCAGCGAGCCCTTGGCCTTGAGCAGCACCAGCGTGCCGTATTTCTGGTAACCGATGCGCAGGCTTTCAGCCTGGGCTTGAGTGATGGCGCCGAAGGACACAGCCGCAGCAAACAGAGCGACCAGACCGCGACGCAAAACGACAGTGCGCATAGCGCTCTCCTTTTTGCTGTGGGGGTTCAGGCTGCACCTGCTTGCCCGTTGGCGGGCGAGTAAGGTGGGGTAAGACGGTAAAGCCGGTGATGCGGGTCAGATGCTCCAGCGCGCACTGATCAGGCGTTCATTGAGCAGGCCGGGGGCGACCGGTTTGGGGCGGCGCGCCAGGGCACTGTAAAACTGTTCCAGCGATTCGTTCAGGCGCTGTTCCAGCGCCGGGGCCAACTGGGCCGCTGCGCTGCCTTCGCCGTAGGCGATCTGGCTGTCGTCGGCGAAGATCCCTTGCAGGGTCTCTTGTGCCTTGAGTGCCGACAGCACCGGCTTGAGCGCGTAGTCCACCGCCAGCATGTGGGCGATGCTGCCGCCGGTGGCGATGGGCAGTACCACCTTGTGTTCCAGGGCGCGTTCGGGCAGCAGGTCGAGCAGGGTCTTCAAGGCACCGGCGAACGACGCCTTGTACACCGGGGTCGCCACCACCAGGCCGTCGGCCTGGGCCACCAGTTGCAGGAAGTGCTGCACCTTGGGGCTGTCGAAGCGCGCATGCAGCAGGTCTTCGGCAGGGAAATCGCGCACCTGGAAGGTCACCACTTCCACGCCTTGGATGTGCAGCCAGTGCCTGGCACGGTCGAGCAGCACGCCAGAGCGTGAACGCAAACTTGGGCTACCACCGAGAGAAACCACCAGCATTGGAGCACTTCCTTGATCGTGTTCTAGAGGGCCGCGAGTTCGGGTCTCGCTGGAGTGGAGTGACCTTAACAGCTCGACACATATACCGATAAATCATATTTTTTCATTTGTTTATTCTTTTATTGTCTATGAAGAGTTTCGCTGGCAAGCACCGACCCAATAAAAAAAGGGCCGTCGAAACGGCCCCAAAACCCTGGTGTGGCTACAACAAGACTATTCAGCGATTGGGCTGCGGGGTCAGGCGCAGGTAAGGCTTGACCGCCCGATAACCCTTCGGAAAGCGGCGTTTGATCTCTTCCTCATCCTTGAGCGACGGCACGATCACCACCTCGTCACCGTCCTGCCAGTTGGCCGGGGTGGCAACCTTGTGGTTGTCGGTCAACTGCAACGAGTCGATCACCCGCAGGATCTCGTGGAAGTTGCGCCCGGTGCTGGCGGGGTAGGTGATGGTCAGGCGGATCTTCTTGTTCGGGTCGATCACGAACAAGGAACGCACGGTGAGGGTGTCACTGGCATTGGGGTGGATCAGGTCGTACAGGTCCGACACCTTGCGATCGGCGTCGGCCAGGATCGGGAAGTTGACGGTGGTGTTCTGGGTTTCGTTGATGTCGTCGATCCAGCGGTGGTGCGAGTCCACCGGGTCGACCGACAGCGCAATGGCCTTGACGCCGCGCTCGGCGAACTGCTCCTTGAGCTTGGCGGTAAAGCCCAGCTCGGTGGTGCACACCGGGGTGAAGTCGGCCGGGTGCGAGAACAGCACGCCCCAGCTGTCGCCCAGCCACTCGTGGAAGCGGATCTTGCCCGCACTGGAATCCTGTTCGAAATCGGGGGCGATGTCGCCGAGTCTGAGGCTCATGGTGCGGCTCCTTGGCTGGGTGGTTTATGGGTTCAACTGTAGCCTGCCTGTGCATAAGGTTAAAAAGAATAAATATCGATTTATTTATAATTTTTGGATCTATAAGAATCAAGACGAAAAAAAGCCCCGCACCAGGCGGGGCTTCTTCATCAATCACACTTACATGAAGCTGTAGGTGTAGTTGAAGATCAGGCGGGTCTGGTCCTGGTCACCGATGCTCTGACCTTCGCCACGGTAGGAACCGTGACGCAGGCTTGCGCCCAGGCCTTTGAGAGTGCCTTGCTGGATCACGTAGTCGATACGCGCATCGCGCTCCCACTCGTGGTAGGTACCGCCACCCACAGGGTTCTTCACGTCATCGCCACGCAGGTAGGCGATCGAGGTCTTCAGGCCTGGAACACCCACACGGGCGAAGTCGAAGGAGTATTGACCGAAGGTGGTGTTCTCACCGGCACGGGCAAACTGGTTGATCATGCTGTCGGTGAACAGGTAGAAGCTGGCACCACCAGCGCCTTCCTGACGGCCGTTGCCATTACGCACCGAACCTTGGTTCAGCCAGACGAAACCACCGTCATCACCCACCTGTTGGTGACCCAGCAGGATTGCATGGCCGCCGAGGGTGTACGTGAACATGGCGCTCCAGGTCTTGTTGTCGACCTCGCCAGCATGCTTGGCATAACCGCCGTTGTTGTTGAAGCCATAACCTGCTTCGCCGCTGCTGTTCTTGCCGTCGCTGCTGCTGTCGAAGTAGCGCAGGTCGGTCTTGAACGATTGGTCTTCACCGATTGGCAGGACGTGTACCAGGCCCAGGAAGTGCTGTTTGTAGAAGTCTTCCAGGTTCGAGTAGTAGTACTGCAGGGTCAGATCTTTGGTGACCTTCCAGTCGCCACCGGCAAACTGGAACTTGTTGCTGTCTGCGCTGGCGCCGTTGACCGACAGGCCGGTACGGTTGCTCGAAGCACGGCCCATGGCGTGGGTCAGCTGGCCGCCGTTGAGGGTCAGGTTGTCGATTTCCTTCGACTGGATGGTGCCGCCTTCAAACGTTTGCGGCAGCAGACGACCGTCGTTGGAGACCAGGATTGGCAGGTTAGGTGCCAATGCGCTACCGAAGTGCGCTTCAGTCTTGGAGAAGCGTGCTTTGGCGTTACCGCCGATGCGCGCCCAGTCATGTACAGCCGAACCATCGGTATCGCTTGGGAAGAACGAGTTGTTGGCGTTCTGACGGTGGCCTTTGCCGCCGTCCAGGTGGATACCCCACACCGCTTGCACGTCAACGCCGAAACCTACAGTGCCGTCGGTGAAGCCGGACAGATAGTCCAGCTTGAAGCCTTGGCCCGATTCGCGCTGGTCGAAACCACCGGTTTCACGCTCATCGTTGTTGAAATACATGGTACGGGAACTGAGCGACAGCTTGCTGTCCTCTACGAAACCGGCAGCACCTGCCTGTTGGGCCAGAACGCCAACGGCCACGGCCAGGGCCAAGGTGGACTTGTACATGTTTCACTCCTTTCGATTTCTAGTTTTTATGTCGCTAGTGGCAGAATCTGTCGTTGCGCGCCAAGACGAATGGCGATTAGCACCAAAGCGTGACTGACAAGTCAATCGTAACTTTTGATTTCACGACTTTGGTCTAAGGCCCCGTTCCTGGTGCGCAGGATAATGACAATCCTATAAATCAAAAAAGACAATTTTATGAATTGTTCAGATTATTACGGAATATATTCCGAATATTTCTGTCCTGAGGCTGTCGGCGCATAAGCTAATTCCTAAAAGGAATTTTAAATTTATTTTTTAGATCGTTTAGCTTGAAGGCACCGCCTCCCCTTCAGGACAACCCCATGGCCCTTCCCTTCGCGCTTCGATTGTTCACCACCCTGGCCTTGACCGGCTTGACGCTGGTTAGCCAGGCGACCGAGTTGACCGTGGGCTACCAGACGGGCGTCGACCCAAGCAAAGTGCCCCAGGCCGACGGCGCCTATGAACAGGCGCTGGGCCAGAAAATCGCCTGGCGCGCTTCAACAGCGGGCCCGAGGTGATCACCGCGATGGCCTCGGGCGACGTGCAGATCGGCAACCTGGGTTCCAGCCCGCTGGCTGCAGCGGCCTCACGCAAGCTGCCCATCGTGGCGTTCATCGTATCGGCGCAGATCAACGCCGCCGAGGCGCTGGTGGTACGCAACGGCAGTGGCATCAACACCCCGCAGGACCTGGTCGGCAAGACCATCGCCACACCGTTCGTGTCCACCTCGCACTACAGCCTGCTGGGCGCGCTCAAGCACTGGAACCTCGATACCCGCCAGGTGAAAGTGGTCAACCTGCAGCCGGCCGAAATCGCCGCCGCGTGGCAACGCGGCGACATCGATGGCGCGTTCGTGTGGTCCCCGGCGCTGGGCGAGATCCGCAAGAGTGGCAAGACCCTGACCGACGCAGCCGAGGTCGGCGGCTGGGGCGCACCGACGTTCGAGGTGTGGGTGGCGCGCAAGGATTTTGCCCAGCAGCACCCGCAACTGGTGGCCGCATTTGCCAAGGTTACGCTGCAGTCGTTTGCCGACTATGCGGCCAACAAGGCACAGTGGACGGCCGATTCGGCGCCGGTACAGAAGATTGCCAAGCTGACCGGCGCGAATGCGGCGGATGTGCCCGAACTACTGGGCGGGTCGGCGTTCCCCGATGCACAGGCACAGTCGACACTGCTGAGCACGCAAACCCCCAAGGCGATTGCCGAGACGGCGCAGTTCCTGAAGGCACAGGGCAAGGTTGAAAGTGTGCTGCCTGACTATGCGCCGTTCGTGAGTGCACAGTTCATCCAGTGACACCGCGGTGCAGCATTCGCTGGCAAGCCAGCTCCCACAGGGTGGAACGCCGTCAGGCAGATCTGCAGGGTACCTGTGGGAGCTGGCTTGCCAGCGAAGAAGCCACTGCGAGTTCCCCTGCCTTAAATCGATTGGCTCCTAAGCTAATGCAAAAAAGTTATTTATTTTTAATTTCTTAGATCATCTAGTCTTCTCGTCATCCCATCCCGACTACCGCCTGACGAGGAGTTTTCCATGACCCTGCCTGCTCCGCTGCGCCTGTTTTCCGCCCTGGCCCTGGCTGGTGCCAGCTTCTTCGTCCAGGCCGCCGACCTGACCGTGGCCTACCAGACCACCGTCGATCCGGCCAAAGTCGCCCAGGTCGATGGCACCTACGAAAAAACCAGCAAGGCCAGCATCGACTGGCGCAAGTTCGACAGCGGCGCCGAGGTGATCACCGCCGTCGCCTCTGGCGACGTGCAGATCGGCTACCTCGGCTCCAGCCCCCTGGCGGCCGCCGCGACCCGCAAGCTGCCGGTGCAAACCTTCCTGATCGCCACCCAGATCGGCGCCGCCGAAGCCCTGGTGGCCCGCGACGGCAGCGGCATCCAGTCGCCCCAGGACCTGATCGGCAAGAAGATCGCCGTGCCGTTCGTGTCCACCGGCCACTACAGCCTGCTGGCCGCACTTAAACAGTGGAACATCGACCCGGCCAAGGTGCAGATCCTCAACCTCGCGCCCCCCGCGATCATCGCCGCCTGGAAGCGCGGCGACATCGACGCCACTTACGTATGGGACCCCGCCCTGGGCGTGGCCAAGGAAAACGGCAAGGTGCTGATCACCTCCGGCGAGCTGGCCGAGAAAGGCGCACCGACCTTCGACGCGTGGATCGTGCGCAAGGACTTTGCCGCCAAGCACCCCGAGATCGTCAAGGCGTTTGCCAAAGTGACCCTCGACGCCTACGCCGACTACCGCAACGACCCGCAAGCGTGGCTGGCCAACCAGGCCAATGTCGACAAGCTGGTGAAGCTCTCCGGGGCCAAGGCCGCTGACATACCGGCGCTGCTGCAGGGCAACGTGTTCCCGCTGGCCGCCGACCAGGTCGCGGCCCTCGGCGCACCGACCACCCAGGCCATCACCGACACCGCCACCTTCCTCAAGGAACAGGGCAAGGTCGATGCCGTGCTGCCCGACTACGCGCCATACGTCAGCGCCAAGTTCATCACCCACTGAGCCCGGAGCCCGCCATGGCCCTGTTACAACTGGAGCGCATCAGCGCACAGTACCCCGGCGCCGCCGCCCCGGTACTGGCCGACATTTCCCTGAGCCTGGGCCCACAGCAGTTGCTGGTGGCCCTCGGCCCGTCCGGCAGCGGCAAGACCTCGCTGCTCAACCTGATCGCCGGCTTCGTGGCGCCCAGTGCCGGGCGCATCAGCCTCGACGGCCAGGCGGTGCAAGGGCCCGGTGCCGATCGCGGCGTGGTGTTTCAGGATGACGCCCTGCTGCCCTGGCAGGATGTCCTGGCCAACGTCGGCTTCGGCCTGGAACTGGCGGGCGTGCCGCGCCCCCAGCGCGAGCAGCGGGCGCGGGAAATGCTCGCGCTGGTGGACCTGGCCGACTTCGCCAAGCGCCGTATCTGGCAACTCTCGGGCGGGCAAAAACAGCGTGTGGGCCTGGCCCGCGCGCTGGCTGCCGACCCGCGCATCCTGCTCATGGACGAACCCTTTGGTGCGCTGGATGCGTTCACCCGTGAACAGATGCAGGAGCTGCTGCTGCAGGTGTGGCAGCGCACCGCCAAACCGGTGTTCCTGATAACCCACGACATCGAAGAGGCGGTGTTCCTCGCCACCGAACTGGTCTTGCTGGCGCCCAACCCGGGGCAGATCGTCGAACGCCTGCAACTGGACTTCGGCCAGCGCTACGCGGCCGGCGAGTCGGCGCGGGCGATCAAGTCCGACCCACGCTTTATCGAAACCCGCGAGCACGTGCTGTCGCGGGTGTTCTCTCAACGCAGCGGCGTGCCGCGCCAGGAGCTTGCATGAGCAGCCTCGACCTGCCGGTAGCGGCCAAGCCCGCTACCGCCTCGCGCCCTTCTATAAAAGTGCGACGTAGCCTGAGTACCCGCTGGATCAGCGTACTGACGCTGGCCACGCTGGTGTTGCTGTGGTGGGCCGTGACGGCCGCCGAGTGGATCGAGCCGCTGTTTCTGCCCGCGCCCGAGGCGGTGCTGGCCAAGGCCTGGCTGCTGGTGACCCAGGGCTACATGGAGTCGACCCTGTGGCAGCACCTGGGCGCAAGCCTGGGGCGCATAGGCCTGGCCCTGGGCGCGGCGATCCTGAGCGCGATCCCGATCGGTATCGCCATCGGCCACAACCGCATTGCCCGCGGCATTTTCGACCCGCTGATCGAGTTCTACCGGCCGATCCCGCCGCTGGCGTACCTGCCGCTGATCGTGATCTGGTGCGGTATCGGCGAGTTGTCCAAGGTACTGCTGATCTATCTGGCGATCTTCGCCCCCATCGCGATTGCCACCGCGACCGGGGTACGTACCGTCGACCCGGCCAAACTGCGCGCCGCGCAGTCGCTGGGTGCCACCCGGGCGCAGCTGATTCGGCATGTGATCCTGCCCAGTGCGTTGCCCGACATTCTCACCGGCGTGCGCATCGGCCTGGGGGTAGGCTGGTCGACGCTGGTGGCCGCCGAGCTGATCGCGGCCACCAGCGGGCTGGGCTTCATGGTGCAGTCGGCCGCGCAGTTCCTGGTGACCGATGTGGTGGTGCTGGGGATCCTGGTGATCGCCCTGATCGCCTTTGCACTGGAAATGAGCTTGCGTGCGCTACAGCGCAAACTGGTGCCCTGGCATGGCCAGAGCCATTGAACATCGGAATCGAGACTGACATGAGCCTGACCATTACCCCGCTGAGCCCGGCGCTCGGCGCCCAGATCAGCGGCATCGACCTGAGCCGCGAGATCAGCCGTGAACAGCGTGATGCCATCGAACAGGCACTGCTTGAACACCAGGTGCTGTTCTTTCGCGAGCAGCCGTTGAGCCCCCAGCAGCAGGCGGATTTTGCCGCGCGCTTCGGCGACCTGCACATACACCCGATCTACCCCAACGTACCGCAGACGCCACAGGTGCTGGTGCTCGATACGGCGGTGACCGACGTGCGCGACAACGCCATCTGGCACACCGACGTGACCTTCCTGCCAACCCCGGCGATGGGCGCGGTACTCAGTGCCAAGCAACTGCCGGCGTATGGTGGCGATACCTTGTGGGCCAGCGGGATTGCTGCGTACGAGGCGTTGTCGGCGCCGCTGCGTCAACTGCTCGACGGGCTGACGGCGACCCATGACTTCACCCGCTCGTTTCCGCTGGAGCGCTATGGCAACACCCCGGCAGACCTGGCGCGCTGGGAGGCGGCGCGGCGCAACAACCCGCCGTTGTCGCACCCGGTGGTTCGCACACACCCGGTAAGCGGGCGCAAGTCGCTGTTTGTCAGCGACGGGTTTACCGCGCGGATCAACGAACTGAGCGAGGCGGAGAGCGAGGCCATCCTGACGTTCCTGTTCGCCCATGCGACACGGCCGGAGTTCACCATTCGCTGGCGCTGGCAGCAGGACGATGTGGCGTTCTGGGACAACCGTGTGACCCAGCATTACGCGGTGGACGACTACCGACCGCAACGGCGGGTGATGCACCGGGCCACGATTCTGGGGGACAAACCCTTCTAAACCGTGGTGCGCCCTTCGCTGGCAAGCCAGCTCCCACAAGGATCATCGCTGCCTTTGTGGGAGCTGGCTTGCCAGCGAAGGGCCGCGACAGCGGCCCCTCCTAGGGCAACGCCTTGCTCACGTCGACCCGCCTGGGCAGCAACCGATTTTCAAAAAACAGGTCCGCCGTGGCCTGCTGCGCCGCCACCACCGCCTGGGTAATCGGCAGTACCGGTGACGGCGGGCGGTTGTCCACATAGCGCGCCACCACCGCCTGCGGCAACCCCATCGAACGCGTCAGAATCTGCAGGCTTTGCTCGCGCTGGCTGCGCGTCAACGCCTCCGCCGCCGTCAGCTCGGCCAGCAGGTCCTGCACAAACGCCGCATTGTCCTTGGCATACCCGCGCCGCGCCGTGTAGATCGGCCCCGACAGTCCCAACCCCTCGCCATTGGCCAGCAGGCGGCTGTGCCCCTCGCTCAGCATCAACGAGGCATACGGGTCCCACACGGCCCAGGCGTCCACGCTGCCATGCTCGAACGCCGCCCGCGCATCCGCCGGGCTCAGGTACACCGGCTGTATGTCGTTGAAGCCCAAGCCCGCCTTGTTCAACGCCCGCAGCACCAGGTTGTGGGCGCTGGAGCCCTTCTGCAACGCCACCTTGCGCCCCTTGAGCGCCGCCACCGACTGCACCGGGCTGTCGCTGCGCACCAGGATCACCTCGGCCGCAGGCTTGGCCGGCTCGGCACCGATGTACACCAGGTCGGCCCCCGCTGCCTGGGCGAACAGCGGCGGGATGTCACCGGTCGAACCCACGTCGAGGCTGCCGATGTTCAGCGCTTCGAGCATCTGCGGCCGGCCGGGAACTCGACCCACTGCACCTGCGTGCCGGCAAAGCGTTTTTCCAGCAAGCCCTGTTCCTTGGCCAGCACCAGGGCAATCGAGCCCTTCTGGTAACCGATGCGCAGGCTCGCCGGGTCTGCCTGTACGGTTGTCGCCAGGCCCAACAGGGCCAGGCCTGCACCAATCATTGCGAATACTTTCATCGGTCACTCCGCCGTGGACGGCTTTTCCCAGAGGTTGATGCCGCCCTCGACCGCGAACCGGTCGATCTCGACCAGTTCCTCGGCGCTGAACGCCAAATTGTCCAGCGCCGCGACGTTTTCGATGATCTGCTCGGGGCGGCTGGCACCAATCAGCGCCGAGCTCACCCGCGGGTCGCGCAGGATCCAGGCCAGGGCCAACTGCGCCAGGCTCTGGCCGCGGCGACGGGCGATCTCGTCGAGTGCACGCACATGCGCAAGGTTGGCCTCGGACAAGTGCGAAGGCAGCAACGAGCCGCCACCGGGGCGATTGACCCGTGCATCGGCCGGCACGCCATTGAGGTACTTGTCGGTGAGCAACCCTTGTGCCAACGGGGTGAAGGCAATCACGCCGCTGCCAATGTCTTCGGTCACGTCCAGCAGGTCTTTTTCGACCCAGCGGTTGAGCAGGTTGTAGGCCGGCTGATGGATCAGCAGGGGCACCTTCCAGTCCTGCAGCAGCCGCGCCAGTTCACGGGTCTTGACCCCCGAGTACGACGAGATGCCGACATACAGCGCCTTGCCCTGCTGCACCGCCGTGGCCAGCGCACCGGCGGTTTCTTCCAGCGGCGTGTCCGGGTCGAAACGGTGTGAATAGAAGATATCCACATAGTCCAGTCCCAGGCGCGCCAGGCTCTGGTCGAGGCTGGCCAGCAGGTACTTGCGCGAGCTGCCGCCCTGCCCGTACGGCCCCGGCCACATGTCCCAGCCGGCCTTGCTGGAGATGATCAGCTCATCGCGATGGGCCTTGAAGTCTTCGCGCAGCACACGGCCGAAGTTGCTTTCGGCACTGCCGAACGGCGGGCCGTAGTTGTTGGCCAGGTCGAAGTGGTTGATGCCCAGGTCGAAGGCGGTGCGCAGCAGCGCACGCTGGTCGCTCAGCGGCGTGCTGTCGCCAAAGTTGTGCCACAGGCCCAGGGACAGGGCGGGCAACACCAGCCCGCTGCGCCCGACACGGCGGTAGGGCATGCGGGCGTAACGCTGTTCAGCAGCGAGGTAGGTCATGACAGTGCCTCAGGAAAAGTACGGGTTGTTCGGGCGGGCCAGGCCCAGGTGTTCGCGCAAGGTGCTGCCCTGATAGTGCGTGCGGAACAGGCCGCGGCGCTGCAGCTCGGGCACCACGTGGCGGGCGACATCTTCCAGCCCACCCGGCAGGTGCGGCACCAGTACATTGAAGCCGTCGGCGGCGCGCTGCTCGAACCAGGCCTGCATCTGATCGGCAATCTGCGTGGGCGTGCCGATCAGGCTGTAGTGCCCGCGCCCGCCTGCGATACGCCGGCCCAGTTGCGCCAGGTTGAGGTGCTCGCGCTCGGCCAGCTCACTGAGCAGTTGCTGCCGGCTGCGCTGGCCGCTGTCGGTCAGTGGCAGCTGCGGCAGCGGGCCGTCCAGCGGATAGCCCGACAGGTCGAAGTTGCCGAGCATGCGCCCGAGCAATGCCACGCCCACTTCGGGCTCGACCAGTTGCTGGAACGCGTCGAACTTTTCTTCGGCCTCGGCCTGGCTCTGCCCGACCACGATGAACACCCCCGGCATGATCTTGAGCGACGCCTCACTGCGCCCGTAGGCCGCCAGCCGCCCCTTCAGGTCGGCATAGAACGCCTGGGCCGAGGCCAGCGAGGTCTGCGCGGTGAACACCACCTCGGCGGTCTGCGCCGCCAGGTCGAGCGGCGGGCGAAGAGCCGGCCTGTACCACCACCGGGCGCCCTTGCGGAACACGGGCTACATTCAAAGGGCCCTTGACCTTGAAGTGTTCACCCTGATGATCAAGATTTCGTACTTTTTCAGGGTGGTAGTACGTACCAGAGGCCTTGTCGCGGGCGAAGGCATCATCGGCCCAGCTGTCCCACAGGCCGCTTACCACCTGGTGGAACTCACGTACCCGCGCGTAGCGTTCGGCGTGGTCTACGTGGGCTTCAAGGCCAAAATTCAGGGCCTCGGCGGCGGCGTCCGAGGTTACCAGATTCCAGCCTGAGCGCCCACCCGAAAGGTGGTCCAACGAGGCAAATTTACGTGCTACGTGGTACGGCTCGTTGTACGTTGTGGTGACGGTTGCGATCAACCCGATGCGCTCGGTCACGGCGCTCAACGCGGCCAGCAAAGTCAGGGGTTCGAAGTGGTCGGAGCGGGCCATGCGGCTGGCAATCTCGCCGGTAGCCGCCGCCACGCTGTCGGCCACGAACACCGCGTCGAAGCACGCCGCCTCGGCCAACTGCGCCAGATAACGGTAGTGCTGGATGTCGAGCCGGCGTTGGCCGGCACCTCGGGGTGGCGCCAGGCGGCCACGTGGTGCCCGGTCGCCATCAGAAAAGCCCCCAGGCTCATGTGTCGTGCAGGCTGGCTCATGTCAGAAGTCCTTGCGCAGTTGAATGCCGAAGTAGCGCTCGTCGTCGCGCGGTACGGCGCGGTACACGTAGTTGGCGCCGCCGCTGGCCAGCAGTGGCGAGTACAACTTGTCGGCCAGGTTCTTGGCCAGCAGGGCCACGCGCCAGCCCTGGTTGTAGTCGGCCAGGGCCACGCTGGCGTTCCAGATGCCGTAGGCGCCCTGCCGGGTGTCGACGTTCTGGCTGATGTCGTACTGCACTTCGCTCTGCCAGCTGTAGTCGGTACCCAGTTCGATATCCAAGCCGTTGTCCAGCGGGATGCTGTAGTCGGCCCGCACGTAGCTCTTCCAGTCGGGGCTGTAGGGCAGCGGCTTGCCGTCGACGTTGCAGGTGGCCGCCGCGCCCGCCGGGCAGGCGAACTGGTCGATGCGCGCACGGGTGTAGGCCAGTGCGCCAGACAGCTTGAGCTGGGCGGTGGCCTGCAACGCGAAGTCCAGTTCGACGCCTTCGCTGCTGACGCTGCCGGCGTTGATCAGGCGGGTCACCACCTGCCCGGCCACGCTGTCGAAGAAGTTCGCCTGGTAGTTGTCGTACTCGCTGTGGAACACCGCCAGGTTGGTAGTCAGGCGGTTGTTGAAGCTGCTGGCCTTGATCCCGGCCTCCCAGGTGTTGGAGGTTTCGGGCTTGAGCGCATCGGTGTCGCGCGGCTGCATGTTGAAGAACACGTTGTAGGCCGGGCCCTTGTAGCCGCGCGAGTAGGTCAGGTAGGTGGTGACCGCGTCGCTCAGGTCGTACTGCACGCCCAGGCGCCCGGACCAGCCGTCCTCATCCACCGAGCCGTCGCTGCGGGTGCCGGGCTGAATGCCGTTGACTGCCGTGGCCGAGGTGGACACGCGGCGGTGGTCGTACTCCAGGTCGTCGTGGGTCCAGCGCAGGCCGGCGATACCGCGAAACGCCGAGGTGAAGTTGAGGGTGGTCTCGCCGAACACCGCGTAGCTGTCGTTGGTGGTGCTGTAGTCGGCGATGCCTTGCTGGGTGGCGGTCGGGGTAATCAGGGTGCGGCGGTAGGTCTCTTCGTCCTTGCCGTGCATGTAGAACAGGCCACCGACGTACTCCAGGAACTCGCCCTTGGGCGACGCCAGGCGCAGCTCTTGCGAGTACTGGTTGAACTGCAGGTCGCCCTTGTCCTGGATGCCGGGGAAGGCCGCGCTGATGCGGCTCAGGCGATCGCCATCCTGCCACTGGGTGTTGTCCCAGCCGCGCCAGGCGCTGATCGAGGTCAGGGTGTAGTCGCCCAGGCTCCAGTCCAGCTGCGCCGACAGACCTTTGTTGATGTCTTCGACGTGGCTGCGGTAGTCGCTGACGATGTCGCGGTTGTCGCTGCTGGCGCGCACCGGCGCCAGGGCCCCGGCGAAGGCCGGGGTGAGCGCCTTGCTGACCACGCCATTGGGCGCGTCGTCATGCGACTGCATGTAGTCGGCGGCCACCGTCAGCTTCAGGTCGTCGCTGGGCGTGAACTCCAGCTTGCCGCGCACGCCCTTGCGGTTGTAGCCGTTGACCTCGTGCCCGTTGGCCAGGTTGTCGACGTTGCCGTCATAGCTGCCGAACAGGGTGGTGACCGAGCCCTTGAGGGTGTCGGGAATCAGGCTACCGCCGATGCCGAAGCGGGTGCGGCTTTCGTTGCCGCTGTAGTAGGCCTGCTCGACGAAGCCCTGGGTCTGTTCGGTCGGCGCCTTGGTCACGATGTTGAGCACACCGGCCGAGGCGTTCTTGCCGAACAGCGTGCCCTGCGGGCCGCGCAGCACTTCGATGCGCTCAAGGTCGAGCAGGTCGAGGGTGGCCTGGCCGGGGCGTGCATAGACCACGCCGTCGATCACCGTGGCCACGGTCGGCTCGACCCCCGGCGAGGTGGAAATGGTGCCCACGCCGCGAATGAACAGCGACGTGTCCTTGTTCGAGGCGCCGGTGCGGAAGTTGAGCGTCGGCACCTGCTGGGCGATGCTGGCCACGCCGTTGCGGTTGTCGCGCTCCAACTGCTCGCCCTCGACCACCGAGACCGCCACCGGCACCTGCTGCAGCGAGG